>JARIEV010000007.1 GCA_031127225.1 Gemmatimonadota bacterium | reverse complement strand
GGGCGATGCGGTGATGCCGTCGTACACGCACGTGCGGCGCGCGCAGCCGGTGCTGGTGTCGCACTTCTGGCTGGCGCACGCGCAGGCGCTGCGCCGCGATGTGCAGCGTTTCGACGCCGTGCGTGCAGAGGCCGACGCCATGCCGCTGGGGTCAGGGGCGATCGCGGGCACGAACTACGCCATCGATCCGGCGTTTCTCGCGCAGCGACTCGGTTTTTCGCGCGTGGTGGCAAACAGCATCGACGCCACGGCGGATCGCGACTATGCCAGCAGCTTTCTGCACGCATCGTCGCTGGCGATGGTGCACCTGAGCCGGCTGGCGGAAGACGTGGTGTTGTTCACGGGTGAGGAGTTCGGCTTCTTCGGGCTGTCGGACGCCGTGGCCACCGGCAGCAGTCTGATGCCGCAGAAGAAGAACCCCGACCCGATGGAGCTGGTGCGCGGCAAGACGGGGCGCACGATCGGTCATCTCACGGCGCTGCTGACGACGATGAAGGGGCTGCCGACCGGGTACAACAAGGATCTGCAGGAGGACAAGGAGTCGCTGTTCGACGCGGAGGACACCGTGATGGGGTCGGCGGGAGCGGCCGCCACCGTGGTGCGCACGCTGACGCTCGATCGGGCGCGCACGGCGCGGGCGACGTCGGGGTTTCTGCTGGCCACCGACGTGGCAGATTATTTGGTGGCCAAAGGCGTGGCGTTCCGCACGGCGCACGAGGTGGTGGGGGGGATGGTGCGTGACCTGCTCAAGCAGCAGCGCACCTTCGAGGCGTTGACGCCGGCGGAGTGGCGGACGTTCCATCCGCAGTTCGGCGCCGATGTGATGCGGGTGGTGACCGCGCAGTCGTCGGTGCGGGCCAAGCGCACGCCGCAGTCCACGCACCCCGACGCGGTGCAGGCGCAGCTGACCGAGCTGCGCGCGTGGCTGGACGGTCAGCACGCCGCGATGCCGCTGCCCGTGCGCGATCTCGATGTGCGCGGCAGCGGTGCGCCCGTGTTCCGGATTCCGGCGCTCGCCGTAACGACGGCGGGGACGTTGCTGGCGGCGTACGATGCGCGGCCGGCCATGGCCGACGTGCCCAGCAACATCGCGCTGGTGCTGCGTCGCAGCGCGGACGGCGGCGCCACGTGGAGCGAGCGCGTGGTGGTGCGGTCGGACACCGCGCCGTACGGCTTCGGCGATCCGAGTTTTGTGGTGGACCGCGTGACGGGGCGCGTGTTTCTCTTTCACGCCGCGTCGGTAGCGCAGGGGTTTATGGGTTCGCGCACCGGGCATCGGGACGACGACCCACAGATTCTGCACGCCGATGTGAGCTGGTCGGACGACGACGGTGCCACGTGGCGGCATCGCCGGTTGACGTCGATGATCAAGGACACCACGTGGGGTGGGCTATTCGCCACGTCGGGCGCGGGGATCCAGCTGCAGCAGGGGGCGCACGCCGGGCGTCTGGTGCAGCCGTACGTGATCCGAATGGCGGGGGCCACGTATGGCGCGAGCCTATTGAGCGACGACCACGGGGCCACGTGGCGCATGGGGGCGCTGGTGGGGCCGGGGGTGGACGAGAACGAGGTGGTGGAGCTGGCCGATGGCACGGTGCAGTTGAACGCGCGCGCCACGCCGTACCGGTTGGTGGCCGCATCCCGCGACGGCGGCGCGCACTACGGGGCGCTGCGCGCGGATAGCACCTTAGTGGACCCGGCCAACAACGCCGCGCTGATCCGCACGCCGGGCGGTGCACTGTTGTTCAGCAACACCGCCGACCGTACGGCGCGGCAGCGGCTCACGGTGCGCAAGTCGTGCGACGGCGGTGCCACGTGGCCCGTGTCGCGGGTGCTCGAGCCCGGGGCGGCGGCGTACTCCACGATGGCCGTGCTCCCCGATGGCGATGTGGGGGTGCTGTTCGAGCGAGGGGCGTACGCGGCGATCAGTTACGTGCGTGTGCCGGCGTCGTGGGTAGGGCGGTGCTGAACGGGCGCGCGTGATACGCGCGCCCGGCGTCCCGCTTACGGCGTGGGCAGCGTGGCCCGGTAGGCGTTGATCGCGTTGATCGTCGTGGTCACACGCAACTCGGCCACCTTGCGGCCGAGCTCCTGCAGCCACTGCAGCGACTCGAACTTGATGCCGTTGATCTCGGCCTGACCGGCCTTCACGCGCTGCGCAAAGCGGATCGACTGCGGATCGGCCAGCGCCATCGTGGCGTCGATGCCAAGCTCTTCGTGCAGACCGCTGGTGCCGGAGCTCGCGCCGATCTTGATCCCTTCAGGAATCTTGAGATCGTTCTGGAGGTACGGCTGCACCACGCTGGTGTGGTTGTAGTACTCCGGGATGTGCTTGAAGGCGACCTTATTCGGGCTGTCGGCGTACACCTTGGTAAGTGAATCGGCCGCCGTCTGCATACCGCGGCCGTTTCCGCCGCTGTCGCCCAGGTAGTAAATCTCCGTGAAGCCCATGCTGCGCAGGTAGTTGCCCATGTCATACAGCAGCGCGGTGTACGTGGCCTGCGAGAGCATCGGGCCGGCGCGACCGGGCTGAATGTTGGGGCCGGCGTTTCCGGGTTCGAGCGTGACGAGCGGCGCGACGAGCGTCTTGCCCATTTTCCGCGCCATCATCTCGCCGAGCAGCTTGTTGTTGATGTTGTGCTTGTTCATCGAGAGGTTGCCGTCGTTGTTTTCGACGCCTCCGGTCATGATCAGCACCGTCGTGTAGCCATCCTTGATCATGTCGCGGAACTCGGGCTGCGTGAGTTCCTCGAGCCACACCGTGTTGATCCCCTCGATGGTGCGCGGCTTGTTCGCGGCCGCCGCGCGCTGCGCCGCTTGTGCCGCGCCGCCAGTGCCACCGGCGCCGCCTGTGGCCTGCGCCGAGGCACTCACCGCGAGCAGCGGCAGCGTGAACAGCACCATCAACGTTGTTCGCATCACATCTCCGAGGGCTGGGGGCAGGTCGCGCCGGAACATCAACAGGCGCAATCTCGCGGATCGGCACGCCGGTCGCCAATCCTCGTTCCTCCTCATGAACATCACCCATGCGCACACCGCATCACCACCAACGACAAGGGCGCCCCTCGTGAGAAGGGCGCCCTTGTCGTTCATGACTCGCGGTGTCGGCCTACTTCGACGCCGCCGCGAGGCGCCGGATCTCACCGGCCATCGTCTTCACGCGGGCACCATCCTTCGCGCCAGCGACGTCCTTGTCCACCTGCAGCGCGAGCGCGGTGAGCGCCGTTGCGCGCGCCAGCCCCGACTTCATTTCCGCCGCATCGAGTGCCGCGTAAATGGCCGTCGTGCGCTCAGACGCGAGGCCGGTGCCGCGCACCAGCTGATCGAGGTACGAGCGCACCACCACGAACGCCGCCGGCCACGTCATCTTGGGCTGGCTTTGCGGGTTGTAGTCCGTGAAGGTGACCAGCTTCGCCGCGGCGATTTCGTTGGCCGAGAGCTGTGCACTCGGCGTGAGCTCGAGGATGTCCATGCCGCGGTCGAGTTCGGACGAGAAGATGAGGCCGTTCCAGTAGTACGCGCCCCACGAACCACCGATCGTGTTGCTGCGCGGACGCGCGCCCGGCGCCAGGGCGGCCGCGGCGGCCGACGGGACATCCACCGGCTGCGGCGGATCGATCGACCCGCGATCGAAGTAGCCGATTTCAATCGCCTTGTCGGGGTCGGTGAAGTCCATGATGTTCACGCCGCCCTGGTACCAGCCCTGCACGTACAGGTCGCGCCCCGGCACGGGGATGACGCCCCCGTTGTGCGACACGCAGTTCTCTTCGGCTGTCTGGGCCGACGGCAGCTTGAAGTAGGCGCGCTGGGTCTGCTTCTTCTTCGCGTCGAGGGAGATGACCGTGTTGCCGCCGAGCTCGATCATGCTGGAGGCCTGACACATCGGGCCCGTGCCGCCGCCCCATTCGTCGGTCTGGATCAGCTTCTTGCCGTCGTTGCTGAACGCGGCGGTGTGCCGCCCCTGATAGTTGTTCGTGTCGGCGAGGGCACTGATGCGGAACGGCTTCTCGGGGTTCGAAATGTCCACGAGAATGGAGTGCGTCGAGCAGGACGCCGCGAGCAGGTTCATCGCCGGATATGCCGTCACGTCATGGCAGTTGCGCGGGCCGGTGGGCATGGCCGGATCCGCCACCGGGCGGGCGCGTCCCGCCGCACGACGCGCGTCGCCGGGCGCGCAGAAGCGCATGCACTCGCTGGCGCCGTCCAGGCCGGCGAAGATGCGCGCGCCGGGAATCACCTTGGCCTGCTCGGGACGATCGAGCTGCACCTTGATGATGTCGAGCTGGAAGAGCGAGTTGGTGGGATCGGAGGGATCGGTGCCGTTCTTGCAGCCGGCCAGCTCCGTCTCGGGGCGCGCCGCCTGCTGTCCCGACACGTACAGGTAGATCGTGCGCGGATCGGTCGGGCTGGGGACGATCGTGTGCGTGTGCGAGCCTTTGCACGTCTGCACGTTCTTCACGAGCTTGGGCGCCTTCGGATTGGACACGTCGAAGATGCGGACGCCGGCCATGTGATCCTTCGGATCCTGCACGCCGCCACTGCCGCAGTCGTTGCGGTTGCCCGCGCCCTCGGCGGAGATGAACAGCAGGTTGCCGTAGATCGACGGGTCACCCTGCGACGTGATGCACTGCACCACGGCCGTCATGGCCGGCTTGGCCGGGTCGGTGATGTCCCAGATCGAGAAGCCGGCGAAGTTGGCCTGATAGACGTAATGGGTGCCGAAGGCGAGGTCGGAGTTGACGAACGTGAGTCCGCGCACCGTGTCGAACTGCGCCGGCTTGGGCGTGAACGACAGCAGCTTCATGTTGCTGGCCGCAACGCCCGCGTCCAACCGACCCGGCTTCAGGTTGTTCCGGGGATCGGACTTGCTCGGGTACGTCTGCGCCGACAACAGCGTCGGCACGACGGCGGTCGCGAACAGCAGGGTCAAGCCACGCATGACGCGCATCGGTACACACTCCAGTGGGTGGGGATGGGGAAGACGGCACGCCGGATGGCGTGGTCTCCCCGGGTTACTGCGGAGGGAGCTTGGCGAGCAGGCCGCGCATGATGCCGATTTCGGCCGTCTGGGCACTCACCACATCATTGGCGAAGACGTTGGCGTCCACTTCCTGTCCGGCGCCTTTCACCTTGAAGAGATCGTCGACCATTTTGAGCGCGCCCTCGTGGTGCTTGATCATGCCGATCAGGAAGGCGCGGTCGAAGGCGACGCCCTTCGCCTTGTCGAGGGCGGCGATTTCCTCGTCGGTGAGCATGCCGTCCATCCGCATGCCGTGCCACGAGGCGGTGTCCGGGGCAAACTGGCCGTACCGCTCGAGCCAGTGCTGCATGATCTGAATCTCGGGCACCTGCGACTGATCGATCTTCCGCGACAGTTTGAGCACCTGCGGATTGGCGCCGTTCTTTTCCGCCAAGCGCGACATCACGATCGCCTGCGCGTGGTGGGCGATCATCCCCTGCATGAACTCGACGTCCGCCTTGGTGTACCGCGCGCCGTTCGGGATGACGATTTCGGGGCCCATGTGGTGCATGCTGTGATCCATGCCAGCCTGGGCCGAGGCGAGCGACGAGGCGCCGGCGAGCAGACAAAAGACCGCGAGGCTGACGATCGGGCGGCGGACCATCATGGCGAGCGTGCTCCGGGAGTGTGCCGGTCCGGCGTGCGAGCCGGTCGGACGGAAGAACCGAATAAGGCGTACTCCATAGGACGATACGACGTGAGGCGCCGTGACACTAGGCGTCGGGACAGGACGCCAGCGACTCGCATCACCCAACGGCGCCGACGCCGGACGTGTCCGCGGGGGGTGTGACACGGGACTGCCGCTTTTATGCAGCAGCTCCGACCTCAGCCTTGCCGAGCAGGCTCGTGCATTGCACGCAAGCGACTACAGCACAAGCAGTTGCGATGTCTGAATGAGTCGTAATGTATGGCATGCCTCTTGCGATTCACTCGAGCGTGGAACCGATGGAATGTAGGCGCCCGCGTCTGACGGTCCAGCCAGCCCCCCGATTTCCCTCCCAAGAGAGCCAATCCACGATGAAGAAGATGCTCCTGAAGACCGTCCTGCTGGCGGCAGCCGCGCTGGCCTTGCCTGGGGCGGCGCACGCCCAACCGACGGCGTCGGTCGTGTGGACTCTCAACAACTTCACGTTCGCGGGTGGAGCCACGGCGACCGGTCGCTTTGAATGGGCTCCTGATACGGACCAAATCCTGAGCTGGGATATTGCCATGAGCAGTAAATTTTATGCTGGCTCTTACAGTCAGAACTCCCCACTGCGATACGCAAATGTTCTGAGCTACAACACGGTATCGAACATTGGCGGATATTTGAGATTCGTAGGTAATGGGGGTTGGGACACCTTTAGCTTTGGCTTCGGAGTTACCCCCGCGGATCTCGACGTCGCAAGCGCTCGCGTGAATCTGGCGGTGACTACCGCACAGTTCGGAAACACTTGGAACTTTATCGAGTGCAGCAGCGGCTGCAGCACGCAGCGCTATTCCGCAGACGCAACGTCCGCGTATCTGTCCTCGGTCCCTACCACGGTCCCCGAACCCGAGACCTACGCTTTGATGCTGGCGGGTCTCGCGTTGTTGGGTGGCACCGCGTATCGCCGGCGCCGCGCGTAGTACCCCACGCCGCATCGTGTGGCCCGGACGTCAGATCGCCCTCGCATCGGAACCTCGGTGCGAGGGCGATCTGGCGTCTGCGCCGCCGGTGCCGCGCGTTAGCGGAATGGACTTGCCGGACGCGCGGCGGGACGGCTCGCGGGTCCGCTGACCACCGGTCCGTTGACCACCGGTCCGCTCTCCTCCGGTCCGCTGTCCGCCCGACGCCCGGATATCTCGGCCGCCGCGGGCATCGTGCGGATGCTCCGGCGGATCAGGGCGCGGACGTGGTCGCGCTGCAGGCTGTACAGGCGACCGCCCATCACCGCGGCCGCCGTACTGAGCACGGCGAGGAGCACACTGGCGGGGCGGCCGTTCAGGAACGCGGTGGCCACCGCCAACAGTACGGCCAGCAGCCCCGCCCGCCCCGCTACCCGCACGGCCAACGCCCCCGTGTCCTCCACAACGCGGCCATCCCATTCGGCGAGCCCGTACCCCACCAGCGTGAACGCGGCCAGCTGCTCCAGGGGACGGAAGATCTGCGCCGTGGAGAACGTCTCCGCGGGGAGCAGCCCTGCCACCCCGGGCCATGGCCACGCGATGTCGTGCCACGGCCAGCCCGCCGCCCCGGCCAGATAGAGCAGGACGAGCGGGGCAATAACCACCAGCGTGGGCCGCTCAAACCGCCGCGTGGTGTGATGCTCATTGTATCGTGACGCGATAATGGCGCGAATATGTGCGATAATAAGCATGATCATGGCGCACGCGGCCATCAGCCGCGGATCGCGCACGGTGCCCGGAATGAGCGCGACGGCGCACCAGACGAGGCAGGTGGCCCAGAGCCAGGGCATGGTGCGGCGCGCCCGGTCGGCCAATACGGCGCCGTGCACGGTGCCAAGGACGAGCGCGGCCGCGGCGGCGACCGGCAGGACCAGCCACGCCCGGGCGGTGCCGGCACTCGCGAGGCCGATGAGCCACCCGAGCGGGACGAACAGGTAGACCAACCCCATGACCGGGAGCTCGACGGCGAGCGTGCGGACCGTGCGTTCGCTCTCGCGTGACGGGCTCAGCAGCTGGAAGCTGCCGGCGCCCAGCACCGCGCCCAGTGTGCCGGACACCACGTCGACGGGGGACGCCTGCCGCGTCGACTCGAGGAGTTGCAGCGTCTCGATCAGGATGCCGAGGCCCGCGGCCCCCCACGCCACCCACCCCCAGCGGACCCGGGATCCCCGCGGGCGGGAGAGCTGATACACGAACCCAAGGGGCGCGAACATCACCCCGTGCCTCGCCATGTCCCACGGCCTGACGGCGAGGTCGACGCCGTGGACGATGTCCCGCGTGAACGCAAATGGGGCCAGCGTGACGACCAGCGTAATCGCCGTGAGGTACGCGAGCAGGGCGATCCCGAGTCGGGCGCCGGTGCGGTCGGTGGTGCGGCGCGGGCGGTGTGCGGCCGGAAAGATGACGGGGGTCATGCGCCGGAGTCTCGGCGCCGGGGCGTCGCCGCGCGACCGTACCCTACCGGCGTGTACGTGCATTGACGGTGGAAAAACGAGTCCTTGCGGCGCAGTTGACTCCCCGTAGCAGAGCGGGTTGAGCGGCGAGCTCTAAACTGAACTTGGCGCCCGACGCCTCGGCGAGGGTGGATCGCTCGCGTGAAATCCACGCCGGTGCCCGGACGCCTGACTTTCACGTGTAATTACGGAGCTACCATGTTGTCCCCGAGTACGAGAATTCCAATGAATGGCGCCGGTGTGCACCCCGTGTGGCGCGGCGCGGCGCTGTGTGGTGCTTTCGTACTCTTTGCGGCCTGTGGACCCGACGTGCCGACCCCGCCACCCAGCCCGACGCCGCAACCACCCGTCAGTGTGGTGGCGTCGGTGGCGGTTTCTCCCGCCTCGGCGTCCGTGAACGTCGGGGCGACGGTCGCGCTCGCGGCGACGGTCCGCGACGCCAGCGGCAACGAGGTCGCTGGGAAGACCGTGCAGTGGACGTCGGGGAACGTGGCCGTGGCGACGGTGTCGTCGAGCGGGACTGTCACGGGGCTCAGCGCGGGCACGGTGACGATCGCGGCAGCGGTGGACGGGAAGTCCGGGGCGGCGAGTGTCGTGGTTTCGGCGGTGGTGCCGGTGATCGGGGCGACAGTGCAATTCGCACCATCTGTTGACGCCACAATACGGGCAAGCATCGTCGCGTTCGTCGGCGTTGGTGACTCAATTAGTGCTGCTGGCCCGGGCAAGATCGCGACCGGCAACATCGCCCTTTCGCCTGTCGTCGCGCTGAATGCGGCGGGCGACGCGCTGCTCGCCGGCCTTGTCACGCCGAACGGCACTACGGCGCTGGATGCATCCTCCACGGCCCAGATGCTCGTCCGCCTGTTGCTGCCGATTCGACTTCTGGAGGCGCTGCCCATAGCCACGCTGAACCAAGCCATTTTCACGAACGCTGATTTCGCGGCGCTCTCAGATTCCATCACCGCCATCGCGAGGCGTGGCCAGTCCTTCGCGCTGTCCGCGCCGGCAATCGCGATGGGCGGCCGTATCGCGACGGCGACGACGACGGCGCTCCAGCCTGCGCGCAATCCGGTGCCCCTACCGGCAAAGCAGTCCGCTGCGGTGGACGAAAGCGTCGCGTCTTTTAGCCGTTACAAGGTGGTGGGAATCAACGGTGCCGGCGCGGCGCCCCCGGCTATCGCTGGGGGAACGATCTCGTTCCGGAACGAGTCGTTGATCCCCTTCTCCATCAAGTCCTCAAGCGAGGAACGCCGCGCCATCGTGACGGGCTCCGGGGCGTGCATACTTTGCTTTCCGCCGGGCTACACAGCCGGCGACGGCACTGTGCGCGCAAGCGCAGACGGCCCGCTCACACTCACGGTGCAGATCGACAAGGAACTCGTCGTTGGCCAGCTGGTAGTCGACTTTGCAAACACGCTGATGACTTTCGTGGGCGTCAAGTTTCCGAACGACGCCAAGACGATCGCCGAGGTTTACGCTACGGTCAACAAGGCGGGTGTTCTTACGGACCTTTTTGCAGGCAGGCAGGCGTATCCCGCGGTCGTCTCGGCTGCGACCAACGCCGCCATCAGCTCGGCACCTGCTCTCTTTGATATTGCGTTGAATCGCGGAATCGTTGGTCGCAACATCTTCTCCGGCATCGCGAGGATGATGCTCCAGGTTCTCAATCGCGCCGACCAGGCGGTCGCGCTGCTCAAGGCGCCCATCACGGCCGGCCAAGCGGCGTTGTACTGGTTTGAGCCGCCTGAAGAAGCCACGGCGTGTTTCGAGAATTTCAAGCTCTATGGCGGCTGCGCCGACAGTGTCTCGATTATCACGCGCGGCGCCGAGGTGAGCACAATCGGCGGCACCTTCAACCTGCTCGCCAATGTCTACGACGACAAGCGACGCCTGATGGTCGGCCGCTCGCCCGAATGGTTCAGCGGCAGCACCGGCATCGCGACGATCACCCGGGCAACCGGCCAGCTGAAAACGGTGGACAACGGGGCGGTGATCGCGACGGCACGGGCAGGTGTGGCGCAAGACACCGCTACCGTGCTGTCGGCCATCACGGGCGCGTACACGCTCATCGAAGTGAATGGCGTGAAGATCCCCGGCGAGACGTACAAGGACGATCTCTACATCATCAATACGTTATCAGGGACGCTGTCTCTTGGCGCCAATGGTGGCTTTTCTTACTCAGTGACGGCTCAAGGCGCAAACACGCGAAATACCGAGAAGTTCGATGAAGGATCAGCGGGAGCGGGCACGTACAAAGTGACGGGAGGCTCGCTGAGCTTGGTGCTTACGCAAAAGACCGGTCAGATTGACAACATCTACGGGGCCACGGTGGGCAAGGGGCAGCTGACAAGCAGTGCCGACGGCGCATCGCTGCTGTTCAAGAAGAACTAGCCGCCGGCCGGTCACAGCCAAAGGCATCAGGAAATATTCGTGGTCGCCCGCCGACTATCGGCCGATTTATGGTGAAAAACACATCGATCAGCGGCGCAGTTGACTCCCCGTAGCAGAGCGGGTTGAGCGGCGGACGGTACGGTGAGGGCGTGTGCGGACGAGTCGCACCACATTCACCTATTGCCCCTTCCTGTTTATGTCTCAATCCGCTCTTCTCGGCTGGGCCGGTCGCGGCTCGGTCCTCAGCGCCGTGGTGCTGCTCGCCACTGCCTGCGGTGATCCCACGACCCCGCGCGACGTCGCGCCCTCTCCCACCTCGGCGGCGTCGGCGGCCGCTGCCGCACTCGCCGCCGCGCCCGCGCTCACCGTCACCGTTGGAACTGGCCCGATTGTCCAAGGGGTCACGATTCTAGCAACCGCTGCCATTAACGGTCGGCCAACGCCCCTGCCCAACGCGAGCCTGTCCTGGCACAGCTCCAACACGGCCGTGGCTACGGTATCGCCAGCGGGTGTCGTCACGTCCGTCGCTTCTGGTACGGCCACGATCACGGCCACGTTCGGGGAGGCGAATCACGCGTCGAGCGGCAGCGTGTCGAGCGCCGTGAGCGGTAGTAGCACGATTATCGTTGGCCAACTCGCTGTAACCTCCCCAGCGGGAGGCACCGTCTCCGGCTATGCCGGCGACGTCACGCTGGTGCTCCCGCAAGGTGCGCTGACGACCACCACGCCGATCACGGTCACGCTCGACCCCGAGGCGGAAGACACGCCGAACACGGTCGGGCCCGCCTACGAATTCGGGCCGAGCGGAACGCAATTCGACCAGCCGGTGGAGATGGCGCTCAAGTATGACCCCACGCTGCTGCCACCGAACACCGATCAGGGCACCCTGCGCGTGGCCCGCTTCGAGGATGGCGTGTGGGTCCCGCTCACCGAAGCGGTGAGCGTCGATTCCATCACCAACACGGTGCGTGCGGCCACGCGCCACTTCTCCCCTTACCGGGTCGTGGCGGATCCGTGCGCGCTGAAGAACGGCAACCCCACCGTCATCAGTGGCACCATCACCACGTCGGATTGCCTGTTCGTCGCATCCCAGCGCTACTCGGACTACTACCGGATGGTGCCGCCGGCGAACACGGTCACGGTGATCCGGTGGACGCGTGACTTCGCTGGGGTGTTCGGCATGAAGGAGTCCACCGCCGACGTGGCCGCCGGGCTGGTATACGGTTCGATTTTCGGCACGACCCCCGAACTGCGGATCGTCGGCAACGGTGATCCGATGCAGCTCTTCGTGAGCGGTATGACATCCACGACCACCGGCGCGTACACGCTCACCAAGTCGGCGGCGGTCGGTCATGCCTGCACCTCCGGTGGGGCCGCGCCAATTCTGTACATCGTGCCCGGCGCCTCGTATCAGGATGCCGTGACCGCGCAGAACAGCTGTACGTTCAACATTCAGTTTTCGCCTTTCCCGGCGGTGATCGGGAAGCCGATTCTTGCGCATTATCTCGTCGCTAAGCTCGACGCCGGCAAGCCGTACACGATCAGCGTGAGCGGCATGCCGGGGCAGAGTGCGCTGACCATATTCCGCAGTGGTGTTGTGGCAGCGCAGAATGTCGGCCCGACGGTGAACGGGGTGCGCACCGTCACGGTGACGCCGGCCACGGCGGGGAACTACGCAATCGAGATCAGTTCGGGTGGATTCCAGCTCGCGAATTTTCAAGGCGACTGGATACAACCCGTGATCAACTACACGCTGTCCGTGTCGCGCGGCGCGACGCCGTAAGGCGTCGCGGCAGCGGGCGCCACGCCGTTCCTCGACGTCGAACGCGCGTTGCGCGAACCGTTACGTCCGTGCGTGTGTGTCGCGCCGCCGCCCGCAAGCGGCGGCGTGGTACTCACGCTATTATCGGCAATGCCTAAGTCCGGCGACCGGAGCGCCACGCCGTCCGCATTCGAGCTGCATTTGCTTGGCGCGGCGGCCATCACCGTGGTGGACACCCCCACCGCGGTGCCCGCCGGCGCCGCGCAGCCGCGACGCCTCGCGCTGCTGGCTGTGGTCGCCGAGGCGTTTCCGTCGCCCGTCGCGCGCGAGCGGGCGATTGGTCTTCTCTGGCCCGAGCAAGACATCGCCGGCGCCCGCCGGCTGCTCACGCAGGCCCTGTATGTGCTCAAGCGGGAACTGGGTGACGACGTCATTCGGGCGACCGCGCACGACCTGACCTTCAACCCCGACGCGCTGTCCACCGATCTGATCCGGTTTCGGTCAGCGCTGGCGGACGGCGATGTGTTTCGCGCCGTGGCGCTCTACCGCGGCACCTTCGTGGAAGGGCTCTACATCAAGGGCGCCGCAGAATTCGAACGGTGGGTGGACGCGGTGCGCGTCGACACCGCGCAACGCCTCCGGTCCGCCCTCGAGCAACGCGCCGACGCCGACGAAGCGCAGGGCGATTGGCCGGCCGCTCGACGCTGCCGGGAGCGCGTGTTGTCGCTGTTTCCGTTCGACAGCAGCGCGTTGCTCGGGTACGTGTATGCGGTGACCAGTGCCGGCGACCCGTCGGCCGCGCGGGCCGCCGCCGCGGCGTGGGAGCGGCGGATGCGCACGGAGTTGGAGGTCGAGCCCGATCCGGAGGTGCTGGCGCGCCTCGCGCAGCGATTCGTCGCGCGCCCGGCCGCGTGGACGGCTGCGCCCGTGTCCGCCGACAGCAGTGAAGCGGAGCCGCCCGCCGTACCGCCCGCCGCACCGGCCGCACCGCCCGCCGCACCGGCCGTACCGCCTCCGCCACCGCCGGCCGCGCCCCGTCGTGCCAGTACCCCGCGCTGGCGTGGTGGTACGTTGGCGGTCGCACTGGTGGCTGGTGTGGTGGGGTTGGCCGCCGAAGCGGTACGCCGTTCCGGCACCCAGCCCGACGTCGAGCCCTCCCGAAATGCCGCGTCACGCCCGCGGGACGTGATCATCGAGCCCTTCGTCTTGCGCGGCGATACCGTCGGCGCGCGAGCGCTGGCGACCGCGCTGGCCGATGCGCTCGTCAGCGGTGCACAGGGATCGAACGGTGTCCGTATCGTACATCGTGGGGTCGCGAATCAGCGTAACGGCGAGTCGGTCGCCCCCGACATCGTCGTGACGGGCTCGCTGGACCTCGCCACGAGTCAGCTGCGCGTCGATCTCGACCTGAACACCACGAGCCCGGTGCACCTGTCGGTCACGGGCTCCCGGGACTCCGTGCTCGTGGTGGCCGACCAGCTCGCGCGCGAACTCACGGCCGCGCTGTATCCGGAGTTGGGCGAGCGCACCCGCGCGGCCGGGCTGCGTGGCAGCGTGGTGCCCGGCACGCTCCGCACGTACCTCGACGGCGAGATGCTGTTGCGTCGGGGAGACTTCGATGGGGCATGGAAGGCGTTCCGTGACGCGACCGTGCTGGATGCGCGCTTCGCGGAGGCATGGTACCGGCGCGCTATCGCCGCCGAGTACACCCAGCGTACGCAGGATGCGGACAGCGCCATCGTGGAGGCGCTGAAGCGCGCCACGGCCATCACCGGCCGCAACCGCGAGCTGTTCACCGGGTACGCCCGGTGGCGCGCCGGCGACGGGGTTCGTGCCGAGGCGATCTTCCGCGAGCTCGCGACCAGCGACCGCTTCGACCGCGACGCGTGGTTCCAGCTGGCCGAGGTGCTGTTTCATGGCGCCGCGGTGCTGGGGCAGTCGATGGACGACGCCACCGATGCGTGGCGCACGGTGATCGCGCTCGACAGCAGCAATTTCGAAGCGATCGTCCACGGCTTCCGCACCGAGGCGCGGGCCCGGAATGCGCCGGCACTGCGCGCGTTGCTGCGCCAGCTCGAGCGTCTCGGCGCGCGCGGCGCCGTCGCCGGTGAGTCGCGTGTGCTCGCGGCGTACGGGATCGGCACCACGGCGTCGATCGCGGCCGTGCAGCCACTGCTCGATTCGCTCCCCGACTATTCGCTCTTTTATCTCCACAGTATGCTCGCCGGGATGATGGCGGATCCGTCTGCTGCCGCGCCGCTGGCTCGGCGGCTCACGGTCGCATCGTACCCGCGCACCGTGCAGGCGCAGGGGCATGTCGCGCTGGCACATCTGGCCGTGGCGCGCGGGCGCTTCACGGAGGCTGGGCGTGAGCTCGATCTGGCGGCCCCGCTTGACCCCGTCGCGGCAGCCTGGAGCCGAGCGTACTTCGCGACGCTCCCCTTTGCCACGGTCAGCGCCGAGCGGCGGCACGACGCCCAACAAGGCCTCGATAACCTCGCGGGGCTCTCCACCGGCAGTCTGCCGCTGAGTCTCGAACTCGGCGTCGACGTGCCGGCAGCGCCTCTCATCACCGCGTACCTGCACGCGCAGCTTGCGCTGGCCGATGGACGTGCGACGTCGCCGCTGCGTTGTGACATCAGCGCGCTGGCGCGCGTGCGGGCGCTCTGCCCCGATCTGCAGCTGGGCCTGACCACCGAATCCGGTCGGCGGGCGGGACGCCGCGCGCCGCGCGTGCTCGAGGACTTTGTGCCGGTCGTTCCGTACCAGTTTGCGGGGCGGTCCACGTACTTCTCCCGCACCCGTGAGCGATGGCAGCGGGCCGACGCACTGGTGGCCTCCGGTCGTGATGTGCTGGCCGCCACAGCGTTCGCGTCCATCCCGCTTGGGGCGCGGCTCGACTACGTGTACCTCGCTCCCAGTCTCGTGCGGCGCGGCGAGCTTGCCGAACGGGCGGGTCGCCGCGCGGACGCCCTTGGTTACTACCGGCAGGCCGTGGTGCTGCTGGCGGATGCGGAGGCCGAACTGCGTCCGCTCCGCGACCTCGCGGCGGCGGGGATTGGCCGGTTGGGTGGGGCATCCGAGCGGCCAGCTGCCATCACGAGGCCATAGGACCGCGCGTCGCAGGACGTCGACGGCATCACACGGCTCAGCGCACCCCGCGCCGCAGGAACGACACACCATCCATTTCACGCGCCACCGCGGTGGGCACCGCGATGCGCAGATGCTGCAAAATCGAGGGCGCGATATCCACGATCGCCGGCGTGCCGCGTGTAAAGCGCGCATTGAGCCGCGACTGATTGGTCACGATCCAGGTGATGCGCTCCCGCTCGGACTGCCCGCCGTGCCCTCTCCCGGTGCGGGCATCGCGCCCGTGATCGGTCGTCACCACGATCATCCAATGCTCGCCCAGCGCCTGGCGCTGCTTCACGGCTGCCCAGATGCGTCCCACCCGTGCATCCGCCTGACGCACCGCGGTATGAAACGCCTCGCTGTCACCGTTCGCGTGGGCCACGTCGTCGGTGTGCTGGAGATACACCCACGACAGGTCGGGCCCGTTCGCCGCGATGTACTGCGCGGCGTCCGTGGCCACGCGTTCATCGATGGCCTGGATGTATCGCGACGCCCGATCATGTGGAAAGGCCACGGTGTCCCGCTCGAACCCGTCGGCGGTGTGGTCGAGCCGGAAGTCGCCTGCCCCCGGGCGCCCTTCGCCCACGAGCACCGTGCGATTGTCGAGCCACGTCGAGAACAGCGCCGTTGTCCGGGACGGGTCAACCGACTCGACGATGCGGAAGACGTTCCAGTAGGCGTAGTTGGGCGACTGGTTGTTGTTGTTCCACACGTTGTGCTTGTTCGCCCACGTGCCCGTGAGGAGGCTCATGTAGCCGGGCGCCGAGATGGTCGGCGTTTCGGTGCGCCCACCTTGTTGGCCGCCCACGGAGGCGCGTGCGTACCCACCGGCCGCGGCGATCTCATCGAGCATCGGGGTGTCCACCTGTTCGATCACATCGGCGGGGATGCCATCGAGCAGAATGAACACGGCCTTGCGCGGGACGTGCGCGGTCCGGCCCACGGGGAGACGGCAGGCCGACAGCAGCGTGAGGCCGAGGACGATGGGAAGGAGGGTGCGCATGGGGTTTAAATTTACGATGACATCTTCCACCTGACGCCATCATCGCCGCGTGACGCTTCTCTCCTGCTCCAATATCGGTATCTCCTTCGGAGCCACCGAACTCCTCAAAGACATCACTTTCACCGTCGCCGAAGGTGAGCGGTGGGGGATCATCGGCCGCAATGGCGCCGGCAAGACGTCGATCTTCGGCGTCATCACCGGCGAGATCCAGCCCACGGTCGGCGCCGTCGCCCGGAAGCCGGGACTGCGTCACGCCCTGCTCGATCAGCACCGGGCCTTTGAGGGCGCCACCACGGTCTGGCAGGCCGGCGCTGCCGCCTGGCGTGAGGTCATCGCCCTCGAGCAGCGCATCGCCGACCAGGCGATGGCCCTCGGGGAGATGGGTGATAAGTGCACCGACGAGATGCTCGAAAAATTCGGGCAGGATCAGGAGCGCTTCGCGGACCTCGGCGGGTACATCTACCACGCCCGCGTGGATGCCGTGTTGCAGGGACTCGGCTTCGATGCCGAGGAGTCGAAGACGCGGCTCGTGTCTACGCTGTCGGGCGGAGAGCGCGGACGTGTGGGACTGGCGGCGCAGCTCATTGCGCCCGCGGACCTGCTGATGCTCGACGAACCCACCAACCACCTCGACCTCGACACCACCACCTGGCTGCAGGAGTGGCTCAAGGAGTGCGACGAAACCGTACTCGTGGTGTCGCACGATCGTGCGTTCATGGACGCGATCTGCACGAACATCTTGCACATCGAGGCGAAGACGAGCGAGGCGTACAAGGGGAACTACAGCCAGTTCGTGCCGCAGCGCGCCGAACGACGGCTCACGCGCGAGCGTGAAGTGGAGAAGCAGCGTGCCTACGTGAAGAAGGAAGAGGAGTACATCCGGCGGAATCTGGCCGGCGTCAACTCGTTCCAGGCGAAGGGCAAACGCAAGCGACTCGAACGGCTGCCGCGCCTCGCACCGCCGGTGGGCGATCCCGCGGCGATGTCGCTCGAATTCAAGATTGCGGATCGCGGCGGCGACCAAGTGGTCTCCATCGATGAGCTGCGCGTGGAGGTGCCAGGGCGTGTGCTCGTGAGCGACTTCACGGCGACACTGCGGCGCAACGATTTCGTGGCGCTGGTGGGCCCCAACGGCGCCGGCAAATCCACGTTCATCTCCACGATGCTCGGCGATCTCGAGCCGGCCGGTGGCCAGGCGCGCGTGGGCAGTTCGATCACGCCGGCGTGGTTCCGACAGGACTTGGCCGACCTTCCGCTCAAGCTGTCGCTGTCGGACGCCATTCAGGCGCAGCGGCCGCTCTGGAGCCGCGGCAACATCCAGAACCATCTGGGCGCCTTCGGGTTCAGTGGCGACGAAGTGTTCCGCGAAATCCGCACCCTCAGCGGCGGTGAGCGGGCCCGCATGGCGCTGGCGCTCATGACGCTCACCGGCGCCAACCTGCTGGTGCTCGACGAACCCACCAACCACCTCGACGTCGAGAACATCGAGGTGCTCGAAGATGCGCTCGACGAGTTCGATGGCACCGTGTTGCTGGTGAGCCACGACCGCGCCTTCCTGCGTCAGGTGGCCACCCGGGTGTGGTGGTTCAACGGCACACGGCTGATGGACTTCGACGGTCCGTTTGACGAATGGGAAGCGGATCGCGCCCGCCGTTCACGAGGCGCGGCGTGACGTAGCCCCGGTGCGGCGACGCGCGGCGTCGATGGCGACGACGTAGGCGGCAAGGTGTGCCTGCAGCGCCGGTTCGGTGGCGAACTGTTGGGCCACGAAGGCGTATCCCGCCTGACCCAACGTGCGCCAGCGGTCGTGCGCCAGCAGCCACGTCAGCGCGTCCTGCAGGCGTCCCTCCTCGGCGTGTGCCCCGAACCGGCTCGCAAACCCGTCCGGGTCGTTGCCGCTCAGGATGGCGGTCCCGTGGGCCGCCGCTTCCAGGAAGGTGGTGGGCAGCCCCTCGCGCAGCGAGGTGTTCACCAGCACCCAACTCTCGCCCATCACGCGGCTCCACGCCGGGTCGGCGAATTGATCGAGCACCCCGGTCATGAGGAGATTGGGCAGGCCGCTGTACTGCACCCGCAGCGCCCGGTCGCGCTGCGCGTCGCGCGCGCCACCCACGGCCACGCAGGTCACGTGCGGATTGGCGGCCGCGAGCGCGAAGAAGTGCTCGATACGCTTGCGCCCCTCCCATCGCCCCACCCAGCAGATCGTGGGACGCGTGGCCTTCGGGGTGCCGGTGCGCGGCAGGTCCACCGGCGACGCCAAGAGGGGGGGCGTCTCCGGCAACCCGAAAATGGCCTGCGCCTTGGGGCCAATGAACGTGGCCGCGGCGTAGCGCCCATCGGCTTGGCGCACTGCACGCGTGACCAGCGGATTGCCGATGAACTGCCGGTAACTCCACCACCCGGCCGCCGGCATGCCGGCGTGGTCGGATTCGATGCGCCAGTCCCCGTGGTCCATGGGATCGCGAAAGGTCACCACATGCGCCGCCTGCGGACAGGCGATCCGGGCCAGCAGGGTGAGCATCGAGGTGTCCTGCGAGTGGTACACATCGGCGCGCAGCGTGCGGAATAACCGTACCGCGTGGTCCATCCGGGCCGGCGCGACCTGATGCACCGTCATCCCCTCGAGCTCGTACCGGTCCGGGCGATCGGGTGAGCGCCGAGAGACGACCACCGACACCTGCACCCCCCGACGTGCCAGTTCCCGTCCGATAAAGCGCGTGGACCGGCCAAAGCCGCCGTAGATCGAATCCCCGAAGAACTCGATGCACATCAGGCAGACATGCATGGTCAGTCCCGGCCCGGACGCGACGCGGCGGGATGCAGCGCGCGCCGTCTCACCTACGCGACGCCGGGCGGATGCTCTCCCGCCACCCGGAAGTGTCGTTCCAGTGCGACGCCAACTTGTCCCACCAGTCCGTCGTCGAACAACCGCCCCAGCAGTGTGATGCCATGCGGCACGCGGCGCGGCGTGGTGAAGTGGGGCAGCGGACGCTCGGGGTTGGGCGCCCAGTCGCTGCGGGCGTCCGACACCTGCACGAAGCCGGCGCGCAGGGTGAGACTCGGGTGCCCTGTGGCGTTGGACAGCGTGAGCATTTCGTCACGCAGCGACGGCACCAGCAGCACATCGACCTCGCTGAAGATCCGCGCC
Organism: Gemmatimonadota bacterium; assembly: GCA_031127225.1. Classification (GTDB taxonomy): domain Bacteria; phylum Gemmatimonadota; class Gemmatimonadetes; order Gemmatimonadales; family Gemmatimonadaceae; genus Gemmatimonas. The sequence continues at coordinate 32,640 of JARIEV010000007.1, read as the reverse complement.
ATCTCGTTCGCGACGCGACGGCGGAACCGGTCGGCCTGCACGAAGTCCACCGCCGACAGAAAGCGCGCCTGCCGGAAGAGGTTGGGCCAGGAGTCGTTCGTCTGCGACGTCAGCTGGCTCGTCTTGCCATTGAGGGTGATCTCCTCGAACGCGGCCGCGGCCTCGGCGAAGATCAGCAACGTGAGCGCGCCATACGGCCAATCGGGGAGTGACACCTCGGTCGGCACCATCCCCAACGTGCGTACGGCGTCGAGCGCGGCGCGATCCACGTTCGTGGCGGGGTGCTCCTGCATCCACTGCGGGACGTAGCCCACGCGGAGCCCCTTCACACTGCCGTTCGCGTCGTAGTCGAGCGTACTGGGTACGCTCGCCACATCGCCCGCATCGGGCCCGGAGATGGCGCGCAGCACCAGCATGGCGTCTTCGACGCTGCGCGTCATGGGGCCCAGTTTGTCGAACGACCAGCACAGCGTCATCGCGCCGGTGCGCGGGACGCGGCCGAAGGTGGGACGCAGCCCCGTCACGCCGCAGCGCATGGCGGGACTGATGATGCTGCCACCCGTTTCGCTGCCGATCGAAAACGCGACGAGACCGGCGGCCGTGGCCGCGCCCGGCCCCGCACTCGAACCCGACGCCCCTTCTTCCGGCAGCCACGGGTTCATGGTCTGTCCGCCAAACCAGATGTCGTTGAGCGCGAGCGCGCCGAGGCTGAGCTTCGCGATTAACACGGCACCGGCCTCGCGCAGGCGCGTGACCACGACGGCGTCGGCCGAGGGGATGCGGTCGCGATAGATGTCGGCGCCGTATGTCGTGGCGATGCCGGCGGTATCGAGCAGATCCTTCACGCCGTACGGGATGCCGTGCAGGGGTCCGCGATAGCGGCCGGCGGCGATCTCCGCATCGGCGGCGCGCGCCTGCGTGAGGGCGAGATCGCGCGTAACGGTGATGACGCTGCGCAGCTGAGGATCCAGCCGCGCGATGCGGGCCAGGTAAATGTTCGTGAGCCGTTCGGAGGTGAGCTGACGCGTTTCGATCCACCGCGACAGCTGCGTGACCGGCGCCAGCGCGATGGCGCTGTCCGAGGCGGGCAACGGGCCCGGGTTCACGACGGTGCGAATGAACCGATCGCGCGTGGAGCCGCGCGGTGCGCCGGCCACCGCGGGATTCCACTGCGACGCCGGCACGATGGTGTCATCCAGCGGCACGAGGCGCGGACCCACACGTCGCTCGAGCGTGCCCGCCATGCTGGTGCGCCAGTTCGCCGCCGCCTGCGTGCGTTCGGCGTCGGTCATCTGCACCTGCATCAGCGGCTCGGCGGCGGCGAAGGTCTCGGCCGTCACTGATGGGCCGGCGGCGGCCGACGTGCCGAAGGTGGGCGGCGCACCGGGCGTGGTGGCCGTTGCGGTGGTTGGCGTGGGCTCCGTGCCGCGGCAGGCCGCGGCCGCCGCGAGCATGCCGATGGGTGCCTGCAGCAGAAACTGACGGCGGGTGTTCATAGGTACGCTCGCAAAGCGAACAGGTGATCGTGGCGCACGCCGCTATTCCTTCGTGCCCACCGGCACGCCCTGTGCGCGGGCCCGTTCCAGACGTTCGAGGCGCTTGGCGCCCTGCGACATGGCGTGCTCCACGAACGGCGCGGCGGACAGGGCGAAGGGTACGGCATCGGCCGGATACGCCGCAAACGCTTCCGTGATCACCGCAATGGTGGGGTCCATCAACACGTTCATGGTGTCGGCAATCGCGTTCCACACGGGTGCGCCATGCTCGATCCCCAATCGCGACAGCAGATACAGCCCGTAGGCGATGTGGCGCGACTCATCCAGCTTGAGCAGCGCGGTCATCTGCTGCATCCCCGGCAGGATGCCACGGGTCACGAGAATTTCGTGAAACATGTGATACCCCATTTCCGCCAGCACGCCTTCCACGATCATGTTGTACGTGGTCGACGCGCGTGCCTGCGCGTCGGGCGATGTGTCGTGGCGGAGGCGTTGCATCGCCTGCGGGAGCGCCTCGGTGATGATCGTGTGATACGCGGGCGTGTGGAAGCGGCTCAGATCGGTGTCGAGCGCGCCGACGGCGTGCAGAAACCGGTGCATCCCCTCCACGTGCTTCGCTTCCTCCCACACGAAGGACGTGAGATACAGCTGTTCGTCCAGCCGCCCTTCCTGCGAGATCACATCCAGCAGCGGCAGGATGTCGATCACCACGGCCTCTTCGCCGCTCTGAAAGAGGGTCGCGAGACGGAGCAGGATGTCCTGCTCATCGGGCGCGAGCGTGCGCCACTGCTGGGCATCGACCGTGAAGTCGATGTCGGCCGGATTCCAGATGCCGTGCCGTTTGGCTTTCTCCCACAAGCGCCACGGCACCGAGGCATCGGTCAACGCGCCCGCGTCGAGACTGCGGAACCCGGTCCGTCGCGTCGGCGCCGCGGTGGGGACGGCGGTGTGATCGGCGGTGTGATCGGCGGCCGTCACGGCGGACGGACTTACCACGGATGGACTCACGGCAGACGGGCTGATCGCGCGGACCACTTCCACGAGCGCGTTGGCGGCTCCCACGTGCGGCAGCAACATGGGCAGCATCCCCTTGGACAGCGTGAGATGGCCGCGCATGAGTGCGACCGTGGGCGCTTCATCGCCGCGCAGCACGGTCAGCCACGCGGTGAGCGGTCCGCTGATGATGTATCGGGCCTGTCGCCGGTCGGCGTCCGTGGCCAGACGCGCCGCGTGACAGCGTCCGTGCGCCAAGTCGAGGAACACGGCGACGGCCGACGCTTCGTCGCCGACGTCGGCGGTGCGTTCTAGGCAGACGGCGCCATCCCAGCGGCGCGCGGCGTCGCGGTAGACGGTGCTGGCTTCCAGCGCCGCGCCCAGCGCTAACGCCCACTCGTGCGAAAACAGGGGGTGCATGGGCAGTGCCTAGGCGAGGGTGTCGGGCAATCGCGTCGCCCCGTCGGTCACGCCGAGTTGTGCGATGATGTCGGCCCGCTGCGGATAGCGCGTGGTGAGATCATCTACGCGCCCGGCCTCGAAGCAGGCCGGCGTGAATCCCGGTGCCATTGTGCATCCGAACAGCGCATGTCGGCCACCGGGCAGCAAACACCCGGCCTGCCACGTACCGGCCGGCACCACGAACTGCACCTGCTGACCCGCGAGGGGATCGGTGCCCATCAGCACGTCGCTGGTGCAGCCATCGGCGTGCAGCAGATACAGCACGAATGGATCACCGGCATAGGCATGCCACACTTCGTCGTGCGTGAGCCGATGAAAGCGCGACACGCTGCCCAAGCTCTCGGCATAGCACCCGATCATCGCGGTGCCGGCCGGCGTGCCTGCGGTGTCTGCGTCGTCCGAGCGCCACGTCTCGCGGTAGAGTGTCCCCTCGATCGGCAGTCGGTGGAAGCGGTATTGCCGCAGCAGCGCCATGGTGTCGACGTGCACCGCGAGGCCGCTCATGTGCGCGAGTTCCATGACGTCCACGATGGCCGCGAGATCGATGGGACCATAGCAGTGCGGGTACAGCTCGCCCGGTGCGTCGTTTTTCGGTGCGGCCGACGGCAGCGGGGCTGGCGGTTCGTACACCAGTGGCGCCGTGAGCAGGGTGGGATCGATCACCAGCACCACGAGGTCGGGCACGCCGGCAAAGTAGGCGGCGGCGGTGGGCACTACTTGATGCGCCCGCGACAGGTGAATGAATCCCTCACGCCCGAGGCTGTCGGCGCGATACGCGCCCGCCGCCCGCGCCTGCACGACCGCCTCGCGACGGCAAAGGTGGAATACGGCGTGATCGTTCGGCGGCGTCATGGTGGGATGCGGGATGTGGCAGACGTGAGGACGGCGGTACGCCACGCGTGCCGCGCCTCTCACCGGAGACGCGGCACGCCGACCACACCCGTTACGGCGTGATTTTTCTCGGCGCCTGCTGCTTGATCTTCTCCATGTACTTCTGGAAGAAGTGCTTGTGAATATCCAACATGTTGATCTCACGCCCCTGGATGTATGACTGGATGATGTTGCTGGTCATATCCAGCGGCGTGCCCGTGGTGATGAGCAGCGTCCCTTCCTTGCCCACTTCCAGCGAGCCCACCTTGTCGGCGACGCCCATGAATTCGGCGGCGTTGATCGTCACCGCCTTGAGGGCTTCCTCTTCGGGCAGGCCGAACGCGACGGCCACCCCGGCCTCCCACGGCAGGCGGTAGCTGTACAGCCCGCCCGATCCACCGGCGATGGCGAACTTCACCCCCGCGGCGTGCAGCTTGGCGGGCGTGGCGTATGCGTTGTCGTAGCTCTCGTACTGCCGGTCGGGCGCGGACATGGTGGAGGTGAGAATCACCGGCACCCCTTCCGCCTTGAGGCGATCGGCCACGAAGAGCGCATCACGCCCGCCGCGGATCACGAGCTTGACGCCTTCGGCTTTGGCCCACGTGATGGCGTCGTTGATCTGCGCGGCCCCCTCGGCCGCGACCACCACCGGAATCGTGCCATTGAGCGCCGGCGTCATGGCGGCGTACCGCGGATCGGTGCGCATCACCTGATCGGACTTCACGGCGTCGCGGTACGCGCGCGCCTCCGCGAAGTAATCCTTGATCGCCTGCACCTGCTCGGCGTAGCTCTTGGGCGGCGGGCCGCCCGGTCCGCCACGACCGCCGGGGCCGCCCGGTCCGCCGCCGCGCCGCGGCTGGGCGTTGGGGTCGGGCCACTTCACGTTGAGCGCCGCGGCGCCCTTCATGGACATCTCTTCCCACGTCCAGCCTTCCAGCGACATCGCCGAGGACAGCCCGGAAATCACGCCGCCTTCCGGCGTGCTGAACGCCACCAGCACGCCCGCGGAGCGCGTCGTGCCGATGTGCCGGCTTTCGGCGTTCACGGCTACGTCCGCGCGCACGTTCGGGTTAAAGTCGCCGAGTTCGCCGATGTCGTTGGACATGTCCACCGACCCGATCTCCGTGAGACCCACCGTGCTGTACGCGTCGATGAGCCCCGGGTAGATATGCTTACCGCTTACGTCCACCACTTTGGCGCCACGGGGTGTGGCCACCTCGGCCCCGCCGATCGCGGTGATCTTGCCGCGGTCCAGCACGATGGTGCCGTTGGAGATCGTGCCCTTGGTTACCGTGTGGATGGTCGCGCCGCGCAGCACCACCGGCTGCTCCTGCGGTGCCACCGTCATGCGCACTTGCGCGGACGCCGCGCGGGGCGCGAGCAGCCCGGTGATCGCCGTCGCCAGCGCGAGCGTCGCGAGACGAGTACTCGTCAGGCGTGCGGTGTTGTTCATGGTTCGCATGGTGTGAAGAGTCGAAAGGAAAGGGCGGGTCACTGGCGCGCTCCCGGGCCACCACGGGCCGGCCCGGCGGGCGCCTCGCTGCCGCCGGCCGCGAGCACGGCCTGAATGAGCTGGGCGCGCTGCTTGGCGACGTCCTCGCGCAGCACCTTGTCTTCATCAAGCGAGAAGTACTTCCGGCCGTCCACCCACGTCTGCTCGGCCTTGGTGAACTGCGACAGCGGGTTGCCGTTCCAGATCACGAAGTCGGCATCCTTGCCGCCTTCGAGCGAGCCGACTTTGCTGTCGATCGCGATGGCCTTGGCCGACTGATTCGTGACCGTGGAGAGCGCCATCACTTCGTCCACGCCCGACCGGAGCAGCTTGCCCGCTTCCCAGTTCATGCGCGTCGAGATTTCGGCATCGTCGGAGTGCAGCGACGTGACCACACCGGCTTCCATGAGCAGGCGCGCGTTGTACGACGTGGCGTCGTACGCCTCAAGCTTGAAGGCACCCCAGTCGCTCCACACCACCGCCGCCACGCCCGACTTCTTGAGTTCACTGGCGATCTTGTACGCCTCCACGCCGTGCTGCAGCGTCTGGATGCGGAACCCGAATTCTTCCGCGAGGCGCACGAGCGCGAGGAACTCGTCGGCGCGATAGCCGTGCGACGAGACGAGCAGCTTCTGGTTGAGAATGTCGAGAATGGCTTCCATGCGCAGATCCTTGCGCGGCGGAATGCCCGTCTTCGTCTTCTCCCAGGCCTTCCATTCCTTCTCGTAGTCACGCGCGGCCAGGAAATGGTCGCGGATGATTTCCTGCACGCCCATGCGCGTATTGGGATAGCGCGTGGGGCTGCGCTTCGGGTTTTCACCCAGCGCGAACTTCACCGTGCGCGGCGCGCCCATGATCTTGTACTCGTCGGGGAGCGAGCCCCACCGCGTCTTCACGAACACGTTCTCGCCACCGATGGGGTTGGCCGAGCCGTGCTTGATCATGGTGGTGGTGAGACCGCCGGCGAGCTGGCGGTAGAACCAGATGTTGTTGTGCGTGACCACGTCGCCCATCTGCACTTCAGGGACGATCGCGAAGCCCGATTCGTTCACCGCACTCACACCCGAGTGCGTGTGCGGATCGATGAGCCCCGGCGTGACGTGCTTGCCGGTGGCGTCGATGATCACGGCGCCGGCGGGGGCACTGAGCTTCTGCCCCACCTTCACGATCTTGCCCGCCTGCACCAGCAGGTCGGCGTTCTCGAGGCGACCCTGCGGTCCCTGCGTCCACACCGTGGCGTTGCGCACCAAAACGGTGGCCGGCTGCACCGGTGCCGCCGCGCGGCCGAATTCCATGGACGGCCGGATGAACGGCAGGTCGATCTTGGGCACCTTCACGGCAATCGTGCCGCGCGCGGGGCCTTCGTACCCTTCGGTGCGCGTACCGCGGTACTTCGCGTCGGTGCCGTTGGGGAGCGAGAGCCAGCCGAAGAACTCCGCGTCACGCACGGAGCCGGACAGCAGCATGGCGCCTTCCTGGCCGAGCGGTTCGCCGGCGAACGTCGCCTCGAGGCGGCCGGTCTCGGCGATCACGCGGACCGACGTGAGCGGCACCGGGCGACGGCCGCTCAGTTCGACGCTACCACGGATGCGATTGAGCGGCCCTTCGAGGCGCAGCGTCGCGTTCTTGAACGTGCCGGCGTCGTCGGAGGTGATGGCCCACGTGCCGCGCGGATCCACCTGCGGCGGCCGTGAGACGGCGTAGTGCGTGCCCTTCACCCACACGTCGCGCACCGCGGATTCCTCGGTGAAGAGGTCGCCTTCGGTGATCACGAGATTGGCGGCCTTGCCGATGGCGATGGTGCCGTGCGTCTTCTCGATGCCCAGCCACGTGGCGGGCACCGTGGTGAGGGCGGCGAGCGCCTTGTCGGGGGCGAGGCCGCGGGCAACGGCGATGCGGAGATTCGGGAGGAACTCGGCGAGCGAGGAGAGCCCGTCGGCGGTGATGGCGAACGGCACGCCAGCCGCGGCGAGCTGCGCCGGGTTGGTGGGGGCCAGATACCAGTGACGGAGGTCGGCCAGCGACACGTTGGAGGCCGCTTCCGGGCTCGACACGTTGGGAGCGTCGGGGAAGGTGAGCGGTACCACCAGCGGCTGCGGGCGCCCCTTGAGCACGTCGATCAGGCGGTATTCCTGCCCGCTGCCGCGGAACCACGGCGTGAGCTTGTAGTCACCGGCCAGCTTGTACGCGCGGAGGTAGTCCTCTTCGCTGGTGGTCTCGAACATCACGGGCTGCTTACCCTGCACGGCCTTACCGAGGGCGGCGAGCGCCTCGCTGGTCTCGGGGGGGAGCAGCGAGCGTCCGCTGGTTTCGTAGGCGCCCCACGCGCGGATGTACCACTCGGCATCCATGAAGGTCTGCTTCATGAGGGCGATGGTGCCCATGGCGGAGTTGGGGTACATGCCGCCCAGCGCGAAGGAGCGCTGGAAGCCGATGGACTGCGCGAGGTCGGGACGCAGCACGCGATCGCGCACGCCTTCGTCGCCGAGGTTGAGCACCGACGCGGTGCCGCGGAAGATCCCCTGACGCGGCACGGCGAGGGCGGTGCCGAAGCCGAGGGAGCGGAGGGCGACGCGACGCGTGGAGTCGTCCTTGAGATTGGACGTGGTGCTGAACCACGCGCGCACCTGCGGATTCCAGTGCGTGGGGCCGACGTCGCCGCCCTGCGGGGGCGCGTCACCGCCCAGGTCGGCAGAGGCGTCGATGAAGCCCGGATAAACGGTGAGACCCTTGAGGTCCCACACGCGCGCACCCGCGGGCGGGGTCATCCCAGCGCCGACGGCCGTGATGAGTCCGTTGCGGACCACGATCGTGGCGTTGGTCAGCACCTGCCCGGGGGCGGTGACGACGCGCGCGCCCACGAGGGCATGGTAGCCCGTGGTGTTGTCGCGCAGGCCGGTAACCGGCTGCGTGCGGGACGACTGCTGGGCCTCGAGCGAACTGGCGGCGCATGCCGCGAGGCCGAGGAGGAAACGACGAAACACGCTCACGAAGGGCTCCCTGGGGACGGCCGCAGTAGCCGTCGATGGAGAATGGGAAGGGAAAGGTGCCGGCGCGCGTGCCGGGTACATTGAGATACGCGGGCGGGCTGACTTATGATGGGGTCGGCGCACGCGTGGGGCAAATCGGGGCGCCAGTCTTGCGCGTGGTGGTTACGCGGATGTCCCGCTCACGGCGCCAGGGCGCAGGGCTCACGGCGCAGGGCTCACGGCGCAGGGCTCACGGCGCCAGGGCGCAGGGCTCACGGCGCCAGGGCGCAGGGCTCACGGCGCAGGGCTCACGGCCAAGAGCGGTCAGCCCGATAGCGTCAAGCCTCGGGCGCCGACTGCCCCCGGACTCGCAGCGCAGAACAGGCTTTGGGCTCTCATGGCTCGGGGCTTGAGGGCTCTCGGCCCACGGCCCACGGCCGAGAGCGGTCAGCCTGATCGCGTCAAGCCATCGGGGCGCCGACCGTCCCTGACTCGCAGCGCAGAACAGGCTTTGGGCTCCTAGGGCTTGGGGCTCAGGGCTCACGGCTCACGGCCATCGGCCATGGGCCATCGGCCGTGGGCCATCGGGGCGCCGACTGTTTCCCCACGGCCGCGGTTGCGCCGCAGCGTCCGAGCCCCAAAGCGCCACAACGGCCCGCCGGCGAACGCCCGCAATCCGTCGAGCATGGCGCCCGCGCCCGATTGCCCAATGGGCACGGTGAGGTAGATCGGTTCCCACCGCTGCGGGCGCAGCTTCCGCTTGAATGCCGCGAGGCCGTCGAAGTTGAACAGCGGACGCGACCAGCGTCGCACGGTGCGCAGCCACCCCTGCACCGGTCCGGCCAGCGGGGCGAGCCCCAGCGTCACCCACGGTACGCCCTCCGCGGCCAACGTCTCCATGGCGTGATCGACCAGGAGCTCGGCGCTGCCGTTGGGCGCCTCGGGGTCGCGCAGCAGATGCTCGAAGAGCCATCCGTGGCGGGCCGGCACTGGGGCCAGCGACAACAGGGCGACCAGCACACCGTTGCGAGTGGCCACGAAGGTCCGGCGCTGTGACACCGCCGCATAGGGATCGACCTCCACCAGAAAGCGCATGCGTGCCATCGGTCGCGCCGCCAGCCAGCGCGCGATCAGCTGCGCCACCGCGGCGCGAGACGCCGGCTCGCCCATGGTGTGGGCGTCCAGGGCCTGCACGGAAACCCCCTTGGCGCGCGCGCGACGCAGCTGCTCGCGCAGCGATCGGTGCCGTGCGCGATCCGCGGCCCAGTGGCGTGGATCCCACACCGGCTGCTCCCCCAGCATCACCCCCCGGAACGCCGGCGATGCCGCCAGCTCGTGTCCGGTGGCGAAAAAACTCGCACGGCACTGCTGCGCGGTCGCAAAGTGCACGAACGCCTCCGCCACCGCCGCCACGTCGTGCGGTGCCGCCACCGGCTCGCCCGCCGCCACCAGCGCCCCGCGGACGCGCTGATACGCCACCAGGCCGCGATCGCCTTGCCCGTCGGTGAGGAACCAGTGCTCGAGTCCGGGGCCAAGCGCCCGAAAGGCCGTGGCCGTGCGGCCGTCACGCGTGATCAGCGCCAGCGCACGGGCATCGTCGCGCCGTGGCGCGGAAGCGGAGAGTGAGGACACAGGCACGGTAGCTGTGGGATACTACTCGGCCGCCGCGCTTGCGGCGTCACCCGATGTCCCGTAGGCTGCGAGGCTTGGCCCGGCCAAGCGTTCGGTCACACACACTTTCGGAGTATGGCGATGAGCCGTTGGTCCCTGTCCCGCGCGTGGTCCCGCGCGCGGGTTGCGCTGCCGCTGGCCCTCGTGGGCTGTTCTTCTGTCGCGGCACCGGACGGCGACACTGTGATCATGCTCGGGCTGCAGGGGCCGATGACGGGTGAGTATGCTGCGGAAGGACTCGGGTACCGGAATGCCGTGAGCATGCTGGTCGATCAGACCAACGCCGCCGGTGGCATCAACGGACGGACGATCCGGCTCGTGATCGAAGACGACAAAGGTGACGCGCAGGAGTCGGCGCTCGTGGCCGATCGGCTGGTGGCGAAGAAGGTCGTGGCGGTGATCGGGGCGTGGAACTCTGGCGCCACCGAGCCGGCGTCGGCCACCTACAACCGCGCCGGTATCCTGCACGTCACGCCCGCGTCCACGGCCACGCGCCTGACCACCAAGGGCTACCAGCAATTCTTCCGCATCTGCTTCCTCGATGAGCGGCAGGGACTGTTCGCGGCCACGTTCATCACGCAGCAGCTGGGGCTCAGGAAGGTCGCCCTCGTGCATGACAACTCCGGGTTCGCGCTCGGGCTGGCCGAATCCACCAAGCGGTACCTCGAGGCGCAGGGCGCCAACATCGCGTTCTACGATGCGATCAATCCGGCGGAGAGCGACTTCGGCGCCACGCTGACCAAGCTCAAGGCAACGAACCCCGAGGTGGTGTACTTCACGGGGTATTTTCCGCAGGGGGCGTTGTTGCTCAAGCAGGCGGCGGCGATGGGGCTCAAGATGCAGTGGATCGGTGGCAACGGCATGAGCACCACGGAGCTTATCACGGCTGCCGGTGTGGGCGTTGCCAAGGGGGTCATCGTGACCACGGAGCCGCTGCCGGGCGATCTCGACTCGCCGGAGGCCAAGCAGTTCGTGGCCGACTACACGGCCAAGTACGGCGCGGCCCCCAACAGCGTGTGGACCATGATGGCGGCCGACGCCTTCCGGGTGGTGCGCCATGCGATGATCCAGACCACGTCCACCGATCCGACGGTGCTGGCCGAGTGGCTGCACAAGAGCCTCAAGGACTACCCCGCGATCACGGGTCCGATCATCGGCTTCGACGACAAGGGCGACCGGCTGGGGACGATCCACCGCGCGTACGTCGTGGACGACCGTGGGCAGTTCGTGCTGTACAAGAAGTAGCCGCGCGCGACGGCCCACCCCGCCGTGGCGTGAACGGATAGCACATTGGCGGTCTGGGCCAGTCCCTCCGGCGTCCGACGAGGCGAGAATCCGGCACGGAGGTGACACCAGATGACAAAGACTGTGCTGATTACCGGTGCCTCGAGTGGCATCGGCCGCGCCACGGCAGAGCGTTTTCACGCCGCAGGCTGGAACGTGGTGGCCACGATGCGCGACCCCGCGGCGGCGGGGGCGTTTCGCGATCGTGACCGCGTCCTCGTGACGCGACTGGATGTGCAGGACATGGACTCGATCAACGCGGCGGTACAGGCCGGCCTCTCCCGGTTCGGGGCGATCGAGGTGTTGGTGAACAACGCCGGCTATGGTGCGTACGGTGCGCTCGAGGCCACGTCGCTGGACACGATTCGGCGCCAGTTCGAGGTGAATGTGCTGGGCTTGCTGGCCACCACGAAGGCCGTCCTGCCGCATTTCCGGCAGCAGCGCCGAGGAGTCATCGTAAACATCTCCTCCATCGGCGGGCGGCTTGCGTTTCCCCTGGGCACGCTCTACCACGGATCGAAATTCGCCGTGGAAGGCGCCTCGGAAGCGCTGCAGTACGAACTCGCGCCGCTCGGGATCCGCGTCAAAGTGGTCGAGCCGGGCTTCGTCAACACGGACTTCGCCGGCCGCTCATTCGACCTGTCGTCGGATTCCGCGCTCACGGAGTATCATCCGGTAATGAATGCGCTCTTCACCGCCATGGGGACGATGACGCAGCAGGCCTCGGCGCCCGACGTCGCGGCGCAGGTCATCTATGACGCGTCCATCGATGACACCGACCGGCTCCGGTACACGGCCGGCGCCGACGCCGACGAACTGCTCGGCGTGCGCCGCGCGGTCGACGATACGGAGTTCTTTGCGGGTATCCGCGCCCAGTTCGGGCTTGGCGAATAGCCTTGTGTCGGCCCGTCGTACCCCGGGGCGCCACGCAGCCGTGGCCGACGCGTCGGCGGTGATTGCGTCGCCGGCGGTCGCGTCCGTCGGTGTACGCCGCCGCTATGCCTTGCATGGCGTGTGGACCCCCATGCTGCAGCAGTTGGGGCTCCCGATGGCCGATATCCTGCGACGCGCCGGACTCCCCGAGGACCTGCTGTCGCACCCGTCCGCGAGCCTCGACCCAGTGGACTTTTACCGGCTGTGGGAAGACGTGGCGCGGTCGGTGGGCCCCGACGAGGTCGCGCTGCATCTGTGCCGCACCGTTCGCGTGGAAGCATTCTCGCCGGCGGCGTTCGCCGCACTCTGCAGCCCCACCCTCGTGATGGCGCTGCACCGACTGTCCCGCTTCAAGGCGTTGCTGGCGCCCATCCAGCTGGACGTACTCGAGGCCAACGGTGAGGTGACGGCGCGTCTGCGCTGGCCGGCCGGGAGCGTGCAGCCCCCACCGTCGCTGGTGCACACCGAGTTACTACTGCTGGTTTCGCTGGCGCGCATGGGAACCAGGCAGGACGTGACGCCGACGCGTGTCTGCACGATCACCCCGCCGCCGAGCTCCGCGGCGTACGTCGCGCTGCTGGGCGGGCCCATCCACGCGGGGCGCCATCACGAAGTGGTCTTTACGCGGGAAGACGCCACGCGGCCGTTTCTCACCGTCAACGAGGAGCTATGGCGGATCTTCGAGCCGGCGCTGTGCACGCGCCTCGCGACGCTGGATGATGCGGTGGCGCTCCGACACCGCGTGCGCGCGGTACTGCACGAAGCCTTACCGGCCGGGCTGGTCGCCATCGAGCCTGTGGCGCGACGGCTGGCGATGAGCCCACGCACCATTCAGCGGCGGCTTGCGCTCGAGGGCACCTCGTTTTCCGCGCTCGTGCAGGAAACACGCGACGCCCTCGCGCGCTACTACCTCGGCGCCACGACGATGACCGTTGCGGAGATCGCGCTGCTGCTGGGGTTCGACGAGCCCAACTCGTTCTACCGGGCCTTCCGCGAATGGTCGGGTGACACACCGCGCCAATATCGTGCGCGCGGCGTCGGCGCTTCGCTCGCCCCGCCCGCGGGTGCCCTTGCCGCACCACGCCGATTGCGCTAACTTCTTTGACTAACACCGCGGCGCTTTCTGGCGATTGCTGGCCGCGTTACAAATTCAGCTAAACCGCTTCCCGTCCAGCACACCGGCCCGGCAGCGATTTCGCTGACCGGGCTTTTTTGTTGTCTGCCGTCGCCGTCCCGTACCACCGTACCACGTCGCGATTTGATTCGGCCAGCTTGTGGCGCGACGCTAAAGAAGTCCACTAAAGCGGACCACTGACATCACGCCGGCCGGCGTGGCGTCGCGCTCTGCGCAGTTCCTGCGCGGAGGTATCTCCATGGCAGTCGTTGTTCCACGAATGCGACGCAAGCGTGCCGTCGCTCCCGTCGCTCCCGTCGCCGTTGCCGTCGCCGGCACCCCGGCATCGGCGCCCCGCTCGCTCCTCCGCCCGCTCGGCGTCGTGGGCTACGACACCCTCGAGCCCGCGCTCCTCGCCGCACTCGCCACCGAGGAACCGCTGCTGCTCGTGAGCGATCACGGCGCCGCGAAAACGCTGCTGCTGGTGCGACTCGCCAACGCATTAAGCCTCGCGCTCCGGCACTACAACGCCAGCATCCTCCAGTTCGACGATCTCATCGGCTTCCCCATTCCCGATGATGCCGGCGCCATTCGCTACGCGGCGCCACCGGGGGCGATCTGGGAGGCCGAGGTGGCGTTCTTCGACGAGATCGGCCGCTGTCGCCCCGACGTTGCCAACAAGCTGTTCCCCGTCATCCACGAGAAGCGCATCCAGGGCGTGGCCATCGAACGGCTGCGCTATCGCTGGGCCGCCACCAACCCGCCCCCCGATGCGCAGGCCAGCGACGACGACGGTCGCTACGACGGCGTGGAACCGCTCGACCCCGCCCTGGCCGATCGCTTCGCGTTCATCGTGTCGCTGCCGCGCTTCGCGGACTTGAGCGACGCCGACCGCAGGCTCATCATCGGCGGCGTGGGCGACGCGCCAACGGCGAGTGCCGCCAACACGGTGCGCGAACTGGTGTACGCCACCAAGGCGCTCATCCCCACCGTGCGCGCCACCTCGGGGGACGCGCTCGCGACGTACGTGGATGTGCTCATCGCCAAGCTTGGCGCCGCCAAGATCGTGATCGGCGGACGCCGCGCCGCCATGCTGCTGCGCAACGTCGTCGCTCTTCGTGCCGCCCACCTTGCACTCGGCCTCGCGAGCGACGAACGCGCCTGCCGAGCCGCGGTGCTGTCGTCGATTCCCGACGTGGTGCGCACCAGAGTGTCGCGCGCCACATTGCTGGCCGCGCACGAAGCGGCGTGGCGCGAAACGTCCATGAGCGACGACGATCCGCGCCGCACGCTGCTGTCGGTGCGCGATCCGCTGCGTCGCGCGCTGCTGTCGTTGTCGTTGCCGGGGGTGTCGTCGGTGATTCGCGGGGAAGCGCTGTGCACGGCGCTGGCGGATCTGCCCGCCGCGGAATCCACCATGCTGGCGTGGACGGTGTTGCCCACCTTGCTCGAGCGCGAACTCGTGCCCGCCACCGCCGTGGAGACGGTGGCGTCGTTGGTGTCGGGGATCGCGTATGGCGGCGCCGAGGTGCGGGGGTTCGGTCCGCATCGCACGTGGGCCATTGATGTGCGGCGTCGCTTGTCGCTCACCGCGCTGCCGGCCAACGACCTCGAGTTCATGCACGGCGTGATCGCCACGTGCTGCACGCCGGCGCAGCAGCTCACCGGCGTGCCACTGCCCGATGCGGACCGCGTGATCGTGCGCCTGTTGGAGGTGCGCGAGGCCTGCCTGGCGTCGCTGGCTACGCAGCTGAGGGTGGTATGACCGCGCGCCGTCAGCCACTGCCGCCGGCCGCCGGTAGGTACGCCGCCGACTTCGTACCGGCCTACCACAACTCCGGGCCCATGCCCAACAACACCTATCGCACCGGGGCCGTGGGCGTACAGGTGGACATGTCGAGCTACTTCATCGTGACCACGCTGCTCACGATGGCCAAGCTCACGCATGCACTCGAAGGCTGCAACAGCTACGCCTCCGGTGTGCGACTGCATCCGGCGCTCATTCACGGCGCCGCCTGTTCGGCCCTGGTGAAGCTTGGGGCACCGGCCGACGTCATGCGCTCGTCCAGAGGCGTCATCAATGCCCTCGCGGGCAACGCCCCACCACAGGGCACACCGGTCACGCGGAGCATGGAGGAGCGCGCGATAGCGTCGATCGCTGAACTGCGCGACGTCCTCCGCGATCGCCAGCTGCTGCCGCCGTTTCACGGCCTCGTGAGCTGCGTGACGTACGACTACGTAAAGGAGCGCAGACCGCTGCCGTGGCTGTCGTGCGGCGCCAATAATCGCATTGCTCCGCTGGCGTGGGGACTCGTCGCGATCGCCTGCGCGTCGCCGCCGATTCTGCTGTTCAACCGACAGCCGTCGCTGATGTGGTTTCGCCTGGGTCACTCCCTCATGGTGCGGTGGTTCGGCGCTGGGACAGCTACTGGTGTGTCACAATGACCGCCGCCCACATGCCACCACTCGCGCGCACCGCATTGGGCACCGCCTCCGGCGATGCGTTCGGCACCGCCGACGCGCGGGTGGCGCGCGTACTCGAGCTGGTGGGTGTCCACGCACACGCCATCAACGCGCTGCTCACCGTGTCGACGGTGGAATGGAGCGACGCCACGGCCACGGCCTGCGTGGAGTGCGTGGACCGGCCGCGCCTGTTGCTCAACCCGAGTTTCGTGGCACAGTGGTGCCACACCCCCGAGCGGTTGGCCACGCTGGTGCTGCACGAACTGCTGCACATCGCCCTCGGCCATACGCGTCTCTTTCCGCGCCCCACGCTCGCGCACAACATCGCCTTCGACGCCATCATCAACCGTACGCTGCTGGCGGCCATTCAGGGCACACGCGTGCGCCACAGCGCGGTGCAATTCGGCTACGACATCGAGCGCTATACCGACCTCTTCACCGACTTCTACTCGGCCAGCAAAGCGCCGGAATTCATTTTGCGACCGCCGCCGGGGTGGCCGTTGGCGCCCGACTGGAGCGCATCGCACGCGATGCCACCGGCGCTCCGCGACATTCATCGCGATCTCTATGACCTGACGCGTTTCGCGGACGCCGCTGGTAACGGATGGGAGTCACGCGTGCCGCGGTACACGCAGGTCACGTACGCCGACATCATCGCCGCCTTGCGCGAAGGCGGCGAGTCCCAGGCGGAGGGCGTGCCGCTGCTCGGGGCGCACGGCGACACCGCGGCTGACCGCGATGCCATCAGAGGTTCGCGCGATCACGACGCGGCCGAACTGCTGGCGTCGGCGCTCGAGCCCTTGTGCGGGCAGCTTCCCGGCCGCGGTGAACACGTGGGGCTCACGCCGGTGCGTGATGCGTCGCGGACACCGGCGCTGGAGCAGGCACTGCGTACGCTGCTGCGGAAGGCCATCAAACCGAACGGCGCGGGCGGCACGCGGGTATCGTGGCGGCAGCGCGACGTGCGTGTGGTGCACCGCATGCACGATCGGCGGGCGGCGTGCCGAATGCGCGCGGCGGCGCTGCTGGGGGCCCCGATGCCATTGCTGTTTGATGGACACGTGTACGAGCGCAGGCGCGAGCCGCAGGAGGTGGCTATTTACGTGGATGTGAGCGGCAGCATGGGGCAGCTCCTGCCGCATCTGCGACGCGCGCTGATCACGCTGTGCCGTGAGATCGAGCCCACCGTGTACTGGTTCTCCACGGTCGTGGTGGCCGCATCGGCGCACGAGCTGGAGAGCGGCATGGTGCCGTCCAACGGTGGCACCGCGATCTGCGCGGTAATCACACACGCCACGCAACAGCTCCCCGCCGGCAGCGCCGCCATCGTGCTCACCGATGGTCACCTCGAGCGCGTGCCCGCGGCCACGAGCGCCGCACTGGGCCGCGCGCAGGTGGCGTTGCATGTGGGTGTCGTGGGTGGCGGCCCGCTGCATACCGGCGCGCCATGGCTGCACAGCACCACTCCTCTTCCTACACCGGGTTCCTGATCATGAGTGATCACATGAGCAACCATCACGACATCAGTGCGGCTGGGCTGCGCTTCGCCGAAGCGGTGCTGCCGGGACATCCTGATAAGCTCGCCGACCAGATCGCCGACGCCATCGTCGACATCGCGCTCGCGCAGGACGATCGCGCGATCGTGCAGGTGGAGGTGGCCGTGCACCAGCACATCTGTCACGTGAACGGCCGCGTCTCCACGGCCGGAGGCGCGTTGGACCGCGCGTATGTGGAGGCGACCGTGCGTGGCGTGTACGAGCGCGCCGGCTTTGGTGTGCCGTTCGAGGGCGTGGGCGACGGCACCGATTACCAGTGCCCGCGTCCCGATCAGGTGGAGGTGCAACTCGCCTGCACGATCGACGAGTCGGACCCCGACGAGCGCGCGATGCGCGAGTACACCGACGATCAGGCCATCCACATCGGGTACGCCATCGGCACGCCGGAAACCCAGTGGCTGCCTCTGGAGCAGCATCTGGCGCTGACGTTGCGCGACGCGCTGCTCACGCTCACCGTGGCCGATCGCACGCTGGGCGCCGGGCCGGATGGCAAGCTGCTGGTGGCGTTGCGCGCAGTGGGAGTGAGTGCCGACGGCTTTGTGCGCTACTCACCGGCGTGGGTGGTGAGCAGCGTACAGCACATC
The DNA here is from genome assembly GCA_031127225.1 of Gemmatimonadota bacterium. Classification (GTDB taxonomy): domain Bacteria; phylum Gemmatimonadota; class Gemmatimonadetes; order Gemmatimonadales; family Gemmatimonadaceae; genus Gemmatimonas. The sequence goes on along the minus strand of JARIEV010000007.1, from coordinate 14,753 downwards.
GCAGCCGCGCCCACGGTGGTGCTGGAGCGCGCGGTGCGGGAGCTGTTCACGCGCGTGCTGCGCGAGGAGGCGGCGCGGATGCCTGAGCTGCTCACGGCACCCGGCCCCGACTTCGTGGTGCGCGTGAACGAGGCGGGTCCCTTCACCGACGGCGGTCCGATGAACGATAACGGGCAGACCGGCCGCAAGCTGGTGATGGACTTCTACGGCCCGCGTGTGCCCATCGGCGGTGGTGCGCTGTCGGGGAAAGACCCCTGGCGTCTCGATCGCGCGGGCGCGTTGCGCGCGCGGCAGATCGCAGTGGCGATGGTGGAAACGGGGTTCGTGCGCGAGGCGCAGGTGACGTTCGTGTGGGGGCCGCGGGATCAGCGCCCCAGCGGTGTCACGCTCGTGGCTGACGGTCGCGTACTGGACGCGACGGCCACCGCGCGGTGGCTCGCGCGCTTCGATCCGAGCCTCTCGGCCACGCACGCGGCGCTGGGGCTGGCCCGCGTGAACTGGGAGAACCGGGCCCGCGCGGGTCACTTCGGGCGCACGCCGGACGAATGTGCCCCGACCCACGGCGCCATGGCGCTGGCGTAACCAGCCCTTACCCCCGACGGGTTACGACGTCGCCCCGCCCGTGAAGAAGCGCGAGAACAGCCCCGCTTTGTCCGCCGCGGCGGGGGTGACCGGGGTGACGGCGTGCACGGCCGACGCGCGGTCCGGCGCGCGGATGACCATCGTCTCGAATCCCGAGATCCCCAGAGCCAGCGCGACCGGTGGGGTCATGCCAAAAATGGCCGGCTTGGCTTGATGCTTCGCGAGACGCCGGAGCAGCAGCATCAGTTCGCGCAGCCCTGCGCTGCTCAGGAAGGTGAGTCCCGTGGCATCGAGCACCACACACCGGTCTTCGTCGGTGAGGTGTTGGTCCAGGAACGCGGTGAACTGCGTGGCCGTAGCCCCGTCCATCTGGCCGGCCATCGTCACGACGGCGGCGGGGCCCTCCCGTTCAACGCCCAGCTGGAGGGCGCTCCGTGGCGGCGGTGCGTGGTGCGAATGGTCGGTCATGGTGGCGTGGTGTGTGGTGTGCCGGCGAGTCGCTGCACGATGGTGCGCACCACGAACCCGCCCAGCACAGGATCCTGCAGAAACAGCTCCCAGAACCGATCCGCCGCAATCCGCCCGCACCGCACATCGGTCTCGGTGACGATCGTCGCGGTGCGGCGACTGTCGGCCGCGAAGAGCCCCATTTCCCCCACGAGTTCGCCGGGGCCGAGCAGCGTGCCGCCTTCGACTACCCGCAGCGTCCCGTCGATCACGAAGAAGACGTGATCGGCGGGGTCGCCCTGACGGAACAGTATCGCCCCCGCGCCATACCGTTGCTGTTCCATCGCTGGCACGAGCATCTCGAGTGTCATCGGGCCGCGCGAGGCACGTCGGACTAAGGCCGCGAGCTGACGCAGCCGGATCAATTTCCAGCCATTGAGCGGCAGCAGCACGCCGTGCAACGCAATGATACTCGGCGCACCGAGCATCACGCCGTACACGATGAAGGCGACGTTGCTGGCCATGGCCACCATCCGGAGCCGCACCATCGTGGTGGACCAGAAGGCGGTGAACACGAGGACGGCCGCCAGCCATCCGAAGAGTTCAGCGAGCGGCATGTGCGACGCCGGTGGTCAGCCCGTGCAGGAGATGCGCATGGTCCGCCATGAGCTGGCGGAGTGCAGCGGCATTGGGGTGCAGAAACGCGTCACGCACCAGCGCTGCCTGCTGCGGGCCGAGGGTGGTGTCGCGCTCCACGCGGTCGTAGATGGCCGGCGGCGCGTCGTACTCCGTATTGGCCAGATCGGGGCGGAACAGCGCCGCCGCCGGCGTGCGGGCACAGTAGATCTCCGGGCGGTAGATGCGTTCGAAGGTGTCCATGATCGCGACCAGCGCGGCCAGGTACGGTTGATCACGCCCGGTCAGATCGCCAGGCTCGTGGTAGAAGGCCAGCGGCGCGCGGTTGCCCGGCGGCATGAAGTACGACACCTCCAGCCCCATCTGCGCGAAGTACCGGCTGGTCGGCGATTCGCCGCGCTCGGGGAGGTACGCGTGGCCCAGCACCGGGTGCACGATTCTGCTGCGGCGATAGCTGCGGCCGCTCGACGCACTGATGGCGATGATGAGCGGCTCGTGGAGCACGCCGGCGGGGTGATGACGCTGGAACTGCAGTCGGAAGAGCAGGCCATGCAACTGGCCGAAGGACGCCATCTCCTCGGGGGTCGCGGTGCCGGCGCGGATGCGCGGCAGGACCACGTTGAAATCGTGGTCGCGCACATACGACGAATAATTGCCGCCCGTAGGTCCCGCGAGCCAACGATCCTGCCGGCGGTCATGGATCCGGCAGCGAAGCGTCTCCGTCATCGGAAACCAGTCGCTGTCCGTGACGCCGTCGGTGAAGCGGACGCCGATGGTGACGATGTCGAGGGCGAGCCCGTACCGCTCCGGGTCGCCGGACGCGCCCATCAGCTCGTGAAACCGCCGGTCCATGGTGGCCAGCGTGGCCGCGATCCGTTCACCGCGTCCAAGCGGATCCTTGGCGAGATTGCCGAAGTTGGTCGTGAGCCGCGTGTGGACGCCCGGTACGTACTCGGCGTTGAGCGGGGTGGTGGTGAGCCGCAGTTCCAGAGACAACGCGATGGGACCGGAGACAAGGAGAGGTCGAGTGCCACGTCGTGGCCTCCGATCATGTGCACGGATACCTAGTCCAGTCCGTGATACGACGCCACTCGCATCCCGCCGGCATCGGTGGTCTGCGTGGTCCGCTACACCGCGGGCAACGCGAGGGCGTGCAACAGACGCTCCAGCATCAACCCGCTCGACCACATCGCCACCTGCTTCCGGACGCGTTCCACCTGCCGGAAGGCGACGATCGGTGCACTCCACTCCAGGAGCGGCAGCAGATACGCCGCCTCGTGCGCCGGGTCGGCCACATGCTCAGACGCCAGCCCGCGGACGTCCGCGGCCAGCGCCGCCGCACGCGCCAGCATGGGCTCCTGCGGTACGTCCGCGGCGGGCGGCGTCCAGACGGCCCCCTCCAGCGAGCGGGCCACCTGCGTGAGCACCGCGCGCGCATCGTCGTCGTGCTCGAGTCGCGTGTGCTGCAACATGCCGATGGCTTCGAGCCGCGCGAAGTCGGCGGCCACGTTGCGCACCTTCGTCTCGGAAAAGTCGATCACGTAGATGTTGCGCCGCTCGTCGACCAGGACATTGTTGAGATTGAGGTCGCCGTGCGTGATCGACGTGGCCCACGACGCGGTGTACCCGCGCAGCGCGTCCCACCGGTGTTGCAGGAAATGGTACGGGTTGAGGACGCTGCGCCCCAGCGGCGGGCATTCGATCCACGGGGCGTCAAGGTCGACGCCCAGTACCTCCTGCGCCACGGCGGGGAGGTTGGTGAACAACCCCCGCGGATCGTGGTCGGCGAATGGCTGCACCGGCGCCACCACAGCCTGCCCGTACCACGGCCGCAGCACGTTCGTGAGCGTCTGCCGGATGGCCGTCATCGCCTCCGCCGGCGTGTCGCCGAGGTAGAGCGACTCCAGCGGTTGCAGCCGTGACTCGCCGCCCGTGATCCCCAGAAAGTTGTAGCGCAGCCCCGCGTATTCTCCGTGCACGGCCTGCGCCATGAGCACGGTGGCGTTGTTCAGGATGAACGGCCGCACGTACTGCTGATACGCCGCCTCCTCGCGTGCGGTCACGGCGCGCGGACTGATTTTGAGCACGCTGGGGAGCGTGCGCCGGCCGTGCCGGTCGTGTGTGTCGGTGGCGAATGTAGACGCCATGAACCCGCCGGTGAGGCGGCGCAGCGACACGCGGGCCTCGTCGGCAAAGGTGGAGCGGATGATCCGCTCCCACGCGTCCGCCACCGGCTCGGCCGCTTCGATGACCAACCGGTGCGCGCCGCCGTCCACGATGGTGGGCGTCGGGGCGAACCACACGCGCGCGCCGCGCAACGTGGTGGCGTCGTCGGGCCAGCAGATTTCGGCGTCGTCGCCGCGGGCCAGTGCGGCCGCGGCCTCGGCCAACGTGGTCGCTCCGCCCGCCTGCGGGGCGGTGTTCGGGTCGGCCACGGCACGCAGCGCCACCACGCGCAGCGCCTCGTCGTGGCCTTCGCGGTGGCCCTCGCCCTCGGGGGCGAACATCAGGAGCACGCACGGCCGGTCGTTCCAGCTGGCCAGCGCGCCGGCGGCCCACGGACCGGTACCGGCGGTGGCCGCCTGCGCCTCCAGGTCGGCGCGGAGGCGCCCCCACGTGACATCGCCCTCGGCGTCCCACCGTTCCGCGTCGTCGAGGTCGAGCCGCACGGCGTCGACGAGGCGGGCGAAGGTGGTGGCGGGCGACACGGTGTCGAGCAGATCGGTCAGGCCGTCGGCGGTGTGCACCAGTACGGTGTGCCCTGTGGCCACCAGGGCGGCCGCCGGTTCATCAGCGGGGCCGGTGCCGAATTCACCCGTGCCGAAGGCAAGCCCCAGTTCATCGAAGCGCACCAGCATCGCGGGCGCATCCGGGGCCGTCTCGAAGCGGGACACCCGTCCCGTGCCGCGGGCCGGTGTGCGGGCATAGCGATCGCCGCCGGCGCCGGTCCAGGCGGCCGATGGTGCCGGTGACGCGACCGACTGCCCGGTGGCACGCGCGGCCGCGACCTCGGTGTGCATGGGCCACTGCTTCGTGAGGCCGGCGGCGGTGAGTACGTCGGCTACGAACGATTCCGCCACGTACACCACCTGCACCCGCTGTCCCGCCGCGCGGACACGCCGATCGAGCGTGATCAGACTCCGGATGCCGAGGCTGGAGATAAAGGCGAGCGCCCGCAGGTCCCAGATGGCGGGGACGGTGGGTGCATCCGCTTTCCAGGCGTCGAGCGCGATTGCCCCCGCGGCGTCAAGGCGTCCGGAGAGAACCAGCAGGTCGGCGTCGACGGTGATCTCGAGGGCCATGACACGCAGCGTAGGAGGATGGATGCCGCCACGGGCGGCGGACTACACCGCGAGCTTGGCCAGCGCGTCGGTTTCGGTGGCGGTGATCTCGAACAGTCCCAAAAATCCCGCCATCCGGAACAGTGAGGTGAGGTCGTCGCTGAGGCCGCAGATCACGAGTGCGCCCTGCTGGGCACGCACGCTCACGAGCGTCGTCATGAGCACTCGCAGTCCGAGGCTGCTCATGAAGGGCACGGCGGTGAGATCGAGGACGAGACGGTGTCCCACCTCGGGGAGCAGTGCCTGTACGCCGGCCTCGAACTCCGCGACGGTGGTGGGATCGACGCGGCCGGCGACGGTCAGAATGCCGATGCCGTGCTGCTGTCGTGGTGTAAGAGTCAACACGTGCGTCACCATGCGGAGGGGAGATTCGGCGCATGCCGCCGAGCCTCCCCAACGGTAACGCGCCCGGCCGCTCCTCGGGAGGGCGCACGCGGCACACCGGTCATAGGACGCCTCGTTCGCGTTACCTGGGAGGGTGGCATACGTTTCGCGCTTCTGTTGCTCTTTCCCCGGCGCGATTGCGCGGGCTCCTTCTGCATCTTCGCGCATGTCGCTCCGTTTTCTCCGCACCCGTGCCGGTGTTGTGGCACTCTCCCTGATCCTCGCGCCCGCCGCCGGTGCACAGTCGCTCGCCACGCCGCAGGAGCGCAACGACAGCAGCGTGGCGGCCCTGGGCACCACCTACGTGGTGACCAAGGCGCAGATTGTGGCGCGTGGCTACGCCGCACTCAGCGATGTGCTGCGTGATCTGCCGGGGATGGAAACCGTCGAGCAGTACTTCTCCGAAGTGGGCACGGCGGTGGGGGTGCGCGGCTTCTCGGGCAACAACGCGATCGTGCTGTTGGTGAACGGGATGCGCGTCAACCCGCCCGGCGACGAGGAACTGATGCTGCGCCGTGATGTCAGCGTGCGCGGCGCCGAACGGGTGGAGGTGCGCTACGGCCCGGGGTCGCTCACGTACGGCCAGAATGCGGTGAGTGCGGTCATCGACATCATCACCGGCACCGCCGACGCGCGGCGCGGGGTCGAGGCGGTGGCGGCGCTGGGTACGCTGGGCACCGCCGAGGGATGGATCCAGTTCGCGACGCGGCTGGGTGGCGCGTCTGACACCGCGATCCGGATTTCCGGATTCGCGCAGCGCTCGCGGTCGGATCTGTCGCGTCTCGACCGGCGTTTTCCCGAGTGGTGGAAGGGGTACGCGCAGAACGCGCGCGCGTACGGACTCCCCGACGCGCCGGCGCGGCAGGACGACGCCACCAACATGTTCGTGCGCGTCGAGAACGGCGGCGGGTCGGTGCAGGCGTGGTACCGCGAGTCGTCGCGCAGCAGCGCCGAGGGCGGGCTGGCGCCGGTGCTGCAGTTCGTGCCGCAGAGCGTGTGGCACGACCGGTCGCTGGTGGTGGAAGGGCGTCACGAATCACAGCTCACCGCGCCGCTGCGCGTGAGTTCGTCGATCACGTGGAACCGTTACGAGGTGGATCCCGAAACGCGCTATGTGTTTCCCGTGAACGGCTCGCTGTTCCTGAACGATTTCAAGTACGCGCTGGGGAGCAGCACGACGCTCGAGCAGGAGGCACGGTACACGGTGTCGTCGCAGCTCACGCTCACGGGCGGTGCCACGGCCAGCTTCTATGAAGTGACGCCGAAGGCTACGATCCCCGGGGGCGCGCGCACCAACGATGACGTGGTGCGTCAGGCCGGTGTGCTGTCGTATTACACCCGGCGCGGCGATGCCACGTCACGGGTGGATGTGCCGCGGGCCACGCATCTGTCGTATCGCGGCACCTCGGGGTACGTGCAGGCGCGCTACCAGCCCACCCGCGCGCTGCAGCTGCTCGCCGGCGGCCGTGTGGACGACAACACGCGCTTCAAGGACACCCCACTGAGCACGCGCGCCGACATCGTGTTCTCCCCCGATGGCAGCCGTCTCACGTACCACGTGGCGTATGCGCAGGGCTTCGTGGCGCCGGGGCCGTACTACGGCTACAACGTGTATGACAACGGCATCCAGATCAACACGGTCAATCCCGATCTGCAAACACAGCGGGCGCGCTCGTACGAGGGGAACGTGAGCTGGCGGTCGGATGGCGTGCAGGTGACCACCAGCGCGTACGTGAACCGCCAGTCCAACCTGTTCCTGATCGGCGACCTGCTGTTGCCGGCCAACATCATCACGCGTACGGTGTATCTCGACGCGGCCGGCGGCGGCCAGCGCCTGCTCACGCGCACCGTGAACGGCGGCGAGCGCACCGTGCGCGGCGTGGACGTGTCCGCGCAGCTCACCCGGTCGTGGGGCTCGGCGTGGGCGTCGTACTCCACGGTGGCGGTGAGCTCGGCGTCGGACGCCGTGGACTCCACGCTTGCCGGGCTCTCGGCGCACAACCTGCGGCTGGGTGCCACGCTGCAGCTGCTCCGCACCCTGTCGGTGACGCCGAGTGTGTCGGTGCGTTCCACGCCGGAGGGGATCGCGAATCCCGGCGCGCTGGCGAGTGCGCTGCAGACCCCGTACGAAGTGAACGCCTCCGTGCGGTATATGCCGACTCCGCGCTGGGTGCTGTTTCTGCAGGGGCGCAACCTGACCGATCACGCCTACGCCCTGCGCGGGGTGCTCACCCCGGCGCCGCAGGAAGGACGGGTGGTGGTGCTTGGGGTGCAGATGGTTCGGTAAGGCCCGCGCATGGGTTGCCCCTCGGCCGTTACAAAGGCCATTTTTCCGGCTGACGGGTCCGGCATCCCGACGCCCCCCCCGCCTGGGCTGTTGCGCCGCTGCACTGTTTCCAACCTTTTGCCGGCTGAGTTGTACTGTGGAAGAGACCCCCACCGCGAGCGACGCCGCCGATCGGAGCCTTGTCCAGCGCTATCTGGACGGGGACCGGCGCGCGGCGACGGATCTGGTGGATCGGTATCAGCGCCCCGTGTTCACTGTGGCGCTCCGCATGCTGGGCAATGCGCAGGACGCCGAGGATGCAACGCAGGAGGTCTTTGGCACCGTGTTCCGGTCACTGACCACGTACGACCCGCGCTTCCGGTTTTTCAGCTGGATCTACCGGATGACGGTGAATCAGTCGTTGAACGTGCTCAAGGGGCGGAAGACCATGGTCACGCTGGAGGAACAGCTGGCCATTCCCGCGGCCGGGGTGGCGGTGGATGACGCACTGGAGGCAGAGGAGCAGGTGAGGAAGGCACTGACGGTCTTGAAGCCGGACGATCGAGCGGTGGTGGTACTGCGGTATTTCGGGTCACTCTCGTACGAAGAGATCGCCGAGGTGCTGGAGGTGCCGGCACGCACGGTCAAGTCGCGGCTGTTTACGGCACGGGAGCGGTTACGCACCGTGTTGCTCTCGCAGGGAGGCGACTGACTGGTGACGCCCACAGAAGAGGAGTTGGTGCACGGCGAGGTGGACGGTCTGAACCCGTCGGCGGCGAGTATGGCTGCCCGGGCGTTGATCGCAGCGGAGCCGGCGGCCGCCGCGCTGGCGGACGACCTGCGGCGCATGGACGCGCTGTTTCGTCAGGTGGAGGAGCGAGTGCCGTCCCCGCATCTGCGGGACGCCATTCTGGCCGCGGTGCCGCCGTTGGGGCGCACCGCACCGGAACTGGCGGGTAGCGCGGCGGGTTGGCAAGGCGTAGCGGGATGGCTGTCTGCACCGCTCGACATTCTCGAACGATTTATCGGTGGAGGAGTTTTGACGAGAAAGGTGATGCTGTTGGGGATGACGGGCGTGGCCATCATCGCCATCGTTGGCGGGTCGCTGCTCACGAATACGCCGAGTGACGGCGTGGCTGGCACCATGGGTGGCGACGACAAGATCAGCGGGGTCCAGCAGGCGTCGCGGTACCGGGGTCGCACCATGACGAAACGCGACGTCAAGACCGGCGATCCGCGGGTCGCGATCCTCCTTCAGAATCCGAAAGTGCGCGAGCTCCTGTCGAAGCCCGAGGTCCGGGCAGTCTTCGCCAGTGAGGCGGCGAAGGAGTTCTTCAGTAGCGATGAGTTCAAGAATTTCGACCAGACGAACGTTGGGAATTTCTTCAACAACCCAGAGTTCAAGAATTTCGAGAAGCAAGTCGGCCAATTCATGAAGGGCGAGGACGCCAAGAACTTCTTTCAGAATGAAGAACTCAAGTCGTTCTTCATGGCGGACGGAATCGCCCAGTTTTTCAACTCGAGTGAAAGTGTTGGTGGTTCTATTGGCCAGTCCATTGGCCCGATCGATCAGTACTTCAAGGAAGAAGTGGGCGCCAAACTCGAGAGAAATGGCGTAGACAAAGTCGGTCGGCAACAATAGTAGAATGAAAGGCGACCGCTAGGTTCCTGAAGGGTCGCCCGTTTGGGGTGGCGCGTCGGTACAGCACCGCGGTCCCTCGGCCCTTGACGGGTTGGGGGGCCGCCCTGTTTTTCATGGTGTCCCCCACCCTTTCGGAGAATCCCCCGTTGTCGCCTCTCCCGCATTGCCGGCATGTCCGCACGCTCGCCTTCGTCGTGTGTGCGGCGCTCCTTGCCCCTCAGCGCCCTGCCGGTGCGCAGATCACGATGGTGGAAACGCCAACGCTGCGCCTCGTGTACACGTCGCCGCTGCAGAAGTATCTGGTGCCGCAGGTCACGGGAAGCTTCGAGAATGCGATGCGGGTTCACAACCGCTTCTTCGACTACACGTACAAGGGCCAGATGAACGTGCTCATGCACGACCTCTGGCACAGCGGCAATGCAGGTGCCCGTGCATTGCCGAAGAACAATGTCACCGTCGGCATCGCCCCGGTGTCACACGACTACGAATCCGCCCCTTCACCGGAACGGATGTTGTCGGCGATGAGCCACGAGCTGGCGCACATCGTCACCACCGACAAGCCCACGGCATCCGACCGCACCTTCCGGCGCCTCTTCCTCGGCAAGGTCAACACCACCGCCGATGCGCCGTTGTCGCTGGCCTACGCCTTCCTCACGACCCCACGGTGGTTCAGCCCCCGATGGTATGTAGAGGGGATTGCGACCTACCTCGAAACGTGGATGAATGGCGGCCTGGGTCGCGCCATCGGTCCCTACGACGAGATGGTGTTTCGCACCTTGGTGCGCGACAGCAGCACCATCTACGACTTCGTCGGGCTGGAGTCGGAGGGCACCGCGGTGGACTTTCTCGCGGGTGCCAACTCCTATCTGTACGGCACGCGCTTCATGAGCTACCTGGCGCTCCGCTACGGCAACGACAGCCTGCTGCGCTGGGTCGATCGACGCGAAGGAAGCCACCGGTATTTCACCGCACAGTTCCGCGAGGTCTACGGCCGATCGCTCGAAGAAGAGTGGACACGATGGATCGCGTGGGAACAGGAGTGGCAGCGCAGCAACCTCGCCCTGATTCGCCAGCATGCCACGACCGCCACGCGGCCCCTGACCGACCGCACACTCGGCGCCGTCTCCCGCGCGTTTGTTGACAGCACCAATGGCAGCATGCTGCTGGCCGTGCGCTATCCCGGGCAGGAGGCGCACATCGCCAGCATCGACATCGCCTCCGGCCGGTTCACGCGTATCGCCAATATCGTGGCGGCCGGCGGGCTTTCGGTGACCTCGCTCGCCTTCGATCCGGCGGCGCGCACCCTGTTTTACACCACCAACAACAGCGACTGGCGGCACCTCCGCGCGTTGGACCTCGCCACGGGGGAGTCGCGGATGCTGATCTCCAACGCGCGGATCGGCGACCTCGCGTTCAACACCGCCGACCGCACGCTCTGGGGGGTGCGTCACGACAACGGGCTCTCGTCCCTCGTGCGCATGCCCGCGCCGTACACCAAATGGGACCTCGTCCGCACCATGCCCTACGGGCAGGATCTGTTCGACATCGACCTGTCCCCCGATGGCGGCTCGATCGCGGGCTCCATGTCGGAGGTCAGCGGCGACACGCGGCTTGTCCGGATGCATGTGGCCGCCCTGATCAAGGGTGACACGGCAACGGAGGAGCTCTTCGCCTTCGACCAGTGGGCGCCCTCGAACTTCGTGTACTCGCGCGATGGGCGGTACCTCTACGGGTCGTCCTACTACTCGGGGGTCTCCAACGTCTTCCGGTACGATCTGACGCGGAAGCGGATGGAACCGCTGAGTAACGCCGAGACGGGCTTCTTCAAGCCGGTGCCACTGACCGGCGACTCGCTGATCGTCTTCAACTACTCGGGTGACGGCTTCGTCCCCTCCATGATCTCGAACGCGGTCGCCGACAGCGTCAGCTCCATCCGCTTCCTGGGCAACGAGATCGCCGAACGTCGGCCCGACGTGCGGGACTGGGCGCTCCCCCCGCTCGCCGACCTCGGCAACGAGTCCGCTGTCACAGCGCCGCGTGCGTATCGTTCGCGCAACACCTTCCGGCTCGACAACGCGTATCCGATCGTCGAAGGCTATCAGAGCGCGGCCGGCGTCAATACCGTGGCTCCCGGGATGCGCCTCAACTTCTCCGACCACGTCGGGATCACCAATCTCTTCGTCAGCGCCTCCTATTCCCCCGATCAGCGGCTCGATGCGGCCGAGCGCCTGCATGTGAACAGCGTCTTCCAGCACTGGAACTGGACTCTGACCGGATCGCTCAACCGCGCCGACTTTTACGACCTCGTTGGCCCCACGAAAATGAGCCGACGCGGTTACTCGTTGGGGGCGCAGTACGCCGACTACCTCGTGTACGACGGCCCGACGAGCCTCCGCTACACGCTCAAGGCAGCGACCAACGGTAACCTCGCGATTCTTCCCGAATTCCAGAACGTCGCCACGTCGTTCGACCGCCTGAGCTCGTTCTCCGGTGAACTCGCGTACAAGTCCCTGCGCCGGTCGATCGGCGCGGTCGAGGACGAACTCGGCTCCTCGTGGAGCGCGTCCGTGCGCAGCAACCTGGTGAACGGGGCGCTCTATCCGCGCCTCAACCTCGAGGCCTCGAAGGGGTTCCTGCTCCCACTCGATCATTCCTCCCTGTGGTTCCGGGGAGCCGCCGGTTCCGCGTTATCAGGCGATCGAACGCAGCCCTTCGCCCGCTTCTACTTCGGTGGATTCGCGAACAACTGGGTGGACCACCGCGACATCAAGCAGTTCCGTGATGCGGGAAGCTTCCCGGGGCTCGCCATCAACGAAGTCGGCGGGTCCACCTACGCCAAGGCGCAGGTGGAGTGGGTCTCGCCGCCAGTTCGTTTCCAGAGCATCGGCGCCCCGAGCGCGTACCTGCGGTGGGCGAATCTCTCGCTCTTTGCCAACGGGCTCGTGACCGACGTTCATGAAACCGCCGAACGGCGTGCCTTCGCCAGCGCCGGCGTGCAGGTCAACCTGCGACTCGTGACGATGTCGTGGATCGACTCCACGATCTCGCTGGGCTACGCCGCGGCCCAGGGTGATGGCGTCCCGCTCAACCGGGCCTTCATGCTGTCGCTGAAACTCATGTGATCACGCTCCTCGGGGTCGCCGTGAGCGTCGTGCCGGTGGTCCTGTTTCTCGGGATCCTGGTGGTGCTCGACAGCTACAAGCTGGTCACGCGGCGGGCCGTGCTGCTGGGACTGGCCGCCGGTATCGCCGCGGCACTCGCCAGCTACGCGGTGAATGTCCGGCTCCGCCCCGCGCTTGGGATGGAGTTCACGCAGTATTCGCGCTACGTCGCCCCGTTCCTGGAAGAGCTGTGCAAAGCGGCGTACATCGTGTTCCTGATGTCGCGGAGCCGAGTCGGGTTCGTGGTGGATGCGGCCATTTTCGGATTCGCCATCGGCACTGGTTTCGCCGTCACCGAAAATCTGTATTACCTCACGGTGAATCCGGACGCGTCGATCTGGGTGTGGTTCGTTCGTGGCTTCGGCACCGCCGTGATGCACGGTGGCTGCACCGCCATTCTCACCATGATCACCCGCACCCTGCACGATCGCGTCGAGCAGTTCCAGCTGTCCCGGATGCTGCCGGGGCTGCTCGCGGCCGTGGTGCTGCACTCGCTCTACAACCACCTGTTGCTGAAGCCGGTGATCATGACGGGGCTCATCGTGCTGGTGTTCCCCTATCTCAGTCTCGCGGTGTTCCAGCAGAGCGAGCGCGGCACCCGCGCGTGGATCGGGACCGGGTTCGACACCGATCAGCAATTGCTCGCGGCGGTGCGTTCCGGGCAACTCCTGACGACGCCGGTGGGCGCGTACCTCATGGCGCTGCGCCGCCGGTTCCCCCCCGAGGCCGTCGTGGACATGCTGTGTCTCGTTCGTCTGCGCGTCGAGCTGAGCATTCAGGCCAAGGGGATGTTGCTGGCGCGCGAGGCCGGCTTCGAGGTCGCACCCGATCCGTCGTTGCCGGGAAAATTCAGGGAACTGCGCCACCTCGAGCGGAGCCTGGGAACGACCGGCGTGCGCGCGTTGCGGCCGTTCCTCTCCACGTCGATGCAGGATCTCTGGCAGCTGCGGCTGCTTAGTGAGTCAGCCGGGTAACGCCGGCGGCGGTCAGGGGGTGATCGCCAGCGTCTGGGCCGGCGTGGCGCGACTGATCAGGGTGCCGTCGCCCAGCGAGCCTCGGTCGTTCTCGCCCCAGCAGTACACCGCGCCGGTGGTGGTGCGCGCACACGCGTGGAGGCCGCCCACGGTCACCTCGGTGAACTTGAGGGTGCTGGCGATGCGTACCGGCAGCGGCGAAAAATCGGTCGCGGTGACGGCACCGAGTTGCCCACGGTTGTTGATCCCGAGGCAGTACACATTCTGCTCGGCGTCGATCAGACAGGTGGACCAGTCACCGGCGGCCACGTCAATGAACCGGCGGGGATCGTTCAGCAGCGTCGGGAGCGACGGGGTCTGCAGGTGGCTGCCGTAGCCCCAGCAGAGCAGGGCGCCCGTGGTGGTGAGACCGCACGAGAAAGTGCGACCCAGCACCAGCTTCACGAGGCGATGGCTGCCTTGCTGCACGGCGGTCGGCGTGCCGGTGAAGGCCGAGAAATCGATGACGCCATCGCCGAGTTGTCCGTCGGATTGGCCACCCCAGCAGTAGGCTGTGCCTGCCTGGGTGAGGCCGCAGGTGTGCGTGCCGCCTACCGCCGTGGACACGAACCGGAGGGCGCCCTGTGGCACCGGCGTCGGTGTGCTAGTGAAGACCACACTCGGATCGAGCCCGAGAATCTGGCCACCGTTCGACCCCCAGCAGTAGGCCTGACCAGTCGAGATCAGGCCGCAGGTGTGGGCCGAGCGCGAGGACGTGGATAACGAGACAAAGGTGTGGCCGCCCGTGACCGCCGTGGGTTCGAACACGACGCCTACGGCCGTGCTCCCGGTGCCACCCTGACCACCGGCGTTTTCTCCCCAGCAAAAGGCCTGCCCGGCGGTGTTGAGACCGCAATGATGAAGCGCCCCCGAGGTCATGCTGACCAACGGCACGTTGCCCACAGTCCGCGCGGGCGCGACCGAGTACGCCGGCACGTCGCCGACGGCGCCGAGTCCGAGTGCCGAGAAATCATTCGACCCCCAGCAGGCGGCGACGCCGGTGGTGGACCCCAGCGCGCAGCTGTGCCCCCACGAGTATCCCAGGCCGCCCGCCGCGATGGTCACCCCCTCACGCGCGCTGCGGACCACGGCGGTGCCTGCCAACGGCCGCGCGCCACCCGTTTCGGCCACGATGGTGGCCGACCCCGTGGCTGAGAGCAGGGTGACCAGACCGGTTTTCGATACCGTGGCCACCGCAGGATTGGTGCTGCGCCACTTCACCGATACGCCGCTCACGGGCACGCCGTTCTGATCGAACGCCTTAGCGGCGGCCTGCTGGGT
>JARIEV010000006.1 GCA_031127225.1 Gemmatimonadota bacterium | reverse complement strand
CTATTGGCAATCTTGAGCTGCCGCGACAGCGCATGCGCCCCCTGCCCATAGATCGTGGCGAAGTTGATCGTTTTCGCGCGGGCCCGCATGTCACCGGTCACATCGGCCAGGTCAACGCCGAAGATGATCGCCGCGGTCTGCCGGTGAATGTCACCGCCCGCCTTGAAGGCCGTCACAAAGGCTGGATCTCCCGACAGGTGCGCCAGCAGCCGCAGCTCGATCTGCGAGTAGTCGGCGCTGAGCAGCTTCCATCCCTTCTCCGGTACGAACCCGCGACGGATGTCGCGGCCGAGCTCCCGACGGTTCGGGATGTTCTGCAGGTTCGGATCGCTGGACGACAGCCGACCGGTCGCGGCGACGGTCTGATTGAAGGACGTATGCAACCGGTGATCGCGCGGATGCACGAGCTTCGGCAACGCGTCGATATACGTGCCTTCCAGCTTGAAGATCTCGCGATACTCCATCAGCAACGTCGGTAACACGTGCCCCTCTTCGGCCAGCTCCTGCAGCACGCTGGCATCCGTGCTCGGCCCGGTCGCGGTCTTCTTCTTCACCGGTAAGCCGAGCTTCTCGAACAGAATCACGCGCAGCTTCGGATTGGAGTTGATGTTGAACTCCTCGCCGGCCTCCGTGTAGATCAGCTGCTCCACACGTTCCCGTTCGCTCTGGAAGCGCGTCTTCAAGGACGCAAACCACGACCGATCGATCGCAATGCCGTCCCATTCCATCTGGGCCAGCACCTCGACCAGCGGCACCTCGACATCACGGAACAGCGCGGACATGCCGTGCGCCTCGAGCTGCGGCTCCAGCAGGGCACGCAACCGCATCGTGATGTCCACATCCTCGCACGAATAGTCGCGCGCGGCATCCACCGGCACGACGTCGAATGGCAGCTGCTGACGGCCCTTGCCACACAGCTGCTCATACGCAGTCATGGTATGGCCCAGAAACTCGAGCGCCAGCAGGTCGATGCCGTGCGACCGGCGCCCCGGATCGAGGACGTAACTGGCCAGCATGGTGTCAAACACGAGCCCGGCCACCCGCACCCCGGCACCGCGCAGCACGAGCACGTCGTACTTCGCATTCTGCGCGATCTTTGCGACGGACGCATCTTCGAGCATCGCGCGCAGCGGTGCCATCGCGGCGCTGTCGAACGCGGGCAAATTGGTCGGCACGGGCACGCCGGCATTCAGCCGCCGGCCGGCAATCCCGTCATCATTCGACAACAGCGCCAGATTGCCACTGCCGTCGTCATGGCGATGGGCAAACGGCAGATAATAGGCTTCGCCCGGGGCCACCGCGATCGACAACCCAACCAGACGCGAACGCAAGGCGTCGATACGATTGGGCGCCTCGGGATCACATACCGTTTCGGTATCGAAGGCGATGTATGGCACCGCGCGCACGCGCGCCAGCAGCCGATCGAGCGCGTCCAGCGTATCAACGGTGACGTAGTGCGCATCCCGGAGCACCGGAACACCACTCTCCCCGAGGACGACGGGCAACGCCGGCGGACGACCCGGCACCACTGGCACCACCCCCGACGGTTCGCCGGCGACGGGTACCGGCGCGGACGGAGCGGCGGCCACGGGTGCACCTCCCCCGAGGTCCTTGAGCATCGAGGTGAACTCGAGCTCGAGATACAGATGACGCAGCGCCTGCGCATCCGGCACGCTCAGCTGCAGCGACGCGGGATCGAGCGCGATGGGTACATCACAGTGGATCGTGACCAGCTGCTTGGACAGGCGCGCCTCCGCTTCCTGCGCGAGCAGCGCCTCACGCGAACGCTTCTTCGTGATCTCGTGCGCGTGGGCAATGATGTCTTCGAGCGCGCCGAACTGGGCAATGAGTTCCTGCGCCCCTTTCTCGCCGATCCCTTTCACCCCGGGCACGTTGTCGGATGAGTCACCCACGAGCGACAGGTAGTCGATCACACGGTCGGGCGGCACACCAAGCCGGTCGTTGGCATTCTCGACACCGACCCACTGTTCCTCGACGCTGGCCGGCCCGCCGCGCCCCGGATTGAGCAACCAGACGCCGGGACGCACGAGCTGCTGAAAGTCTTTGTCCCCCGACACGATGACCACGTTGTACCCGGCCTCGGCGCCCTTCCTCGCGAGCGTCCCGATCACGTCGTCGGCTTCGAAACCGGGCACCGCGAGCACAGGAATATTGTAAGCCGCCAGCAGCTGGTGAATGCGTGCGAGTCCCTGATCGAAATCGGCCTGCAGTTCGTCGGTCAACTTCTCGCGGGTGGCCTTGTACGCGGGATACAAGTCATCGCGGAACGTGGCGCCGGAGTCATGCACCCAGCCCAACAGCTCGGGCTGATGCGTGGCGAGCAGCCGCTTCAGAAAATTCGCGATTCCCCAAGCAGCGGAGGTGTTCTCACCACGGCTGGTGGTGAGTGGCCGCGTCATCAGCGCAAAGAACGCGCGATAAATGAGCGCATAGCCGTCAATCAGGAACAGACGGGGAGCGACGGGACGCTGGACCTCACTCACTGGCGCGACACCATGCGGCGACGGATCGCATTGTCGAGTTCCGCGCGACTCTGGGACGATAGCCGCCACCGGCCAAACCCGGTTTGATCCACGAACAGGATCTGCACCCGCAACTCGCGATACTCCCACACCTGCTGACGCACACGCGCGTTAGGGTCGGTCATGCCCGTGTCGATGATGTTGTCCGGATCGCCCAGCGCCACGAACGCGATACCGCGATCACTCAGCCAGCCCACGGGGCCGTCGTCGCGGAAGCGTACGTTGGCAAGGCGGATGCGCGAAAAGTACTCGCGAAGCCCCTCATGCTCGGCCGTGCCGGGCACAGGGTCGGTGGCCTTCAGAAATGCAGCCCACACCTCGGGGCGCTGCGCCGGCGTGGCGTCGCGCAACGTCTTGAGACGATCGGCGGTGGTGAAGTAGCGGAGATACGTGAACATCTCGTCGAACGACGCGATCGGGAGGTCGTCGCCGAGGCTCACGAGGACCCGCGCCCGGGCCGTGTCCGGACGGCCGGGCACGCTCACCAGCAGGGTGTTGATTCCGATCCCCATTTTCGCCACCGGCACGCCGATCGTCGTGCTATGCCCGTCACCGCGGGGCGGCATGTCGATATCCTCGTCGTGGAGTACGACATCCCCGTCACCCATGATGCGGAGATGCGCCCGCGAGGGTGCGGCGGAACCGACGGCGTCGAGATAGAGCGGCAGCAGCGAATCCTGTCCGAACACCACTGTCGAGCGCGGTCGTGCCAGAATTCGCGGCAACGTATCGATACTCGTGCGCGGTATGGCCTCGTACACCGGCATCGGTGACCCGAACATGTCGGGGGCGAGCCGTGGCACTTCAAGCTGCACCTCTTCCGCCGCATTGCGAATGCTCGCTTCGTCCTTGATGCTCAGCGCCAGCGTGTACCGTCCGGGCGCGAGCGTCAGGAACTGCTGCCAGATGATGGCCTCATCGGTCCGTGACGTTTCCCGGAACGTGGGTACCAGCACCTTCTCGGTGGCCTCGATCAGCTTGACCACGGCACTGCCCTGCCGCACCTCGAGACGTGCGACATACCCGGCGGCATAGCGCTCACCCTGGCGGGTGAATCCCAGCACCCGCGACGGCATGCTCAGGGCGACCATGGTCAGGGTACTGTCCCCCACGGGGGCGCGGAGGAACGACACCGACGACACAAACGGAATGGCACCGCTGCCGGCGATCAACCCCATGCTGCGATAGAGGCGCTGCATGTCGGCCGGTGAACCCGCAACGACCCCGGGTACACCCGGGCCACCGAGGCCCGGCGGCATGGACGAGCCCGGTCCAACCGGCGGGCGGCTACCCGCGCACGCCGTGAACGTGGCAAGCGCGACGGCCGCCGCGTACGGAAGACGAAACGTCAAAGCACGTGTGTTCACAGTTCGCATGGTGCCGTCCGTGCAGACATGAGGTGCCCGCGGTCACGGTTTCTATAAATGTGTCTTGCTGGCGCCGCCGGAGCGCGTTACGTTCGCCCCGTGACCATAGAGACGCTAGTCGGAACGACGCTGGCAGGCTACACGCTGCGGGCCAAAGTTGGTGAAGGCGGAACTGCGACCGTCTTTCGCGCGGATCATGCCGAGCACGGCACCGTGGCCCTCAAGGTGTTGCGCGAAAAGCTGCAGCACGACAAAACCGCGGTCGCGCGATTCCTGCGCGAGGCGCAGTTCGGCGCACGGGTAGAACACCCGAACATCGTGCGTACCCTAGATTACGGACAGACGGATGGTGAGCGCTATTACCTCGCCATCGAGTGGGCCAGCGGCGAAATCCTCGATAAGTTCGCCGAGAAGTCGGGCCCGTTGTCGTGTCAGGAGGTCTCGGGGATTCTCTCGCAGATCTGCGGAGCGGTCCAGTCCGCCCATGATGTCGGGATCGTGCACCGCGACCTGAAGCCGGAAAACATCATGTACGACCCAGCGTCACATCACGTGAAGCTGGTCGATTTCGGCATCGCGGCCGACACGGACGCATCACCCGATCAGCGCCTGACCCGTGCCGGGTTCTTCGTCGGTACGCTCATGTATGTCGCACCCGAGGCCCTCTCGGGTGAGCTCGTCGGACCGGCCGCCGATCAGTACTCGCTGGGTACCATCGCGTACTACCTCCTCACGGGGGTCCTGCCGTACACGGGCAAGTCGCCGCGCGAATTGTTCTCCCAGCTGCTCACGCAGCCGCCCATCGCCCTCAACAAGGCAAAGCCCGCGCTCTCCTTCCCGACCGATGTCGAGCTGGTGGTCATGAAGGCGCTCGCCAAGAAGCCGGATGAGCGGTACGGCTCCGTCAAGGAGTTTTCGGAGGCCTTTGTGGCCGCGGCCGAGAAGGCCCCAACAACGAGCGCGTCAGGATCCGCGGCCGATGAGGGTGACGAGAAGGCCGGTCTATTCGGTAAGATGAAGGGGTTGTTCCGCCGAAGCTGATCATCAGGCCGCTCTCCCCGTTCCTGCCACTGTGACCACATCCACGATGTCCCGACTGATCGCCCTGCTCGCCGAACGTTCGGCCAAGCGGGGCGATTTCGTACTGGCCTCAGGCCGTCGCTCTTCCCTGTACGTCGATTGCCGCTTGACCACGATGAGTCCGGAAGGACAGCTGCTCATCGGGCGGGCGGCGCTGGCCGCACTGCGCGAGAGCGGCTGGCCGGTCGATGCCGTCGGTGGCCTGACGCTGGGCGCGGACCCGATTTCGTACGCCATCGCCCATGCCTCCGCCCTGGAAGCCGAGGCGGGGACCGGTGGGATGATCAGGGCGTTCACGGTGCGCAAAGAGGCCAAGCAGCATGGCACCGGCAAGCTCATCGAGGGACCGTTCGCCGCGGGCGATCAGGTGGTGGTCGTGGAAGACGTGATCACCACCGGCGGCTCAGCGCTCAAGGCGGTCGAAGCGATCCGGGCAGCTGGGGGGAACGTGATCGGCGTGCTGGCCCTCGTTGATCGTGAGGAGGGGGGCCGGGACGCACTCGAAGCCGCGGGACTTACCGTCCTCAGTCTGGTCACGGCAACCGACCTGTCTCCACTGATCCCGCCGGCCTGATTCCGCATGGCCCCCATGCGGCGGATCTGGCGCGTCAGCGCTTTGGCCGGCGCGCTTCTGGCCATCAGTGGCACCGTCTACGTGTGGGGGTGGCCGGTGGCGGCGCTGGTGTACGCAGCGGCTATCACCGGCTACGTGTTGCATTTCCGCCGGCAGTCGTTGGAATCGCACGCGCGCCTTCACCGCCTGCTCGACGAACGCGCGCTGCTGTTCGAGCACGTACAACGGGACGCGGCCGGCGTGATGGATGTGGTCGCGCACATGCATGGCGCCGCGGCGGTACTGCAACGGCGGGCCGAAGACAACAGCACGATGATCCGCGCGCTGGATGATGACCTGGACCAGCAGCACCGTCGGGTTCGCGATGCTCTGCAGTTGATCAGCAACGCCCACCGGACGGCCGACACAGCACACGCGATGGCGGGTCTCGCAGCCACCGACGCACATCAGGTCGATCGGGCGGCTGCCGCGAGCCGCGAGGCCATCGAAGGCGCCGCGCAGGCGCTGCTGCGTGTCGGTAGCGATGTCACGGCGACGGCCGAACAAGTGCGCCTGCTAGCGCCGGCATCGGAGCACGTCGGCGACTTCGTTGAAACGGTTGCGCGCATCGCACGGCAGACCAACCTGCTGGCCCTCAACGCCGCCATCGAAGCCTCACGAGCCGGCGACGAAGGGCTTGGCTTTGCCGTCGTCGCGGAAGAAATCCGCACACTGGCGGCGGAGAGTGGCCAAGCGGCTAAACGCATTGCGGCCATCGTGCATCGGGTACGGGACGATATCGAGATCGCCGTCCGTTCCATGGACAGCACGGCGGCCGACGTCGCTGGTGCCGGAGAGATTGCGCGCGACGCGACACGCGCCCTGTCAGCGATGGTGGAGGGGATTGCACGCATCGCGCGTCAAAACGATGACGTCGCGACGCTGACCAGATCGCAGGCGCAGCTTACCACCGGGATCGTCGAGGGGATGGAATCGCTCGCCGGCACGGCCGAACGTGCAGCACGGGGTGCGCGCGCGATTACCGATACCGCCGCTACGCAGCGGTTGGACGTCGAGGCGCTCGCGCGCGTGGCCACAGACGTATCGCGGACCGCCGAACGTCTGGATGCGACTTTCCGACGGCATCTTGGCGAACATGCCACCCTCCGCGTGCCGGACAACAACGCTACGCTGACTGGCGGGTCGGTTCCACTACCGGAGTTATCGGGACCGGACGATCAACCCAGTGTGGAGTGAGCTCGACCGGCGTGAACGCGAGTAGTTGCTCGCGATAGGGAAGAATGAGCCGCTGTCGCATATGTTCGAGCATCGTGTGCCCACTGTACGTACGTCGAAAATCGGCCGCACCGCACTGGAGTGTATGTCGCACGTGCCGAGAGAAACTCTGTGGTGACGAGTACTCCAATAGAAAGGCGACTTGTGTAAGGCTGTAGCCGGGATTTTCGAGCAGCCGTGCCGCACGCACGAGCCGCGCGGTGGCTAGATATTTCTTCGGTGCCGGAAGACCGGCGCGGAAAAACCGGCTCATAAAGGTGGTGGGTACTACGCTAAGCCGACGGGCCAGCTGCCGAACGGTGGTGAGTGATCGCGGTGCGAGAAAGAGGTGATCGAAGAAGCGAAGGCAGTCGTCGGTCGCTCCGGTAAGGTCGGTGCGGATCCGCTGAATGGCCAGTGATTCGATCGTGGCGGCGGTCTCCCGGTTGACGACTTGCCGGAGATCGCGCCAACCGGCGGGATCGCGCGCATCGACCAGCATTTGGACACCCTGTTGCCCAAGGGCGAGCAAAGATTGCGTACTCCGCAGTTCATTGCCGGTAAGCAGAGCCACCGCCGGGACGCGTGGAAATTCGCGGACCATGCGTGCCACCTGCATGCCGTGATGCTGCTGGTATCGCGAGACCGACACAAGAATGGCCGATACCGGTTTGGTGCGGAGATCCCGCATCATCTCGTCGAGGCTCTCGCGGTGCAGTGTGGTGTACGAGCCCTGACCGAGCGCATCGACCCGCTGCTGTTCGGTCGGTGTGAGAAAGGTGACGATCGAGCGTGACGACACAGTAGCCATGCAAACCTCGCGCACCGGTGCGTTGATGGAAGGGACCGACGACCTCTTCGTCGTCGGCCGAACATGGCGCCAAGGCTATCTGGCGGCGTCAGCACAGTGTCACCCCGATGCGATGAATTGTGTTCGGGCACCGTGCTGCGTCACCGACACAGGGGGTGCGTTATATTCCGGTATCTCACGGATGGGTTGTCGGCCGGATGGTCGCGATGTCAGAGCGAAAGCTCGGGCACCGAGGAAAGTCCGGGCTCCACAGGGTAGACTGCCAGGTAACGCCTGGGCGCATGCGGCGTGAGCTTCGTGCGACGGACAGTGCAACAGAAAGCAAACCGCCGTCCTGCCGGGAACCCTCACGGGCCACCGCCGGTGCGGTAAGGGTGAAAGGGTGGGGTAAGAGCCCACCGCGTTTCCGGTAACGGAAACGGCTCGGTAAACCCCAGTCGGAGCAAGGCCAAATAAGCGGCGAGAGATGACCCGTCTCGCAAGGACGTCGCAAGACGTCGAGCCGCGGGTAGGCTGCTAGAGCGTGTGGGTGACTGCACGCCGAGAGGAATGACCGTCCGGTGTCGGTGTGTGCTTGCGCACGCCGGCGCTGACAGAACCCGGCTTACAGGCCGGCGACCTTCCGTGAGGTCCTTTTTGTGGGTGTTGTAACACGCACTGTTTGGGTAGCCACGATACCGGCCGTGCTGATGATCGGGGGATGCACGCCTTCCGCTCCGGTCTCTACTACGCCGCGACCGACCGCGGAACGGCCCCCAGCGGTGGCGCCGCCAGCTGCTGGTCTGACCCTTCCTGCCACGCAACCCGCCAACCAATGGCTCGTGTCTGCGGTGACACGATTGAACGCGTCAGGCAGTGCCCTTCCGGCCGGGGTCGGGAGTGAACAGCGGATCGACACGCGCGCCCGGATCACGCTCGCCTTTGAGCGGTCGTCCTCGGGGGCGTTACGGGGACGTGGTCAGGTCGACTCGTTCACGGTGCGAAACACCCTGGATCCGGTGACAACGACAGGGGTCAAACCCTCGGTCTTGCTGATCGATGCGGTTTTCGACAGTACTTATTTGCGTGTCGTGTCGAGACCACCGCTGGCCAATGAATGCGATCGTCCGGAAGTCAGCGCGATGCAGCTGGCACGCGAGCTGTTGGTACGCATCCCGGACGGCGTCGCAGTGGGCGATGCGTGGCGCGACAGCACGGTGTCGCTGGTGTGTCGGAGCGGTATGCCGCTCACCGTTTATACCACGAGCCGGTCGAAACTTGCGCAGCGATCAGCGGCCATGCTGGTCGTGGAACGCGAAAGCACCTCGACCCTGGACGGGAAAGGCGGATCGGCGTTTCGGGCCTTCGAACTCACAGGTTCAGGGTCCGGCATGCAACGGCTGGAGATCAACGCCACAACCGGCATCCTGGAGCGCTTGCAGGGCACGAGTACCTTGACGCTACAGGTGGTAGAACGCATTCCGCCCGGAGCTCCTCGTTTGCAGAAGGTGCTGCAACGGGTGGAGATCCGGGCGGAGCGGGTACAATGACCGAGACGGCCTGATCGTACTCAGTCCATCAGGCGCAGCGGCATCACGAGGCAGAGATACTTGGCCGGATCGTCCCATCCTTCGGGCTCGATGGTGGCTGCCCGCTCAGGAGCCTTGAACGTGAGCCGCACCTGCTCGGTGGGCATGTAGCGCAGGATTTCCAGCAGATACGTGGCATTGAAGCCGATATCGAGCTGGTCGCCGTTGTAATTGACAGGCAATTCGTCCGACGCTTCACCCAGATCCGGCGTGGTGACGCTGAACTTCAGCATGCCGGTATTGAACGACATCTTGATGCGGTGCGTCTGGTCGGACGCGATCACGCTCATGCGCTTGAGGGCGCTGGTGAGCGCCGCCTTGTCGCAGAGGCAGAAGCGATCGTTGTCCTTGGGAATGACCTGCTCGTAGTTCGGATACGGGCCTTCGACCAGGCGCGTGAACACGGAGGTGAACGGCGAGCGGAAGCCGAGGTGGTTTTCGCCCCGTGCAATCTCGAGTTCTTCTTCGGCCGGGAAGAGACGCTTGATCTGCTCAAGTGCCTTGGGCGGCACGATAAGATCACCCGGCGGGGCGCTGCTGGATTCGACCGGCAGTTCCATCTTGGACAGGCGGTGACCGTTGGTGGCCACCATACGCATGCGATCTTCGCGCAGCTCCCAGAGGACGCCGTTGAGAATGGGGCGTGACTCTTCGGTGCTGACGGCGAAGGCGACATGCGAAATGAGCTTTTGCAGCTCACCCGACTTCACGCGCCACGAGTCGTTGAAGCGCACGCTGGGGAAGGTCGGGAACTCTTCGCGCGGAAGGCCGAGGAGTTTGAATTTCGAACGTCCGCATTCGATGGTGACACGCTGTTCACCACTCGCTGACACCTTGACGGGCGAGGGCGGCAGTTCGCGCGCGATCTCGCTCAGCTTCTTGGCGGGAATGGTGATCGCCCCCGGCGTTTCGACATCCGCACTGACTTCCGTGCTGACGGCGATGTCGAGATCGGTCGCGGAGAAGCGAATTCCGCGCTCGGTGGTTTCGACGAGCAGGTTCGAGAGGACCGGCAAGGTTGTCTTGGCCGGTACGGCGGCGGTAACCGCCGCGAGTCCTTCTTGGAGTTTCTCGCGCGAGATCGTGAAGCGCATGCCCGTTGTGTGGAAGGACTGCTGTTAAAAGAAGTCTTAGAAATAAAACTGGTAGTAATAGCAGGGCGTGTGGGCTTGTCTACAAACGCCGCAAGCTACATGTCTGGAAGCACTTCCGCCATGCCAAGTCATGTGCATTCCATGTCGACAGGTGCTTTTTCTCCGCATCGGTGCACATCTCGGCCATTCCAACGGGGTGCCGGCTGTGGATCGGTGTGGACGGCTGGGGATCAGGTGCCGAGTTGTCCAGTGGATCGGAGGGTTTCCAACATGCCCCGAACCTTGAGGACGCGATCGGCGAAACCGGGTTCTCCGCCCATGTCTTCGGCGACGCGGTCGAGCGAATGAATAACCGTGGAGTGGTCCCGTCCACCGAAGGCGTTGCCGATTTCCACCAACTGTAGCGCCAACAGCTCCCGACAGAGGTACATGGCGACCTGCCGCGGGGTGGTGAGCTGCTTCGTGCGGGTTTTGGAGCGGAGCCCGTCGGGGGTGACCCCCCATTCCCGGGAGACGACCTGCTGGATGGTGGCCACCGTGATGGTGGTGGGCGGGATGTCCGGGAAATCGGAGGAGGTGGACGCCCGGATCTTGTCGCGGAGCGCCTCCCGGGCGAGTTCGACCGAGATCTCGCGGTGCTTGAGGGAGGCGTACGCGAGGAGCTTGATAATCGAGCCTTCGAGCTCCCGAACCGACGATTTCACGTGCTGGGCAATGAACTCGATGACTTCGTCAGGAATGGTGAGTTCGAGGTGATCGAGACTCGCCTTTTTCTTGAGGATGGCGATCCGGTGTTCGAGATCGGGAGCATCGACATTGGCGACCATCCCCCATTCGAAGCGGGAGACCAGGCGGGCTTCGAGTCCCGGGATCTCCTTGGGGGGCCGATCGGAGGTGAGGACGATCTGGCGACCGGCTTCGTAGATGGCGTTGAAGGTGTGGAAGAATTCTTCCTGCGTGGATTCCTTCCCCTTCAGGAACTGGACGTCGTCAACGAGGAGCAGGTCGATTTCGCGGAAGCGGCGACGGAAGTCGCCCATCTGTCCGGTCTGGATGGCGTTGACGAACTCATTGGTGAACTGCTCGGTCCCGACGAAGGCGAGTCGTAACGTGGGGGTGCGTTTAAGCAGTTCGTGGGCGATGCCCTGCATGAGGTGCGTTTTGCCGAGTCCGGTTTCACCATAGATGAAGAGCGGATTGTACACCTTGCCCGGGGCCTGTGCGGCGGCCTGCGCGGCGGCAGCGGCGACATCGTTAGACTTCCCGATGACGAACTGATCGAAGGTGTATCTCGGGTTCAGTGGCGCTGACAAGCGCTGTTGGTGCGCCGTTGGTGGCGC
This sequence comes from Gemmatimonadota bacterium, assembly GCA_031127225.1. Lineage (GTDB taxonomy): Bacteria > Gemmatimonadota > Gemmatimonadetes > Gemmatimonadales > Gemmatimonadaceae > Gemmatimonas. Next base: position 41,934 of record JARIEV010000006.1, on the reverse strand, counting down.
GACAACAGGGGTTGGCGGTGGCTGTACGAACATGTCCATCTGGACGCGCCCCATGCGCTCTTCGGCCACTTTGAACCGGACTTTCATGGGGTGGCCGAGTGCCACGGCGGCGAAGCTCGTGAGCAGGTCGGCGTGCTTGGACTCGTTCCAGTCGGCCGAAAACTGATCGGGGGCGCCGATCAGGAGGGTGTCGTGCTCGATGCCGAGGGCGTCGGTGGGCTCGAGCCATGTGCGGTACGTCTGCTCTGGGAGGATCTGTCGTGCGCGTTGGCGCAGGCGATCCCAGGTTTCGGCAGGCGTGAGGGACATGGCGGGAGGTCGGAGAGCAGACGGTCCCGACCACCGGGTATGCGGGTCGGGGGGGCGAAGGTTATGCGGGCGTGTGGATAAGTCAATCGCCGCATCGGCGTGACACCACGCGCGCATTCGTGAGCGCAAGCAAGTCTGTGCGGGGACGGTCGGTGCGGGTGCAAATCGTTGTGCCGAGGTTACTTGGCGACCTTGACCGGACCCCGGTGATGCGAGTACTTTCTGAGGCTGCCACGGAACGTGTTCCACTCGCGTCCCGCACGGCTTTCTTGAATTCCTTCGCAGTTTCTACCGCGTTACCTCGAGCATTGATATGGGCAAGCCCACATACCGTCCGCGCAACACCAAGCGAGTCCGCAAGCACGGCTTCCGTGCGCGTATGGAGACGAAGTGGGGCCGTGAGGTTCTCGCCCGTCGTCGCCGCAAAGGCCGCAAGGTGTTGACCGTCCAGATCCCGTCGAAGTACGCCGGCGCCTGACAGCCGGTCGTTCCCGCGTGCGCAGCGACTGACGCGCGGGACCGACCTCGAGCGGGTACGACACGAAGGGAAGCGAGTGCGCACGGCCTCTATGGATGTGCGCGCCATGGCTTCCCTTCATGCGTTTCCCCGGGTGGGGTTCGTGATCCCCAAGTACAAACACTCCGGGGTTGAGCGGAACCGACTCAAGCGTCGCCTCCGCGAGGTGATCCGGATCGATGTACTGCCGGGGCTCGCGCCGATGGACCTTGTGGTTCGGGTCTTGCCGGTGGCGTACGACCGTACCTTCGATGTTTTGCGTGCCGAAGTCCTGCAGGCGGTGCGTCGCGTGGGTCGACAGATCGAGCCCGTGGCGAGTGCGCTTCCGGTGGCCGGTCCTTGAGCATCACATGATGGCGAACCTGTTTATCCTGCTGGTACGTGGGTATCAGCTCACGCTGTCGCCCATCTTCGGGGGCGCCTGCCGCTATTATCCTTCCTGTTCCGCGTACGCGATCGAGGCGCTCCAACGTCACGGTGCGCTGCACGGCGGATGGATGGCTTTGCGCCGCATCGGGCGCTGTCATCCGTTCCGGCCCGGCGGATTCGATCCGGTGCCCTGAGCGCTCCCTTATACAGACCATGGAACCACGCCGCATCGTCCTCGCCGTCGTCCTGATGGCGGCGGTCCTGATTCTGAACTCGATCCTGTTCCCGGCGCCGAAGGTGGCGCCCGTGAACACCGCGATCGCGACCGACTCCCTGCGCCGTGCTGATTCGGCCACGGTGGCCAGCAGCAATCCCGTCATCGCCGACGGTGCCCGTGCGGCGCAGCCCAGCATGGGCGCATCGCCGGCCGGTGATACCGCCACGATCACGGCGGCGCCACCAGCGGTGCCCATCGACACCGCGGTGGTCACCACCACCCCGGCGGTGTTCCGCACCACCAATCGTGGCGCGTCGCTGATCGGTGCCGAGATGCAGCAGTATCTCGCGCTCTCGAACAAGGGTCGTACCAGGGGGGGGCCGGTGGAGTTGGCCAAGCCTGGTGATCGGTTGCTCAGCTTCCGTCTCGTGACGCCCGGGGATACGGTGGCGTTCAGCACGCAGACGTTCCGCAGCACGCGCAGCGACGCCGACGGACGCGCGGTGGTGCGCTACGATGCGACGATCGGTGCGCGCGCGGTCACGATCACTTACTCGTTTCTCCCCGACAGCTATCGGGTGAACGTAGCGGCGGTCGTGCAGGGAGCACCGGACAACAGCTTCCTGCTGATCGACATGCCGCCGGGCTTCCGCTCCTCAGAGGCCGACACCACCGAAGATCAGTCCCATCTCGCGTACGCGTTCAAGCCTGACCAGCAGAATGCGGACGGCGTGTCTTTCAGCTCGCTCGATCCCGGGGAACGTCAGATCGAAGCTGGACCGATCAACTGGGCCGTGGCGAAGAACAAGTATTTCCTGCTGGGTGTGCTGGCACCGGTCGGTGAGGCGGGATTCACCGAAATTAACTTCACCGGCGGCGAGCGGGTCGCGAAAGCGGCCACCCGTGGACAGGCCACGATCGTGGCGTCGCTCAAGAGCGGCCAAGTGGCGTTCGACGTGTACGCCGGTCCGCAGGAGTTCAAGCGACTGGTGGCGATGGGCCGCGCCTTTGAAACGTCCAACCCGTATGGCGGCTGGCTGCAGGGCATCGTGCAGCCGTTCGCCACGATGGTGATCCGGGCGCTCCTGTGGATGAAGGCGACGCTGGGGTTGTCGTACGGCTGGATCCTCGTGCTGTTCGGCGTGGCCGTCCGCATCATCCTGTGGCCGCTCAATCAGAAGGCGATGCGCAGTTCGATGCAGATGCAGCGCATCCAGCCGTACCTGCAGGAAATCCAGACCAAGTACAAGGGCGACCCGACCAAGCTGCAATCGGAAATGATGCGCGTGTACAAGGAGCATGGCATGTCGCCGTTCAGCTCCCTGTCAGGGTGTCTCCCGATGCTCATTCCGTTGCCGGTGTTCTTCGCGCTCTTCTTCGTGTTCCAGAACACGATCGAGTTCCGCGGTGTGTCGTTCCTGTGGTTCCCCGACATCTCGCTCAAGGATCCGTTCTACGTGATCCCGATTCTTGTGGCTATCACCGCCATGGGGCTGTCGTACATCGGCATGCGCGGCATGAAGGCGAACGAGCAGCAGAAGATGATGATGTACCTGATGCCAGCCATGATGATGGTGATTTTCTTCAACATGGCGTCGGGGCTCAACCTGTACTACTTCGTGCAGAACCTCGCGTCGCTGCCGCAGCAGTGGTTGATCTCGCAGGAGCGCACCAAGGTGCAACCACCGGTTGTGCGGGGATAATGACGTGGTGACGGCCCGCCAGCTGCCTGGTGGCGACGACACGATCGTTGCCCTTGCCACGGCTGCTGGACGCGGGGCGATTGCCGTCATCCGGCTCTCAGGGGCGCGTGCGATCTCGATCGCACGCGCCCTTGGCGCATCCGACCTGCAGCCGCGTCGTACCACCCGCGTAGCGTTACGGCATCCGGACGGGACGCCACTCGACGACACGCTGGTGACATGGTTTGCGGCACCGCGTTCGTACACCGGGGACGACGTGGTCGAAATCTCCACCCACGGTGGCCAGGTGGCGCCGTCGCTGGTGCTGGCCGCGTGCGTGGCCGCCGGCGCCCGTCCGGCCACGCCGGGTGAATTCACTCGGCGCGCCGTGCTGAACGGCCGACTGGACCTCGTGCAAGCCGAAGCGGTGGCCGACCTGATCGACGCCCGCACCACAGCCATGCACCGGCAGGCCCTGTCGCAGCTCGATGGCGGCTTGTCGCGACGGCTGCTGGCACTGCGCGACGAGGTCATCCACCTCGAAGCCCTGATTGCCTACGATATCGACTTCCCCGAGGAAGACGACGGCCCGATTGCGCCCACGCGCATCAAACAGGCGGCAGAGTCGCTGCGCGACGCGCTCCGCGCGCTCCTGCACACGGCACCACGGGCCGCGGTGCTGCGCGACGGGGTGCTGGTGGTGATCGCGGGGCCTCCGAACGCCGGAAAATCGTCGCTGTTCAATGCGCTGTTGGGCGAATCGCGCGCGCTGGTGACGCCGATTGCGGGAACAACCCGCGATGCCATCGAAGCCGTACTGGATCGTGCGCCACTACCCCTCCGTTTCGTGGATACGGCGGGCCTCCGTGACACGGACGACGCCATCGAGCGGCTCGGCATCGAGGTGAGTCGACGCTATCTGGGTCAGGCACGCGTGGTGCTGGCGTGCGGGACCGGCGCTGATGATATCGCGGCCACCTGCCACGCCCTCACGCACCACACGACGGGGGCGGTCATTCGCGTGCGCACGAAAACGGACCTGGCGCCGGCGGCGTTACCCGGGCCGGACCTTGAGGTGAGCGCCGAGACGGGCCACGGCTTGGGGGCGCTGCTGGACGCGATTGATCGCGCGGCGGCGGCCGATGCGGCGGCCGATGCGGCGGCACTTCCGATGGGTGATGACGTACTCGTGACGCGCGAACGGCACCGGGTCGGACTCACGGCGGCGCACGACGAACTCACCGAGTTTTTGATGGTGTGGGAGAACGGAGCACTGCCGGCGCCGGTGGCGGCGGTGCACCTCTACGCGGCCCGGGAGGCGCTCTCGGATCTCATTGGGATCGTGGAGACCGAGGACGTGCTCGACCGGGTGTTCCGGGACTTTTGCATCGGAAAATAGGATCCGCCAAAGCCACAGTTACTGCCACAGTTACTGCCACAGCGCTGTTTGCTTATCTGTGGCGGTTTCGGTGTGATCCGTGGTGTCTGTGTTCCGGTCGTTGCCGTTGCTGTTCGCAAGCGGTCTGATCCAGCATCAGCCGACGATCGTGAGCCTCGGCCGCTCCACAAAAGCGTCGTTGACGGTGGCCAGTTCATGTACGCTGGCGCGGACCGCCCACCCGTAGCCGCGGGCGGCGATGGCGGCTTCGACCATGCGCGCGCCAAGGAAGTAGCCGGCGCGCTCGGGGAGTACCGTGCGCTCCACCGTGCGGGCCTCGTCGCTCATGCCCCCCGACAGGTAGCGCAGACGCAGCCCGAGGGCGGACCGGTCACCGTCGGCGTCGGCAGCGCGGGCCAGCACCGGCTCGATCTCTCGGATGCGGGCGTACTGCTTGCGGGCAAACCCGAAGTACTCCCAGACGGCGTGGCCCGGGCTGACCGCCCGCGACACGTGAACGGCCAGCCCCTCGTTGACTAGCAGCTCACGCAGTGAAGCCTGACGTCCGGTTTCCCAGTACGAGTAGTAGCCCCCGGCGTCTTCGACGAACCCGCGCATGTCGCTGCGGCTGCTGGGCGAGGTGTAGCGCACCACGTGCGTGATTTCATGGGCCAGCCAGAGCGGAATGAGCTCGGGGTCGAGGCCCAGTCCCTGCGTCTCGGGGTTGGCGACGCCGGTGAAGTGCTCCAGACAGACGAATGCAACCCCGCGCCCGTTGACGACCAGTTCACCGGCGTTGGCGGCACCGACCCCCACCATGATCACGATGTCGTAGCTCACATCCACATCGAGCAGCACGCGGACTTTTTCTTCCGCTTGTCGCGCGAGCGCCATGACATCGGTGCGCGCAAGCAGCGTGCGGAGATCGTCGCGGGAGGCCTGGACGGTGGAGCGGACCACTTCGTCGAAGTGGGGTCCCGACGGCTCGAGGACGTAGTTGTCCCAGTATGCCGTGAGTAGCGCCTTGTGGCGTTCGAAGTACGCCAGATATGCCGACACGCGATCGTCGGCTTCGAGTACGGCGAGAAAATCTGGAACCAGATTGATCAACATCAACGACCCGGGCACGGGGGGCCGGCGCGATCGTGCATGACCTCGCGCGCCACCGCCATGAGAGCGTGACACACGAGCGCAATTCGCCGAACGAGACGCGAGAAGATAGCCGTGAACAGGGGACCGTACAAGCTGGCGCCGGGGAGCGTGTGGAAAACCCATTCAACTCCCGCGATGAGGGTGCCGAGACTTTCGGATGTCACCCGTCCCCCTGCCCTCATGACGACGCTCAACCTCATCGAACTCACCTGCCCGATCTGCGAGACGCTGTTCCGCTCGCAATCGGTCGTGGCCACCAATGCCCTTGGTGGTAAGCGCACCGATTTTCACGAACGGGCCGCAGGGATGCAACCGCTGCCCTACTTCGTGCACCTGTGCACACACTGCGGCTACGCGGGGGTGCAGCGGGATTTTAACGGCGACGTCGAGGTCAGTGTCGAGTTGCGTGAACGGGTGCCGCTGGAGTTGACGCCGGCGCTCGCGTCACAGCCCACGCCGGGATCGCTCAAGTACGAGCATGCGGCCAAGGCTGCCGAGTGGCAGGGCGCCGATCCGCGCTATCTGGCAGATCTGTATCTGCGGGCCGCGTGGTGCTGTGTGGATGAGGGCGACAGCGAAGCCGAGCGCTATTTCCGCCGGCACGCCGCATGGCGTTTTGCCGATGCGCTGGCTGCATATGAGGGAGTGCCGGAAGAGGAACGCGCCGTGATCACGTATCTGATCGGCGAACTGTGGCGGCGCATCGGTGATGACGCCCAGGCACAGGGATGGTTTGACTGCGTGGCGGACGAAGTCACGGAGCCCGCGGCGCAGCTGTGGGTGCTTGAAGCGGCCGACCAGCAGCGACGGGCGCCACGGGAATGGTTCGGATGACGACGACGTAGGTCGTGGTAGGGAAGGACGACGTTACCGCGTGCCGAACAGCCGGTCGCCGGCGTCGCCGAGTCCGGGCAGGATGTAGCCCTGTTCGTTGAGTTCACGGTCCAGGGCGGCGGCGAGAATCGGCACGTCCGGGTGCTCGCGGCTGAGTCGCGCGACGCCTTCCGGTGCGGCAACCAGACATAGGAAGCGGATCCGTGTGGCCCCCGCCCGCTTGAGTGACGTCACGGCGGCACACGCGCTGCCACCGGTGGCGAGCATCGGATCGAGCAGCAGGAAATCGCGCGCGCCGACGTCGCCCGGCACCTTGAAGTAATAGTCCACCGGCTCGAGTGTATCGTGATTGCGGTAGAGTCCGATGTGTCCGACGCGCGCCGACGGGATGAGGCGCAAAATGCCTTCGACCATGCCCAGTCCGGCGCGCAGGATGGGGACGAGCGTGAGCTTCTTGCCGCGCACTGCCCAACCCGGTGCCGTTTCCAGCGGGGTCTCCACCTGCACCGGATCGAGGGCGAGATCGCGCGTGGCCTCGTACGCCATGAGCATCGCGATTTCGTCGACGAGCTCCTTGAACTGCTTGGTGGGCGTGGCCCGGTCCCGCAGCAGGGTGATCTTGTGGCGGACCAGGGGGTGGTCGACGACGTGGAGCATGGAGGTGGCCGGCACGGTGGAGGGCATGTCTACGAAGGTAGCCGTGCGTCGGCGCGCCCGGATAGTGACGGATTATCTTGCGCCCATGAGCCTGATCTCGACGACTCCGGTGGCCGCCTCCCTGCAGCGGGTGGCCGTGTACTGCGCTTCCAACGACGGCGTGCGGCCGGAGTACCTGGTCGCCGCCACTGCCCTCGGCACCCTGATGGCGGAACGTGGTCTGATCGTGGTGTACGGCGGCGGCCGCGTAGGATTGATGGGCGCGCTGGCTGACGCCGCGCTGGCCGCGGGCGGTGAAGTGATCGGCGTGATGCCGCACGGCCTGGTGCAGCGGGAGGTGGCCCACCACGGGCTCTCGGCGCTGCGGGTCGTTGATTCGATGCATGAACGGAAAGCAATGATCGCCGATCTGGCCGATGCGTTCATCACTCTCCCCGGCGGGATTGGCACGCTCGAAGAGTTTTTCGAAACGTGGACGTGGGCCCAGCTGGGTGTCCACCGGAAACCCGTAGGTCTGCTCGACGTCGCAGATTTCTGGGCGCCCCTGGTGGCACTCATCGACCACGTGGCGACCGAGGGGTTCCTGCGCGGTGAGCCGCGAGACTGGCTCGTGCGGGACTATGATCCGGGGTCAATGCTGACGCGGCTGCAGGCGTTCACAGCCCCCTCCGTACGCCGTTGGCTTCGTGCCGGGGAGACCTGACAGGGGTTTGAACTGTCGCGCTGATGGTCCGGCACGTAACATTGCCGGAGCGTGCGAGTGGCGCGCTCCTGTCGTCGAATCGACGGGCCAATGACGGTGACTATGCGAGGATGGTGATGGGACGATTCATGCTGTCAGAGGCGATGCTGCCGTTCGTCGCGGGGCGCTTCAAAGCGCTGTCCGAACCGGCCCGACTGGCGCTCCTCTCGGCACTGCAGTCCGGTGAGCAGACCGTCAATGAGCTGGTCGAGCTGACAGGGCTGGGTCAGGCCAATGTGTCGAAGCATCTGCAGGTGCTGCACCAGCATGGATTTGTGCGACGACGGAAGAACGGGTTGTACGTGCATTACACGCTGGCCGACCGGAACGTGATGCGGCTGTGTGAAACGATGTCCAACCGCCTCGACGACCGCACCCGCTTGCAGGAACGCCTGCTGGAAAGTCCCGACGGCATGGAGTAACGCAGTCACAATGAGTATGCACATCGAGTTTTCGGGTGCCGCGCAGGAGGTGACCGGCTCATGTCACATCGTGCGGGTGGGATCGCGCACCGTGCTGCTCGATTGCGGCCTGTTTCAGGGCAAGCGCAGCGAGAGCCACGCCAAAAACGCGCGGCTGCCACTGCCGGTGGATCAGATCGACGCGGTGATCCTCTCCCACGCGCACATCGATCACTCCGGCCGTTTGCCGTTTCTCGTGGCCAACGGCTACCGCAAGTCCATCTGGGCGACCGCGGCCACGCGCGACCTGTGTGCGCTGATGCTGGCCGACTCGGCGCACATCCAGGAAAAAGACGCGGAATTTCTCACCCGGCACGGGCGGCCGCATGCGGCGCCGCTGTACTCCATCGAGGATGCGACGCGCACGCTGGAGCAGATGATCGGCATGCCGTACGCCAAGTGGTTTGACGTGACGGACGGGATTCGCGCGCAGTATTGGGAGGCGGGGCACATTCTTGGCAGTGCCTCGGTCGTGCTGGAGCTGCGCGAAGGTGACACGATGCGTCGCGTGATCTTTTCGGGTGACGTGGGGCGATGTGATCTGCCGATCATCCGCGATCCATCGCCGCCGACCGGCGGTGCCGATGTGGTGCTGTGTGAAAGCACGTACGGCAACCGCGATCATGAGTCTGTAGAGGGCGCGCGCGAAGAGCTCGGCCGCGTGGTACGCGAGACCGCCGCCCGCGGCGGGCGTGTGCTCATTCCCGCCTTCGCTGTGGGACGCACCCAGGAGTTGGTGTACGACCTGCACCAGCTGCACCGTGCCGGGAAGATTCCAGCCGTCCCGATCTTTATCGATTCACCACTGGCCACGGATGCCACGTCAGTGTTTGCGATGCATCCGGAAGTGTTCGATCACAGCGAAGATCTGGTGCGGCATACCACTGATCTGTTCGACTTCCCGCTGGTGAAGTTCACGCGCGATGTGAATGAGTCGAAGGGACTGAACACCATGCGTGGGCCGATGGTGATCATTGCGGCGTCAGGGATGGCCGAGTCGGGGCGCATTCTGCACCACCTGCGCAACGGCGCGAACGATCCGCGCAATACCATCCTGATCGTCGGTTTCATGGCCGAACACACGCTGGGGCGGCGCATTCTGGAAGGGCGGCCGATTATCAAGGTGTTCGGTGATGAGGTCGAGCTGACGGCGCAGGTGGAAGTATTGAACGGATACAGTGCGCACGCAGATCGTACGGAGCTGCATACATGGTTGTCGTCGGTGCGCACCGGCGGTGCCGCCGACGGGCGGGATCACCCGCACGTGTATCTGGTACACGGCGAATCCGAGGCACAGACGGCGTTTGCCGAACGACTGCGCGGCGACCGTTTCACCGTGGACATTCCCGCGCCCGGTACCGTCGTCACGCTGTAATCGCGCGGCGGGGCCTGCCCTGCACGCCTTCGCATAGCCGGTGGATGGACTAGTTTGGCTGTATGGACCGCGCAACCGATCGGCGCCGCCGCCCCTCGTTCATGTCTCGCGTCATCGGCACGTTGCTGATGGGGTGGGTGCTGTGCGTGGCGCTGATATTCATTTGGTCGCGTCGGTCGGCGTCGGGTCATGCCAACGCCATCGTGGTGCTTGGCGCGGCGCACTACGGGGGGCGCCCCTCGCCGGTACTCCGGGCCCGTCTCGATCATGCGCTGGGCTTATGGAACGGTGCGCGGGCCGATCGCGTGGTGCTGACCGGTGGGCGACGTCCGGGTGACCAGATCAGCGAAGCGGCGGCGGGCCGCCGGTATCTGGTGCGGCGCGGGGTGCCGACTCGGGTCATTCTGCTCGAGACGGCCGGCCGGACCTCGCTGGCCTCGATGGAAGGGGCTGCGCAATTGCTGCAGGCGTCACGTACCGGGCGTCGCGGCGACACGGTGCTCGTGCGCCCTCGTGTGCTGCTCGTGAGCGATCCGTTTCACATGCTGCGGCTCGATGTGCTCGCGCGGCTGCACGGCCTGCATCCACTGCCGTCACCCACGCGGACGAGTCCCATCTCAGCTAACCGTGCGGTGGCCGTCGAGTACATGCTGCGTGAGTCGATCGCCCTGCCCACCGATGTCGCCCTGCTTCTGTGGCTCAGGCTGACCGGCCAGACTGTGCGCGAGTCGACCGCGCGGTAGCTCCGGCGCGCGGTCGGTCGGTGACGCCTTGGCTGGGTCAGCGCCGCAGCACGGGGACAATCGTTCCGTCGGGCAGGCGCTGCTTGATGACGATATCCGGGATTACATCGCGATATGGCGTTCCGGCATCGACGTCGGCGTCGAAGCCGAACCCGCTGCGCAGTGCGGCGGTCAGCGAGAACACGTCGGCACCTGCGAGGTTCACGGTGTAGCCCAGGTCCTTGAGGGACCCGACGGTGATGCGGCTGAGCGGTTGCGCGGCATTGACGGCGAAGCCCTGCATGAGTTCGCGTCCCATGACAGACGTGCGCCAGTGCGAGTTGATCGTACCGGTGCCACCGGTGTTCTCGACCGGCACCGGATTGCCGCCGTACATGACGCTGTTGATCGCGGCGAACTGTGTGCGCGCTTCGGTCCCCACGAAATACGGATCACCCGTCACCGTGGTGTTGAGCAGGGTGCGCCGGAAATTCCAGATGGTGCCGATGCCCAGGACGTGTCCGATTTCGTGCAGCACGACTTTTTCGAACTGTCCGCGTGCCACCAGCTGCTCCACATCGTAGCTGTCGAATTCCATGAACCCGAGAAACGGGATGGCGTTGGCATTCACGTAGCAGGGGCTGGCCTGGCCGAGAATGTTGCCGCTGCCCGAGGTGCCCGCGCCGTCAATGGAGTCAATGCGGGCAAAGATCACCACGTTCTGCACCGATCCGGATAGGGCGGGCGCCCAACGTCCGCAGTCGCCGGCCGCGATGTTCACATTGACCGTGCCGGTGCTGCCCACGATGACCCGTCGCCATTTGGCGACGGCATTTGCGAAGGCGGTGCGTACGGGGAGCGAGGCGTCGCCGATGAAGCGGACGTCGATGTTGAAGGCGGAGGTGGTAACGGTGGAGGTGAACGTCACCGCGGCACCGGGAATCGCGCTGCTGGATGCGGTAAGCGTCTGGGTGCCGGCGGTGCCGAGCTGCCAGCTTCCGACGAAGGCGGTCCCGGTGGCGGGATCGGAGATGACGGTGCCGCCGGTCACGGAGCCCGAGTTGGCGCCGGGTGTGAAGGTGACCGGCACGGTGCCGACCGGGTTGCCGAAGGCGTCGGTGACCCGCACTCCGGGAGGTGTGGTGATGTTGAGGTTGGCGACGCCGGCCTGATTATCGCCCACGAACTTCACGAGATTGGTCGGGGGACCAGCCAGCGCGTTGACGCTGAAGATGGCCGGATTGACGCCGGTGGCGGTGGCCGTGACGATCTGCTGGCCGATGGCGGTGCCGAGTTTCCAGCCACCGATGCGGGCTACGCCCTCGGTGTTACTGGACTGCTGTGCCCCGTCTAACGTACCGATCCCCTGCACGAGGGTGAAGGTGACGGACGCTCCCGTGACGGCGTTGCCGTATTGGTCTTCTGCACGGACGGCCGGGAGCGATGGCACCACGGTGTTCACCGGTGCCTGCTGGTCGCCGATGCTTACCGCCGACAACCGGGCGAGCGGGCCAGGCGCCGCGGTGGCGGTAAAGGTGACGGCGCTGAGCCCCTCTGCCGTGGCCTGGAGCGTCTGCTGCCCCGCCGTGGTGCCGAGCGTCCAACCACCGGCGCTGGCTTCGCCACTGGCGGTGGTGCGCACGGAGTCGTTCAGCACGGTGCCGCCGCCGCTCGCAATGCGCCAGCGCACGAGCACGTTCTTGATCCCCTTCCCTTTGGCGTCGGTAATCCGGACCGCGGGCACGGTGGTCACCACCGCCGCGACGGTGGCGGCCACGGACGTGCCCGCTGTCGCGACGGCTGCCGTGGGCACTTGCGGGTCGCTGCCACAGGCCGCCAGCACACCGATCGTGGTCAGCAGCAGGAGCGCCGGCCGGCCGGCTCGTCGGATCGAGAGAGTCATTGGACGAAGTGAGGGAAAGCCGGCGCGACCGTGGTCACGCCGAAAGACGCGCGATGTGGCACCGAAACCATGACGACGCAACAGAAAGATGCGCACGAATGGGGTTCCGAGTTCTGTGACCAGCCCCCCAATATTGAACCATGCGCATTCCAGTCGAGAGCTACCACCTCCCGAACGGCCTGCATGTGGTGCTCTCCGAGGATCACACAGCGCCGATCGTTGCGGTGAATTTGTGGTATCACGTGGGATCGGCCAATGAACGGCTCGATCGCACCGGTTTTGCTCATCTCTTCGAACATATGCTGTTTCAGGGGTCGGCCAATGTCGACGCCAACGAGCATTTCGAACTGGTGCAGCGTGCAGGTGGTACCCTGAACGGGTCCACATGGCTCGACCGGACCAATTATTACGAAACCGTGCCGTCGCACCAGATCGCGATGGCCCTGTGGCTCGAAGCGGATCGCATGGGGCGGATGCTGCCGGGGCTCACCCAGCAGAAGCTCGACACGCAACGCGACGTCGTGAAGAACGAGCGTCGCTGGTCGGTGGACAATCAGCCGTACGGTACGTGGTGGGAGCGTCTGCCGGCGCTCTGCTTCCCGGAGGAGCATCCGTTCCATCACTCGTTGATCGGGTCCATGGAGCATCTCACCGACGCGTCGTTGGACGACGTGGCGGACTTCTTCCGGACGTACTACACCCCAGACAACGCGGTGCTCACGGTGGCCGGTGATTTCGACCGGGCCGAGACGATGCGGCTGATCGAGTCGTACTACGGTGGCATTCCCCGGGGGACGGCCCGCCCGCCGCTGCGGGACATGACCTTGCCCCCCAAGTTCGGTAACACGCGTCGCGAGGTGGTCCCCGATGCTGTGGCGTTGCCGCGGCTGTTCGTGGCGTGTCGGACTCCCGTCTTCGGCACCGACGGGTACTACGCGGCGTCGCTGGCGTCTGCCGTGCTGGGGCTCCGGACGGGGTGCCGACTGGAACAGTCGTTGGTGCGTCGTCAGCGGATCGCGTCGCAGGCGGGGGCGTTCACGTACGATCTCGCCAAGGGGAGCGACCTGTTGATCGTGGACGCCACGGCGCATCCGGACGTGACGCCGGAGGAGCTCGAGCGGGCGGTGCTGGCCGAACTCGATGCCATCCACGTGAACGGGGTGACCGACATGGAAGTCACCCGGGCGCGCGCGCTCATCGAAACAAGCTTTGTGACGAGCATGCAGTCGGCCGCCGAACGTGCCGACCAGCTGTCGCGGTTTGCCACGTATTTCGGCGATCCCACGCTCATCAATGAGCAGGTGGCACGCTATGCTGCCACGAGCACCGCCGATGTGTCCGCGCTCGCGCGCGAGCGTCTCGGTCCCGATAACCGGGCGCTGCTGCTGTACGTGCCGGCCGATGCGCCGGCGCCGGCGGAGGTGGTCGCGTGACTGATTCACCATCCACCGCTCCCATGACCGAGACCCCTCCCGCGCCGCCGCGTCCTGCCGCCGGCACGCCGAGCGACTACCGGTTCCCGCACTTTGTGACGCGCATTCTGGCCAACGGTCTTCGCGTGATCGTGGCCCCGGTGCCGGCCTATCCGGTGGTGACCACCTTGGCGGTGGTCGAGGCGGGTGCCACGCGTGATCCGCGCGACTACGAAGGGCTGGCGCAGCTCACCACGCGGGCGCTCGCGGAAGGGACGCGCGACATGAACGCGCTCGAGCTGACGTCGCGTCTCGAGATGCTGGGCACGACGCTCGACACTGGCGCCGACTGGGACTCGGCGATCGTGCAGATCACGGCGTTGTCCAGCCGGATCGACGATGCCGTGGCCGTGCTGTCGGAAGTGCTGCGCCATCCTGCGTTTCCGGAGTCGGAGCTGGAGCGTATGCGCGGCGAGCGTCTGGCCGATCTCGCGCAGCTACGGGCCGAACCGCGCGGGCTGTCGGATGTGTTCTTCTCGCGCCTGCTGTACCAGAAAGCGTCGCGCTTCGCGCGATTGGCGGGTGGTGACGAAGCGAGCATCATGCGACTCACCCGCGAGCGCGTGGAGGCGTATCACGCCGAGTTCTATCGTCCCGACGCGACGGCGTTGATGATCGTGGGCGACATCGATGTGGAGCGCGCCGTGAAACTGGCGAGCACGCACTTCGGTGACTGGACCGGCAATGCGCCGCCGGTTACGGAACCGCTCGATGCGCAGCGCTATGCAGAGCCACGCGTGCATCTGGTGCACAAACCGGACGCGTCGCAGTCGGAAGTGCGCGTGGGCCACGTGGCGATTCCGCGCCTGCACGAGGACTACTTCCCCGTGGTGGTGATGAACGCGATTCTGGGCGGACTGTTTTCGTCGCGTCTCAATCTGAATCTGCGCGAAGTGCACGCGTACACCTACGGCGCGCATTCGGCGTTCGACTGGCGCCGCGCGGCAAGTCCGTTCGAGATCTCGACCGCCGTGGAGACGGCAGTGACCGCCGATGCCCTGCGCGAGATCGCGCTGGAATTCACGCGTATCCGCGAAGCCCCGGTGTCTGAGGCCGAGCTGTCACTGGCCACGAGTTACCTGGTAGGGGTTTTTCCGATCCGGTTCGAGACCACCGCCGAGGTGGCGGGTGGCCTCGCGAACGTGGAGATCTTCCGCTTGCCCACGAACTACTTCGATACGTACCGCGACCGGGTGAAGGCCGTCACGGCGCAGGACGTGTTGCGGGTGGCGCAGACGCACCTCGATCCGAGCCGGTTGCAGGTTGTGGTGGTGGGTGATGCCAATGCGGTCCGTGCATCGGTCGAGGCGCTGCAACTCGGACCGGTCACCGTGTATGAACCGACAGACGATGATGTCGCTGCCGAGCCCGTGTCTTCTTCCTCCTCCACCTGAATCGACGTGTCGCCAGTCAAGAAGTCCGTGAAGACGCCCGCTGTGAAGACGCCCGCCGTGACGAAGGCCCCGAAGCGTGTGAAGCCGCCGAAGTCGCCGTACTACGAGGTGCGCCGCTCGAAAATTCAGGGGCGCGGCGCCTTCGCGATTCTGCCGATCCGCAAGGGCAAGAAGATCGACGAGTACTGGGGGCAGCCGATCACGCACGAGGAAGCCGATCGTCGGTACGATGACAACGAAGGCCGGCACCACACGTTCCTGTTCGTGCTCGATGATGACACCGTGCTCGACGCGCGCTACGGCGGGAACGACGCGCGCTTCATCAATCACTCGTGCGATCCGAACTGCGAGACCGAGATCGAGGACGGTCACATCTGGATCAAGGCGATCAAGGGGATCAAGCCGGAAACGGAGCTTGCCTACGATTACCGTTTCGAGTGGCAGGACGATTACGAGCCGGAGGACGTGCGCTACTACGCCTGTCGCTGCGGCACGGCGAAGTGCCGCGGGACGATCCTGCGGATTCCGGTGTATCTGCGTCCGACAATCAAGCAGTGGCTGGCCGGCAACGATGTGCCCCTGCCCAAAAAGCCGAAGAAAGGGGTGAAGACGGGCGCGAAGAAGGCATCCCTCAAAAAGGCGGCCAGTAAGAAGGCGCCGGCCAGGCAGCCCCGATGAGCGACGGCCCTGGCAAGATTGGCGGGACGCGCGGCTACACTGGGCGCGTGATCTCGATCGACCTCGACACGGTGCGTTTTCCCGACGGGTCGACGGGGGAGCTCGAGATGGTACGTCACCCGGGGGCCAGCGCCGTGGTGCCGCTCCTGGGCGACCTCGACGATGACCCGGAGGTCCTGCTGATTCGGCAGTACCGCTACGCCGCCGAGGGGTACCTGTACGAGATCCCAGCCGGTCGTCTCGATCCCGGTGAGGCTCCTCTGGCCTGTGCCCATCGCGAACTGGCGGAGGAAACCGGCTACACCGCCACCCGCGTGGAGCACCTGTTCACGATGTTCACGACCCCGGGCTTCACTGACGAAAAGATCCATCTGTTCGTGGCCACCGGACTGGTGGCCGGCGAGGCCAAACGGGAAGCGGACGAGTTCATGGAGCTGGCGCCGACCAAGCTGTCGCGGGCGCTGTCCATGATCGAGCAGGGCGAGATTCAGGATGCCAAGACGGCGCTTGCCCTGCTCTACACGGCCGGATTCCGGCTCAACTGACAGATCTGTCCTCTTTGATTGTCCTCAATTCGGGACAATCGAGTCGGAATGAGACGGCGGCGAGCGTGGTGTGATGCCCGTGCCAGCTCTGTAAGCCGTTGTATATCAATGTGTTAGATTGATTTGTTCCGAAAAGGTCCCAACGGCACGCGCTATGCACTTACTCCTGGTGTGCACTGACATGGTTGTCCGGGTCGTCCGGCGATCTGGTCGGTGCCCCGCGAGTCTGCCGACTCGCGTCACCGCTGGAGGAGGACTCGATCCATGGCCGAACTGGCTCGCACGAAACTGACCTCACAGAGTACCCCTGCCGTGTCGGTGCGTGAGCACCTGCGCACGCTCGAGGATGGTGATGTGGTGTCGGCGTTCCTCGGCGGCGAGGAACGCGCCTTCGAAGAGCTCGTCGACCGGTATCAGGGTCGGCTGCTGAACTTCATCTACCGCACGATCGGTGATCGGGACCGGGCGGAGGATCTCGTGCAGGAGGTCTTCATCCGGGTGTACCGCCACATCGGCCGTTTTGATCGCTCCAAGAAGTTCTCGACGTGGATCTATACCATCGCGTCGAATCTGGCCAAGAACGAGCTGCGCAACCGCTCGCGCAATCCGCTGGTGCTGTTCCAGACGATCAAGGCCAAGTTCGAGGACGAAGACCGGCCGTTGCAGTTCGAAGACACCCACACGCGTCCGGACGACATGTTCCGCAAGCGCCACCTGCGGGAGATGGTCGAGCAGTCCGTGGGGCAGTTGCCGGCGCACCACCGCGAGGTGTTCGTGTTGCGCGAGCTCGAAGGGAAGTCGTACGAGGAGATCGCCGAGATCACCGGTGTGAACCTGGGTACGGTCAAGTCGCGACTCAACCGGGCACGGACCGCGTTCGCAGACATCATCGCGCCGCTGGTGCGCTAGACGGACCACGCTCCGGTCCTGCACGCGTGCGCCCCGATTGAGACAGACAACCGTCTCACAACTGAAGCATCGGCTGCATCGCCCCCGTCCGGTATTGCCGTGGCGGGGGTGATGCGTTTCCATTGGGGCGGCACGGCGGAACCGCTCTCGCCGCCACGGGTATCGTGCCATGCGATCGTCAAGCCGGCGGCTGCGGCTGTCCCCGAATCGCCGATTGACGAGCGTGTATGCTGTCCCTGACACCGATGAACCGCGCACCGATGGACTGCAAGAGCTTCCGCCGACAGCACCTGGCCTATCTGGACGATACGATGCCAGGTGACGACATGACGAGGGCACAACATCACGTGATGGTGTGCGACGGTTGTGCGGCCCACGACACGTTGGTGCGCCGATCGTTGATGGTGGCGCGCAGTCTGCCCACGGTCACACCCAGTGTCGAGTTTCAGGCCCGCCTGCGGGCGCGTCTGGCCGAGTGCCGTGACGAGTCGCGCACGGCGCGCGATGCGGGGACTCCGCTCAGCCGCCGCTGGGGAACCGATCCCATGCGGCCGTTCCCCGCGCCGGATGGGCGCCGAATCACGTCGCGCCTGCTGGTCGCCGCCGCCGCGGGTGCCATGCTCGGGGCGTACGCGTGGCAGGGGTGGGGTGCCCCACCGGCGTCGCCGCTGTCGATCCAGCCGGTGATCGCCTCCCAGCCTGCCATGCCCACACCGGCGCCGTACATCACGCCGGAGCTGATGCAGGCGATGGCAACCGGAAATCCCGTGTGGCCGGCCGCGCTGCTGATCGAGGACGCCCCCGCGCACTACATGCCCACCGACTTCACCCTCACGGCCTTCTCCGCGGCCCGCTAGCGGAGCCGCCGAGGGGAGTCCCGCTCCCTTATCTTTGCGGGATGCCTCCCCGCGCCCCCGCCCCCACCGCCAAGGAAGCGTCACCGCTGCGCGTGGTGCAGGCGGCCGTCCAATCGCATTCGTTCGCGCCGGTGTACTACCTGCACGGCGACGACGATTACCTCAAGGATGGCGCGGTGCGCGAACTGCTCGACGCCGCCATCGACGCCGGCACGCGCGACTTCAACCTTGAAGTGCGCCGCGCCAACGAGCTCGACGCGGAGACAGTGAGCAGCCTCCTGTCTACGCCGCCGATGCTGGCGGAGCGTCGTGCGGTGGTACTCCGCGATGTCACGACGCTCAAGAAAGCGGCGCGCCAGCAGTTAGACCGGTATCTCGCGCGACCGGCGGCCGACACGCTGCTGCTGCTGGTGAGTCCGGCCGGGACGAAAGTGGATGCCGGGCTTGCCGGCGCGTCGCTCGCGCTGGAATTCGCGCCGCTCACGCCGGAACGCGTGCGTCGCTGGATCACCCACCACGCGACGACGGTGCTGCACACCGACATCGCCGATGACGCGTCGCAGCTGTTGCAGCAGGCGGTGGGTAACGATCTCCACCAGCTGGCGTCCGAACTTGACAAGTGTGCCAGCTATGCGCTGGGTGTGCACGCCGGGCCCGACAGCGTCCCGATGCCAGCCGATGGGGTACCGGTGCGTGTCTGCATCGACGTGGATACGGTGTCGGCGGTCGTCGGTATCCGACGTGGCGAGACGGCGACCGACCTGCTCGACGCCGTGGCGCGGCAGGACGCCGCCGCGGCCGTGGCGTTGGTCGGCCACGTGCTCAGCCAGCCCAAAGTCTCCGCCGTGCAGGTGGTGATGATGTTGAGCACGCAGGCTTTTGCGTTGGCCTTCGGTCGGGCGCGTCGTGACGGCGGTGTGCCCACCAACCGGCTGCCGCAGGAATACTTCGCGTTCCTGAAGGAGACCGGTGGCTATCCGGGGCGGCCGTGGGGTGAAGCGGCGTCAGCCTGGACGAAAGTGACGGACCAGTGGAGTGCATCGGCGTGCGAACAGTCGCTTGCGCTCCTGTTGGAAGCGGATATCGCCCTCAAGGAATCGACCGTGTCAAATGACGAACAGATCCTGATGTCGCTGGTGCTGGGCCTCTGTGCGATGCGACGCCGGAAGGCGGCGTGACCCGATCGTCCGCGTGGCGATGGGTGCCGATGCTCGCGCTGCTGTCCGTGGGCGGGACCGTACCGGTACACGCCCAGGTGGCACCTGCGGTGGCACCTGCGGTGGCACCCGCCGTGGAGCGCGCGACGACGCGCGCGCGTGCGCTGCTCGATGCCGGGGAGGGGACTGACGCACGCGCGTTGCTCGATTCACTGCTCGGCGTCTTGCCCCGTGGCACGATGGAGCAGGCGGAGGCGCTGTTCTGGCGGGCCGTGATGGCGGAGCGCGTGAACGAAGCGGAGCGCGACTGGAAACGGCTGGTGATCGAGGTCCCGCTGTCGCCGCGCGCCCCCGATGCGCTGATCCGTCTGGGTGAACTCGACATGCTGCGCGGGCATCCGGCCGAGGCGCGGGTGTATTTCGCGCGGCTGCTGCGCGACTTTCCGAGCGGCAGCTATCGCACGAAGGGATTGCTGTGGTTGACGCGCAGTTACTTCGACGAGCGTAACACGGCCAATGGCTGTCGCGCGCTGGATTCGTTGCGCGGGGTGGAGATCCCCGACGGTGAAATGCGCCTGCAGTCAACGGAATTGCAGCGCCGGTGCACGTCGGCGATGCTGGCGACGCCATCGCCATCGCCGTCACCGTTACCTGCCCCGGCCGCCGCCGATCGCGCCGCGGGACGGTACTCGGTACAACTGGCCGCGTACGACACGCGGGCGGAAGCGGAGGAGGCGATGCGTCGCTTCGTCGCGCAATCGATCGACGCGCGTATCGACGGCACCGAGAAACCGTTCCGGGTGCGCACCGGTTACTACGCCACGCGGTCGGCCGCGAACACGGCGCTGGCGGCGTTGAAAAAGCGCGGGCACGCCGGTTTCGTCGCGGAGCGCGCCCGGTGAGCGGTGCCGCCACGCCGTTGATGCAGCAGTACCGGGAGATCAAGTCGCGCCATCAGGACGCGATTCTGTTTTTCCGGATGGGCGACTTTTACGAAATGTTCTACGACGACGCCGAGACGGCGTCGCGGGCGATCGGCCTGACGCTCACGTCGCGCAACAACGGGGGCGCGGCGGAGGTGCCGCTGGCAGGTATCCCCGTGAAGGCGGCGGCGGAATATCTGCGCCGTCTGGTAGGGCAGGGCTTCCGCGTGGCGATCTGCGAGCAGGTGGAAGACCCGAAGTTCGCCAAGGGGCTGGTGAAGCGTGAAGTCGTGGAGACGATCACGCCGGGTGCCGTGTTCGCCGACGATCTGCTGGATGGGGCGCGCGCCAACTACGTGTGCGCCATCGCGACCGGTCGTGATGCTGCGCGCGACGGAGCACGCGACCAGATCGGGATGGCGGCCGCCGATCTCTCTACCGGTGAATGGCGTCTCTTTCTCGTGACGCCGATGGACGCGCCGGCGGTGCTGGCCCGCCTTGCGCCGCGCGAGCTGCTGCTGGTGCGTGGCGCCTCGCACCCCGAGCTGGCGGCGGCGATGACGGCGGTGGACAACGTGCTCATGACCGAGCGCGAAGGGTGGGAGTTCGACGCCCAGCTGGCGGCCGATGAACTCGCGCGTCAGTTCGACGTGCAGTCGCTGGAAGGCTTCGGCCTGGGTAGTGATGATGTGGCGGCCGTGGGCGCAGCCGGGGCGCTGTTGCGGTATCTGCGGGAGCTGCAGCCCGGCGGCTTGCCGCATCTGGCGCGCCCTGTGGTGGAGCGTCCTGGCGGCGTGATGCCGTTGGATGAGATGACGCGCCGCAATCTGGAGCTGGTGGAATCGCTGCGTGGCGGCGAGTTGGCCGGTACCCTGCTCTCGGTGATGGACCGGACGGCCACGCCGATGGGGCAGCGTCTGCTGCGGCAGTGGCTGTTGGCCCCGTTGCTCGAGCGCGCGGCGATCGAGTTACGGCTCGACGCCGTGACTGTGCTGGTGCGCGACCCGGTGGGGCGCGCCGGGGTGCGCGATGCGCTCGACGGCGTGCGTGATGTGGAGCGACTGGCGAGCAAGGCGGCCGCGGGTCGTGCCACCCCGCGCGAGTTGCGCGCCCTGGGCGATTCGCTGGCGCGCTTGCCGCAGGTGGCCGACGCCGTGCGTGCGGTGCTGGGGCACGCGACGCAGGGGCATGCGAGCGGCGGACAGCTCGCCACGCTGTTGGACGATTGGGATGACGGTCGCGATTGCGCGGCGCGGCTCACGACGATGCTGGTGGAGCGTCCCCCGCTGATGATCGGCGAGGAGGACACCATCGCGCTGGGGCGTGATGCCGAACTCGATGCGCTGCGTGCGCTCCGCGACGGCGGCAAAGATGCGATCGCGACGATTCAGGCTGAGGAGCGTGCGCGCACCGGCATCACGTCGCTCAAGGTGGGCTACAATCGCGTGTTCGGATATTTCCTCGAGATCTCGAACGCGAACCGTCACCTCGTGCCCGATGACTATCAGCGCCGGCAGACGCTGACCGGTGCCGAGCGGTACGTCACGCCGGCGCTCAAGGAATACGAGGAGAAGGTGCTGAGCGCCGCCGACCGCATCGAAACGCACGAGCGGGAGCTGTTCGAGGCGTTGCGGCGTGACGCCGGGGCGGCGATTCAGCGCTGGCAGCAGGTGGCGCGCCGCGTGGCCACGATTGATGTGCTGACGGCGTTCGCCGAGGTGGCCGAACGGGAGCAGTATGTGCGCCCGGAGCTGCACGACGGCTTCGATCTCGAGATCACGGCCGGGCGGCATCCCGTGGTGGAGCGGATGATGCCGCGCGAGAAGTTCATCCCGAACGATCTCGTGCTCAATGCGGATGGCCAGCTGATCGTGCTGACCGGCCCGAACATGGCTGGCAAGAGCACGATCCTGCGGCAGATCGGGCTCATTCAATTGATGGCGCAGGTGGGTTCGTACGTGCCCGCGCGCCGCGCGCAGCTGCCGGTGGTGGATCGCCTGTTCACCCGCGTGGGGGCGAGCGACAACCTCGTGCGCGGCCAGTCCACCTTCATGGTGGAAATGAGCGAGACCAGCGCGATTCTGCACACGGCGACGCGGCGGTCGCTGGTGCTGCTGGACGAGATCGGCCGCGGCACCAGCACGTACGACGGCGTGTCGATTGCGTGGAGCGTGAGCGAGCATCTGCACGATGCGATCGGCTGCAAGACGGTGTTCGCCACGCACTACCATGAGCTGACACAGTTGGCGAGCGAACTGCGCGGCGTGCGGAACTTCACGGTGGCGGTGCGCGAGGTGGGCGATCAGGTGCTGTTCCTGCACCGGCTCATTCCCGGCGGTGCCGACCGCTCGTACGGTATCGAGGTGGGGCGTCTGGCGGGGTTGCCAGCCGCCGTGATCACGCGCGCGAAAGAGGTGTTGGCGCTGCTCGAGGGGGAAGGGGAGCAGATGGCGGCACGCCTTACCGCTGACGGTCTCTCGGCACCGCGCAGCACCCGCAAGGGACCGCGCATGAAACAGCCGGGCCCGCCCACGCCGCAGCTCGGGTTTTTCGGTGAGGCACCGCCGGCCGCTCCCGATCCGGCGTTGACGCGGCTGGCCGACGCCGTGGGGGCGCTCGATCCTGATGCGATGACGCCGTTGCAGGCGCTGACCGCGCTGGCGTTCCTCAAGCAGTCGCTGCAGGAGTGACGGTGCGCGTGAGACCGTGCGGCTCGTGACTGCGGCACCGAAGAAACCGACGAAAGCCGAGCTGGCGGCCGCGGTGGATCTGGTGGTGCCGGATCTGATCGCGCCGGGGCTGCGCGTGCTCTTCTGTGGGATCAATCCCGGGCTGTACACCGCCGCCATTGGGCACCACTTCGGACGTCCCGGCAATCGCTTCTGGCCGGCGTTGCACGGGGCGGGGTTGACCCCCCGCTTGCTGGCGCCGTGGGAGGAGCAGGCGCTGTTGCCACTGGGGATCGGTATCACGAACATGGTGGAGCGCACCACGGCCACGGCGGCGGAGTTGCGCCCCGAGGAGTACGTGGCGGGAGGGCAGCGGTTGCAGCGGCTGGTGGAGGCGCACCGCCCGCGCGTGGTCGCGTTTCTGGGCATTGGCGCGTATCGCGCCGCGTTTGCGCGCCCGAAAGCCCCGCTGGGGCTGCAAGCGGAGCGGCTCGCTCACTCCGCGTTGTGGGTGCTGCCGAGTCCCAGCGGCTTGAACGCGAATCACCAGTTGGCCGATCTTGTGGTGCTGTTGCGCGAACTGCGTGACTGGATAGATGCTTAGCGCGGGCGGTGGTGGGCGCCGTCCGTTCCACTCCGTTTTCTTTCCGCGGTGACCTGACCGATGGCGATTCTCTCCAGCATGCGACGCTCACGCACGGCGGCGGCCGTGATCCTGTTCGGCACGGTGGCGTTCGTCTCCACTGCCGGCGCGTTCGGTGCCTGTGGCGGCGATCGTGGTGCGGCGAACGCCGCCAGTGGCGATAGCACGGCCGCCGTAGTGGCACGCACGCCCACGTACACCTACGAGGTGGTGCAGAGCTATCCGCACGATCCGAAGGCGTTCACGCAGGGGCTCGTGTGGCGTGAGGGCACGCTGTTCGAAAGCACCGGACAGGTGGGGCAGTCGAACATCCGCGAGGTGGAGCTCACCACCGGTCGCGTCATCCGGCAGCAGGATCTCGCGCCGCCGCATTTCGGCGAAGGGATCGTGCTGCTGGGCGATCAGCTGTTCCAGATCACCTGGACGAGCGGCAAGGCCTTCGTGTATGACCGCGCGTCGTTCAAGCGCACCGGGGAGTTCAGCTACGAAGGTGAAGGCTGGGGCCTCACCACCGACGGGTCCGCGATCGTGATGAGCAACGGCACGCCGACGATCGTGTGGCGTGACCCCGCCACGTTCGCCGTGCAGAAGTCCATCACCGTGACCGATCACGGCACGCCCGTGTCGCAGCTCAACGAGCTGGAGTGGGTGAAGGGAGAGATCTGGGCCAACGTATGGCAGAGCGAGCAGATCGCACGCATCGACCCGGCCACTGGTCACGTGACCGGCTGGATCGACCTCGCCGGCATTCTCCCGGCGATGGACAAGACCGGGAGCGAGGACGTGATGAACGGCATCGCCTACGATGCCGCGCGCGATCGCCTCTTCGTGACGGGCAAGCTCTGGTCGCGCCTGTACGAGATCACGCTGAAGCAGCGCTCGTAAGCGGCCGCCGGCCTTACCGCAGCCGGACGAGCGCGTACCGGAGGGTGGCCGGCGGCGGCGCGCCGTTGGACGAGAGCGTGAGGATCGCACGGCGTCCGGCGGGGATGCCGAAGCGCACGAACGAACTGGTGCCCCCGGCCAGCAGCACGCGCTGCGGCGATCCGGACAGCAGCGATCGCGTGGCAATGGGATACACCCCCAACGCCGACCCGCCGGAGAAGCGGAGCCCCGGGAAGATGCTGCGGAAATTCCACGACGGCATGATGTAGCTGCTGGCCAGCGCCGCTGTGGTGCTGGGCGAAAAATCGTCGGCGATGAGCGACACGGACCAGTCGCGCAGATAGTCGGCGAACTGCCCGCCCGAGAGGACGTTCTGCAAGTTGGTCACGCCCGTGCTGGTGGCGTTGACCAGCGCGCGCAGGAACGGCGCTTCGCCGCTCGCGCCCTGCCGGCCAGCCGCGTAGCGCAGGAAGTTCCAGATGGCGCCGCGGGTGGCGAGTGAATCGTTCGGGGCGTACGGCGAGTTCACTTCGGGCGCCACCAGAAAGCTGTAGAAGCGCGAGAAGTTCTGGGACGCGTAATTGCGGAACTGATCGGAGCGCGTGGCGTTGGCGTTGATGTCGGTGAGCGCGATGTTCTGCCGGGTCGTCAGGTTCGCCACGCGCAGGAACAGCAGCTCCTCGGCCACGTGTGACAGCCCTTCGTCCAGCCACGTTTCTTCGTTGGGGCGCGCGCCGGCGTTCACGTACAGGCGGCGCGACGCGTTGATGAGATGCTGGAACTCGTGCGCGATGGTGGTGAGGTTGAGCAGCGTCACCGCGTCCTTCGTGCGCTTGTTGGTGTTTACCGTCCCATTGGGATCGGGGGTGAGCAGGTAGAACATCTCCGCTTCGTTCGACGCCGCGCAGGCCGCGAGCCCGTTGCGCGCCACCTTGGGGTACAGGTCGCGCGCGAAGAAGAAGCCGCCGATGGTGTAGCCGGCCCCGGCGGGCGTGAGGGCGTTCACGGCGCGCGTGTAGAACAGGATGATTTTGTCGTAGCCGCTGATGTTCGTGGGGGCACCGAATGCGGTGGTGTCCATGGGGAAGACGAGCGTGTCGAACGTGGCCGCGATCCCCGCATACTCCGCGTCGGAGTAGCCCCCGGTCGGGTTGTCGGTGTCGCTGAGGATGATCGACTTCGCGCCCACCGCGGCCACACGCCCCGACTTCGTATCGGCGCTGGAGCAGGCCGCGCTCGCGTTCACGTTCAGCTTGAGCACGTCGCCCACCTTCACCTCGGCCGCCGCACTCAGCGCCGCGGCCCGCAGCCCCGCGCCGGTGTCGGCGTTCCGTGCCGCGTGCCAGTTGCGCGCCGTTTCTACCAGCGGTGCGAGTTCACGGCGCTCGAGCTCACGACGGGCGAGCTCGGCGGCGCGCACCGGCGCCGCCGGCGCGGTGGTGGCGCTCAGCTCGTCGGGCGGGGCGGACACGAGGGCATCGGGATTGAACGGGTTGGCGCCGGCCACCAGTGCGGCAATGGTGGGGCCGGTGGTGCCCAGGGCGAACAGGTCCATCGGCGACGACGTGCCGAAGGAGGTAGCCGTGGAGACGAGCGTGAGGGCGTACTCGCCGTTGATGGTGGCCGGGGCCGCGAGGCACGCGGTCACGTTCGTGGCACCGGGGCCGGGCAGGTATACCTCGCCCAAGGCGAGTTCGCGCGCGACCACCGGTCCGCACACGCTGGAGCCGGCGGGGGACACCACGACAGGCACGGTGTCGGCGCGGCCGGAGGCTTCGGCGATCACGCGGGCCGTGCCCGGGGCGATGGCCGTGACCAGCCCTGATGCCGTCACGGACACCAGCGTGGCTTCGGGGGTGCTGTAGGCGATGGACTGGCCCGCAATGGCGTTGCCGTACTGATCGCGCAACGATCCGCGGACCCGCAGGGTGTCGCCGACGTTGAGGTACGCTAGGTCGGGGGAGGCCACCAGCAGGGTCGCCGGTCCGGGGAGCACCGTGGCGGTGAAGGTCACCGGGGTGACGCCGTTCACCTGCGCCGAGACACGCGCCGTTCCGGCGGTGGTGCCGAGCGTCCACACGGTGGTGGCCACGCCGCGCGCGTCGGCGGTGGAGCGCGTGGGGGCTACCGCGCCCGAGCCCGGGCTCACGTCCCAGTCCACCCGGGCGCCGGACACCGTCTTGCCGTCCTTGTCGGTGACGACCACCGACAACGGGAGGGTGAGCGACGCGCCGACCACGCCGGTTTGCTCATTACCAGCCTGCGACTTCAGGGTTGCCGGTACCGGGCCGGGGCCCGTGTTCTTGTCGCCCGAGCAGGCGCCGGCGAGCAACTGGACGGCGCCAACCAGGAACAACAGCCGGCTGATCCGCACCCGTGGAGGGGTGGATGACGCGACCGATCGGGGACGGGCGGAGAGGCGGGCCGAGAGCATGCGGGAGCCGGGGATGGAGAGCGCCATCGGGATGCGAGGAGTCCGACGTGGGGTCGAGACGGTGTACATTCCAGCCAGTGACCGGCGTGCCGATCCGGCGTATGGGTATAGACACAAGCTACCGTGCAATGTGCCACGGCGGCGGTGCATCGCCATCGGTGTTCCGTGTCGGCCGTCGCTGTCGATGGTGTTTTCCTGCGTATCCGTTGTCCCGCGGGCACCTCGCGCCCCCGGGTCTTCCCCCGAGACGACTTCTGCCATGCCCACCACCCCGGCGACTCCCGATACGACCGTGACGGAAGAACACATTCGGCACCGTCGCCCCTACGGCAACGTGTTGGAAACCATTGGCTGGACGCCGATGATCCGGCTGGCGAGAGTGGCGCGCGGGATCCGGACGCCCCTGTATGGCAAGGCGGACTTCTTCAACCCGGGCGGCAGCGTGAAGGACCGAGTGGGGCTGCCGATGATCGAATCGCACGAGCGCGCCGGGACGCTCAAGCCGGGGGGCACGATCGTGGAGGCCACCAGCGGCAACACCGGCGTGGGGCTGGCCATCGCGGCGGCGCTCAAGGGGTACAAGTGCATCTTCACGATGCCCGACAAGATGTCGCAGGAAAAAGTGCGCCTGCTGAAGGCGTTCGGTGCCGAAGTGATCATCACGCCCACGGCGGTTCCGCACGATCATCCGCAGAACTACGTGATGATGGCCAAGCGCATTGTGCGCGAAACGCCGGGCGCGGTGCTGGCGGGGCAGTTCGAGAACCCGGCCAATCCGGCGGCACACATGGCCACCACGGGTCCCGAGATCTGGGAGCAGACCGACGGGCGCATCACGCACTTCGTGGCCGGCGCCGGCACGGGCGGTACGCTCACGGGGGTGGCGCGCTACCTCAAGAGCAAGAACCCGAACATCAAGATCGTGGCGGCCGATCCCATGGGATCGGTGCTGGCCGAACTGTGGCGCAGCAAGGGCGAGGGGCACCCCACCGGCGCGCCATACAAGGTGGAAGGGGTGGGGCAGGACTGCGTGCCGCTCACGCTCGATATGGGCGTGATCGACGAGTTCATCTCGGTGAGCGACAAGGATGCCTTCGGCATGGCGCGTCGGCTCACGCGCGAAGAGGGGATCTTCGTGGGTGGATCGGCCGGCATGATTGCGCATGCGGCGATGAACGTGGCGCGTCGGCTGGATGACCCCGAGGCGTGCGTGGTCACCTTTCTCTGCGACACCGGCGAGCGGTATCTCAGCAAGGTGTTCAACGACGAGTGGATGCGCGAAAACCAGATGCTGGATGCGTCGCCCACCACCATCGAAGCGGTGTTGGGCACGAAGGACAGCAGCGCGCCGGCCATGGTGAGTGTGGCGCCCGGGGCGAGTGTGCGGCAGGCGATCCGTCTGATGGCGCTGCACAACGTGTCGCAGGTGCCCGTGATGGACGGTGCCGTGTGCATCGGCAGCGTGGCCGAATCGCAGCTCACGTCGCAGTCGCTGGCCGATCCGAAGGTCCTCGATCAGACCGTGAGCGACGTGATGGACCAGCCGTTCCCGGTGGTCGAGAGCGATCAGCCGGTGGAGAGCGTGGCGAAGCTGCTGTC
The DNA here is from genome assembly GCA_031127225.1 of Gemmatimonadota bacterium. Lineage (GTDB taxonomy): Bacteria > Gemmatimonadota > Gemmatimonadetes > Gemmatimonadales > Gemmatimonadaceae > Gemmatimonas. The sequence goes on along the minus strand of JARIEV010000006.1, from coordinate 13,451 downwards.
GAAGTCCAACCGGGCCGTGCTGATGAAGAAAGACGGCGTGGTGCAGGGCATTGTGACCCGGTTCGACGTGCTCGAGCACCTGATGCGCCGGTAATTGTCGCGCGACCGTTACCTCGGCGCGGTTGCCACGTCTCCCTTGCACGGAGCGTGGCCTGTGCCCAGGCGCGCCGTCCGTCCGGTGTCCCGTTTCTCCCCTCATGCTCAACGTACTCGACCGGTTCACGGATGCGCGCGGTGCGCCGTTGCGCGACTTCAGCCGTGGCCGTCTGGCGGCGCTGCTTGCCGACCCCCGTCCGTCTACGTGGGAAGATGCCCATGGCGTGGCGTTGAACACGCACGGGTTGACGCTTTGGCAGGCGTGGATCGCGATTGATGCGACGGCGCCGCAGATCGGACGGGTCATGACGATCGATGCCTACGACCGCGTGATCATGCTGCGGGACTGGGAGCGCATTCCGGATGACACGATGCTGTCGCAGGTGGTGGAGTACGCCCTGAGCGTGACCGAAGCGCACTGAGCCGGACCGGCGACGCCGAGCGCCTGCTTCAGGGAGTGATTCGTGTAGTTTTCGCGGATGCGAATCACTGTGCTGCTGGGCGGCGTATCGGCCGAACGTGAGGTGTCCCTGTCGTCGGGGCTGCGTATTGCCGCCGCGCTGCGCGAGCGGGGCCACACCGTGACGTGCCTCGATCCCGCCGAGGGTGTGCTCACGCGCGAGACCGAGCGTGCGTTGCTGGCGGCGGGGGTGGGGAGTGCGCCGCCGTCGCTCGATGCGCTGGCCGGCCTGGCCTCCCCGTCGTTGTCCCCCGAGTTGGGCACCATGCCCGGAGTGACCGATACCGACTGCGTGTTTCTGGCGCTGCACGGCGGGCAGGGGGAGGACGGCACCGTGCAGGCGCTGCTCGATCTCGTGGGGGTGCCGTACACCGGCAGTGGCCACCTGGCGAGTGCGCTGGCGATGGACAAGCATCTCACCAAGGTGGTGCTGCGGGCGGCCGGGGTGATGACCGCCGACTGGATTATGGCACCACGCGACGGGGAGATGGACGCCGATGAGGTGGGGCGGCGTCTGTCGTGGCCCGTGGTGGTGAAGCCGTCGAAGCAGGGGAGCACGGTGGGGCTGTCCATCGTGCGCGCGCCGGAGGCGCTGGCGGCGGCGGTGGCCGAGGCGTTCCGGTACGACGACGAGGTGATGGTGGAGCGGTTCGTGCCTGGCCGGGAGCTCACGGTGGGCATCGTGGGAGACGACGTTCTCCCCACGATCGAGATCGTGCCGGTGAAGGAGCTGTACGACTACGAGTGCAAGTACACGCCGGGGATGGCGCAGGAGTTCGTGGCCGAACTATCTCCCGAGCTCGCGGTGACGCTGGCGGATCAGGCCCAACGGGCGTTTGCGGCGCTCAAGCTGGGGGGGTACGCCCGGATCGATTTCCGGCTGGACCCCGAGGGACGGCCGTGGTGTCTGGAAGCGAACACGTTGCCCGGGATGACGCCGACGAGCCTCATTCCGCAGGCGGCGGCGGCGGCCGGTGTCTTGTTTCCCGATCTCTGTGAGCGCATCGTGCGGTTGGCGCTCACGTCCCGGGATCGGCAGGCGCGCTGAGGTCGTTGATTCCACAGATTTTCCCGCGTCTTTTCGCGTCCTGTCATGGCCTACGTCACGTACGACGATTTTGATCCGCCCCGGAACCCGCAGGCCGTGTATTGGCTGATCGGGTTGTGTGTGGGCGTGTATTTCGTGCAGGCGACGTTGGTGGGCGACGCGAACATGGCGCAGTGGCTCGGCTATTCGGCCGGCGATCTCGCGTCCCGTTCGTTGTGGACGGTGGCCACGTACATGTTCGTGCACGGTGGCCTGATGCACCTGCTGTTGAACATGTGGACGCTGTGGTTGTTCGGCCCGCGGGTGGAGCGCGCGTGGGGGAGCAGCACCTTCGTGTGGTACTACCTGTGGTGCGGCCTTGGTGGCTGGGCGTTTCACTACATGTTCCAGCGCAACGGCGGCACGCTGGTGGGGGCGTCGGCGGCGATCCTTGGCGTGGCGGTGGCCTATGCCTCGCGGTGGCCCGACGACGAAGTGCTGTTCTTCGGTGTGGTGCCGATGAAGGTGAAGTGGCTGGTGGTCTTCATGGCGCTGATCAACATCACGATGGCCGTGGTGGATTCGGGGAGCCTGGGCGGGACGGCGTACGCGGCGCACATCGGCGGCATGGTGGCCGGGTGGGTGTATCTGCGGGCGCCGGGGGCCGGGAGCTTGGGCCGTTTCCGCAGCCGGATCGCGTCGGTGCCGGACGAGGGGGACGACTCGCCGCGTGCGGTGCCCAAGTCGTCGCGGCCGCGCGAGCGGGAGGTGGACGACATCGTGGCGCAGAGCCGGGCGGCGGTGGGTCGCGTGCGTCCCGAGCCGCGTCCGGCCTCGCGGCCCGGGCAGACGGCGGTGGCGCCGCACCCGCGGACCGCGCTGGACGCGGTGCTGGACAAGATCGCGGCCGAAGGGATGTCGAGCCTGACGCCGGCCGAGCGGCTGCTGCTGGACGAGTGGTCGAAGCGGCTGCGGGACCAAAGCTGACATCGACGGCGCATCCGTCTACATTCGGGGATGCCCAAGCCTCAACTGCTCGAGACGTTTCCGAATCCCTACGCGGATCGGAAGTACGAAATTTTCATGGAGACGACGGAGTTTACGTCGCTCTGTCCGCTAGGTGGCGTCGAGACCGATGCTGTGGAGCTGCGCCTGCTGGAAGGGGGCGCGCCCGACTTCGCGACGATCCGGATCACGTACCAGCCGGCCGCATTGTGCCTCGAGCTGAAGAGCCTGAAGTTGTACTTCTGGAGCTTCCGCAACGACGGCATTTTCTATGAGCGGGCGGTGAACACGATCCTGGACGACCTCGTGGCGGCGTGCAACCCGCACACGATGACCGTGGTGGGGGATTTCAACGTGCGCGGCGGGTTGAAGAGCATCATTACGGCGACGGCGACGAAGCCGGTGTGATCGCGGCGCGCGGCCGGTGGCGGCGCGCGGGGTGTGCGTGGCGCGGGGAGCGCTTGCGGAAAGGCCCCCAGATCGGTTAGCGTGCGAGTCTGTAGGTGGATCGGCTTGGTAGCTCAGTTGGTAGAGCAGCGGACTGAAAATCCGCGTGTCGGCGGTTCGATTCCGTCCCAAGCCACTGAGTACGGTAAACGGCGCGCTGACCTCGGTCGGCGCGCCGTTTTGCGTTTTCCCTTCCTACGCGCCAGCCGGCGGCGCCGCGGGAGCCTTGGCCTGCACGGCGGCGGCGACGAACTCGGCGAACGGGCCGATGTCGCCCCGGCTGCTCGCGGCGTCCAAGGCCGCCATGTACCGGTCGCGCCAGTCGACCCGGATGATGGTCCACGGGTAGCCGCCGGAGGCCAGCATGGCGTTCATGAGGAACCGCCCCATGCGGCCGTTGCCGTCAAGGTAGGGGTGGATGAACACGAAGCAGAAATGGCCCAGGACGGCACGGACGGCGGCCGACGGCTCTTGGGCGAGGAGGTCGAAGAGCGCGGGCATCAGCTCGCGGACCGCCTCGCGCGGGGGCGGCACGTGTGCCGCGTGCTTGATGAAGACGGGGGCGTTCCGGTATCCCGCGAGGTCGGCTGTTGAGAGGATGCCAGCGCCGACGCTTGGGCTGAAGAGCTCGCGGTACCACGCGCCATGCTCGGCGCGCGCGATGTCGCCGGCGTTCTCTGCGGCGAGAATTCTGCGGAGAGACGTCTGTACTGCCGCGAACGCGCGCCAATAGCCGTGAGCCGCCATGGCATCCCGTGCGTCCTTGTCCCTCGCGTGGTCCTCGGGGTTCCAGTGTCCGGAGGCGACACGTTCGATCAACGCGTCGGTGACGCGATATCCTTCGATGGAGAGCGAGTGGTACGCGTCGGCGCGGTAGTGCTCTTCAACTTCGGCAAGGTACGCCTCGACATTCCCCGGGAGTCCCGGCGCCTCTGGCATGTGGCGTAACACCTCCTCGCGCATGGTGCGCCACATCAACTGCAAACGATGTACGTACGGGGAGGCCAAGCGCGTCATTCGCAATACTGGGGGCGCCATCGCGAATGGGTTGTCTTCCTGCACCGTGTATCCGGCGGCGCGCATGGAGCCGACGACGTCGTCGGCGAGCTCCGGCCGTCCGACCGCGCGGAACGCGCCGGCGAGGCGGCCCGCAACGACACTCCGGCCGCCCGCAAGGAGCTCCCGATTGAGGTCCGAGACATCCCGCATGCCGGCCAGCGCGATCTGCGCGTCGGTCGACGACGTGTGGAAGAAGTGTTCGGATACCCTGGTGAGTGCCACGGGGAGCGCCAGCACGCGGAGGCCACCGCGCACCTCGATCTGGTCGTTCGGTGGGAGCTCTGCCCGGTAGGGCAGGAGTGAGCAGCTCCCCGGAAGGTCGAGGGTCTTGTTTCCGCCGAGCGGTGTGTGGATGATCACCTGTCTCGGCAGGACCGTCGCTCCCGTTTGCACCAGAATGGAGTAGGCGGGGGCAACGTGCCACGCGTTGCCAAATCGGGCATGGCAGTAGCCGGCAACGAAGTCGCGCAGGGCGGCGAACCACGCGGTGGTGTCGCCGCGCTCGTCGCCGGGGCGCGAGACCAAATACCACCCTTTCACGACGCGCCGGAGAAAGCCTGCGCCGACGAGGGCCTCCCGCTCCCGGCGTTCGAGGTCCTCCGACTGCATGACGACCTGCCCGCGGTCCTGCAGTGCCTTGAGGCTCCGGAGGGCGCTGGTCAGACGGCGCTGGGCTGGGCTCGGGGGAGACGTCATCGTGCAGTCCGAGGGAAGATCTATAGACTATTCAGTCGAATTAATTATATACTATTGTGTCGTGCGTTGTATAGAGTATTCGGTCAGGCAAGTCATCGACTACTAAGGAGAAGTGAAACTACCGAATCGCTATCGTTTCACTTCGCCTTTCCGGTCCGCGAAATGCCCGCATCGCGGAGCCGCCGCTCCGCCGCCTCGACCGCCGCGCTCACGCGCGTGACCGAGAGCAGGATCCCGGGCCCCAGGAGCAGCGTGAGCAGCAGCAGCACCACCTGCGCGCCGCGCGGCACGGTGCCGAAGGCGGCGCGCCAGAGTAGCACCTGCACCAGGCCCATGGTAATCGCCACACCACTCGCGGTGACGTCGAGCGTCGTGCGCATCACCGCCACCACCGGCGGCTGGTACTCGGCGGGTAAGGCGAGAAACCGCGCCTTGTCGGGAAAGTTGAAGAGCGACGGATTTCGAGGGAGGAGTCGCGTCCGCCCGCGTCTCACATCACCGGCGACAGCGCGACTTCGGTGAACGCTGCACGGTAGCGCCACAGCACGACAAACGATCCGACGGAGAGGATGATGCTCCCCCAGCCCCAGATGGCGAGGGGGGATTGCGCGGCCACCAACGCCCCACCGATCACGCCGAACGCGATCAATCGCGCCGTCTCGAGGGGCCACGTCCACTTGGCGCGCTCGAAGATGCCGGCCACGCCAACGAGGGAGACGACAACCAGGAAGGCCATGGCGGCCGTCTCCTGTTTGGGGAGAGTGGACGCGTTACGCAGCAACAGCAGCGCCGCGCTTATCGCGACGACGAAGTGCAGCACGCCGTACCCGGCCAGCGGACGCGGGACCGATGGATCGAACTTCTCCACGCGGTGCACGGACACAGCCGCCGGCATGATCGGGCCGCCCAGTTCCGCGGGCCGCCACCCAGGGCGACCGAACACGAGACGCACACGGTCCGACCAGCGGCTCGCTTGTTGCAAGTCCTGCCACAGGTAGCGGAACACCTGCAGGTTGGCCGTCACCGGGTTCCAGCTCTCCAACGGCTTGGTCACCCCGTACACCACCGGTTCCGCCTCATCCTCGACCTCGAAGGTGCCAAACCACTTGTCGAAAACAATGAACACACCGGCGTAGTTGCGATCCTGATACTTCGGATTCACCCCATGGTGCACCCGATGATGGCTCGGCGTATTCATCACCCCTTCGATGGGCGCGCCCAACTTGCCCACCGCACGGGTATGCAGCACGAACTGGTAGATCAGGTTGATGCCGTAGCACGCCACAAAGAGGCGAACGGGCACCCCGATGAGCGCGAGCGGTATGTAGAACATCCAGGTGAACAGCTTGCCGATCGTGGCCTGACGGATCGCCACCGCGAGGTTGTACTCCTCGCTCTGGTGGTGCACCACATGCCCGGCCCAGAGGAGGTTGACCTCATGCGCCATCCGGTGTGACCAGTAGAAGCACAGGTCAACCAGGAAAAACGTGACGCCCCAGCTGAACAGCGCCGGCGCATCGATCGCAAAGCCAAGCGCGCCTGCACCACTGATGAACGCTGAACGATCCGGCCACGCAGGAATGCGCGGCAGCCACTGCTGCACAGACGCCTGCGCGGCAACCCAGACGTACACACCCAGCGTCAACGCTTTGTCAAAGATGCCGGCGAGCTGGCTCAGCACGCCGCAGCTCACGTCGGCAATGGAGTCGTTGAGCCGAGAGAAGCGCTGCCCCCGTCGGTGCGTCCAGACGAGTTCGGCGATCAGCGCGAGGAAGAACAGCGGAATTGTCGCCTGAATGATCGTCATGACCGTTGGGGCAGAGGCAGGAAATCCATTATGTGGAACGTGACGAACGTCGCTCGGCGACGGCCACCGCCGTCACCCCCACGCCGAAGCCGAGTGCGATCACCACCGGGCCAATCAGTTCAAAGGCCCAATAAAGTCCGCCGGAAACGAGTAGCAGCGCACCCGCGCCCATCGCGGTGACCCACTGCTCGCGGATGGCCTGCCAAAGTAGAAACAGATTGATGGGCAGATACAGTATCACCGCCGTGACCGTGCCGGGGCTGTAGTCGGCCACGTACACGCCGGCCCCGACATGGTAGACGACGTTATGCAGTTGGGTGGTCAGGAAGAAGAGCAGCGCAAAGGCCGCGGTGGGTTTGCTCCGACGCACCGTGAACCAGAGAATACTCAAGAGACCAAGCGCGGTGAGAATCGCAAAAACGTGCGGTCCGGGGAGCGCATTGTTGGCGGGAAAATGCCGCCCACGCCACACGCGAAAGCCACCGGAGCTCTCTTCGATTTGATGCGCACACCAGGCGATCGGCGCCAGCAGGAGCGCCGTCTGGAGCGGCAGGTGACGGGCGAGTCGGATGAGGCGATTCATGGTGTGCGCAAGACAGGCCGAGGCGTCGCGAGGCACGAGAACTCACCCGACGTGCAAGCGGTGGCGAAGCTGCTGCCCACCATATTGGGGTGTGCGTGGTTGAAGGTCCAGCGTCAGCGCGGCGCCCAGATATGCCGGGCGGCCTCGCCGCGTCCGCCGCTCTCCTACGGCACCACCGTGAACTGTCCCATCATCCCTTCGTCTTCGTGGTTCGAGAAGTGGCAGTGGAACATGTAGGCGTTCGCGGTGGTGGTGAAATCCTCGAATTTGGCCAGTACGACGGCGGTGGTGCCGAGCGGGAGGTAGAAGGTGTCCTTCCACCCGGACTCGTACGGGGCGACCGGGCCGTTGCTCCGCGAGATGATCTTGAACTGCACGTCGTGCAGGTGGATGGCGTGGCCGAAGACGTTGTTGTTCACGACCGTCCACTTCTCGACCGCGTTGAGCTTGATGGTGTGATTGATCAGCGTGTGGCTGAAGCTCTTCCCGTCGAATGAGAACCCCGATCCGGGTTGCCCGCCCGTGATGGTGACGGTGCGGCTGTTGGTGACGTCGGCCGTGGTCCAGTACCGGTTGGCAACCAGCGTTGACGGCACACTGGTGATGGCGCTTGCCGTGGCGGCACCGACGGCCATGCGCAACATCGGGAAATCGGTGTTGTTGAGCAGGCTGCTGTTGATGCGCCCCGCCGTGCCGTCGGGCTGGACGGGATTCCCTTCTTGCCCGGGGAAGCCGAAGCTCTGCCCGGCGTTGTACGCCATCAGGTCGAGCGACGCCCCGACGGCATCCTTGCTGAGATCCACGAGAATCTCCACGCGCTCGCCCGGCATCATGACCACCCGCGTTACCACCACCGGCGCGTCGAGCAGACCGCCGTCGTTGGTGATCACGGAGAATGGGCGATTGTCGCTGAGGCCGATGTTCAGCCCCCGCTCGATTTCGGCGTTGAGCAGCCGCAAGCGGACGACCTGCTTGGGCATCGTGACCATGGCCTTCTCGGTCCCGTTGGTGAGCATGTAGTCACCGTACGTCGTGACTTTGATGTCTTTGGCGAACTGATTGGAGCTCAGAAACCGACGGCTCGAGAACACCAGCGGGATGTCATCCACACCGTAGCTCCGCGGCAGCGCGAGGGCGGCTTCCGCGGGATCGCGGATGATGATGAGTCCACCGGCCCCCATCGTCAGCTGCTCGTACGTCTTTTCGTGGAGGTGCGGGTGATACCAATAGGTGGCCGCGTTGTTGCGCACCCGGAAGGTGGGCGACCACGTGGCGCCCGGGGCCACCACCTGATGCGGGCCCCCGTCCATCTCGGGGGCGATGTGAAAGCCGTGCCAGTGTGTGGTGGTCTGATCCGTGAGGGTGTTCGTCACGTTCAGCGTGACGGAATCCCCCTTGTTCATGATCAGGGTGGGCCCCCAGAAGCTGCTGCCGTTGTACCCGTACGTATTCGTGGCGGCACCAGTGCGGTACTGCTTGGTGGACTTGGCCAACGTCAGGTTGAACGTGGTTCCGGAGAGGACGGGAGGAAGCCAGAGCGCGTTGTACCCGGGCGTGCCGGTCGGCTCGGTGATGACCGGCGCGGTGCTTGTCGCCTCATCGGCGGTGCAGGCGAACAACCCTACCCCCGTGAGCGCGACCACCGTGAACCACGTAAAAGACCGCCTGATGATCGCCATCCTCTCCCCGCCTTGATGAATGTGTCGTGACCCATGCCGCCCGTATCGTCCCCGGCGCCCGGTGTACCTGTCGGCCGGGTGGGGCTCGGCATTGGACAACGACCGTCTGGATCTCATTCCATCGGGGCTGTGGACGCGACGGGTGTGTACTACTCCATCAGAATACTCCCGCTTTGCGAGCTGCACCGTGCGCCATAACTTCCGCGCTCCACTTACTGAAGGTGAGGAGCTGACATGAGTTTCCAGACATCACGCCGCGGCGGGACGATCATCGTTCGCGCTGAAGGACGCATCGACAGCCGGAACGCGGGTGCGCTCGAGGCGTGCCTCCCGGCCGCCGACGATGCGCGCTCGAATCTTCTGATCGACCTGCAGGACGTGGACTATATGAGCAGCGCCGGCCTGCGCGTGCTGTTGGCGGCGCTCAAGGCTCGGCGGGCGGCGGGCAGGCAGTTGAGCTGCTGTGGCGTGCAGCCCGCGCTGCGTCAGGTCTTTGACATCTCGGGGTTGAGCACACATCTCGATCTGCACGCGTCGCAGGACGCGTATTTCGCGCGTGCGGTGCAGGTGGCCAAGGACGTGCCGGAGCCGGCGTCGCTGCAGCAGCGTAACAAGGAAGCGGTGCTCCAGTTTCTCATGGCGATCCAGTTTCAGCAGTTCGCGGAGCTCTCGGCGGTCACGTTCGACGGCATGACGACTACGCACACGCCCAGCCTGGACGTGCAACGGGGCGGACACGAATTCGCGTCGGCGACTGAATACAGCGACTACCTGAAGCAGTTGAACGCGAGCAAGGACATCGAGATCGTGATCCAGTCCATGATCGCCGAGGGCGACATGGTGGCGGTGCACAATATCTCGACCCACACCTACGCCGATGGACGGTCGATGACGACGCCGTACATGTCGTTCTACCGTCTGCACGACGGCAAGATCGTGGAGGCCAGCCATGTGTACGACCGTCTCCACGAGCAGTCGCAGCTGAGCTGAGGCGCGGCCCCGTGGGTGCTCCGCGTGGTGCCAACGGTCCCAAGGGATTGGACCTGTTCGGTGGTGCATCGCTGGTGGCGGTGATGCTGCTGCTGGCGTTCAACCAGGTGCTCATCAAGCAGACCAACGTGGGGTTGCAACCGGTGTTCGCGGCCGGACTCCGCTCCGCGGTGGCCGCGGTGTGCGTCGGACTGTGGCTCTGGCGGCGCGGCCGGCTCACGGGAGCCAGCCGTGCGGTCGCGCGGGAAGGGACGCTGATGGGGCTATTCTTTGCGGGCGAGTTCCTGTGCCTCTTTCTCGCGCTCGATCTCACGACGGTCAGTCACGCGTCGATCATCTTCTACTCGATGCCGGTGTGGCTGGCGCTGATGTCGCACGTCTGGCTGCCGGGCGATCGGATGACGCTCACGAAGGGCGTGGGTCTGGCGATGGCGTTCGCGGGTACCGTGGCGGCGCTGTTCACGCGCGGCGAGGCGGCTGCCGGGGCCAGTGTGGCGGGTGACCTGCTCGCACTCGGCGCCGCGCTTGGATGGGCGGCGCAGACGGTCATCGCGCGTCGGCCGGTGATGGCGGAGGCGGGTGCCGAGCAGCAGCTGTTCTGGATGGTGCTCGTGTCGGCGCCGATCCTTCTCGCGGTGTCGCCGGCGTTCGGCCCGCTGATTCGTGCATTGCAGCCTATGCACATTGTGGCCCTGCTCATTCAGGGCGTGGTGGTCGTGTCGGGCGGCTTCATCACGTTCCTGTGGCTGCTCTCGGTGTACGCACCCACCACGGTGGCCAGCTTTTCCTTTCTCACGCCGATCTTCGGCCTGGCCATCGGTCGGCTGCTGCTCGGCGAACCGCTGGGCGCGCGGATCGTGGTGTCGTGCCTGCTCGTGGGCGCGGGCATCCTGCTCATCAACTATCGGCCGTCGGCCAGGGTGCGCGCGGCGTAGGGAGATTCACAGGCACCATGCGTCAACTCCCCTGTGAACGCGACCGATGCCTCGGGTTGTGCGTTCACGGGGGAGTTTTTTGCGCGACGATGCGGTGTGTCCGGTGGTGCGATCAGCCCTGCCAGTGCGCCAGCGTGGCGGCGGTGAACTCCGCATAGGCGCGCGAGCTTTGCTCACACGTTGACGGCCCAGCGACGAAGGCGATGGTTTCGCCATCCGAGGCCGAGCAAACCGGCGGCGACGAGTGCGATCGTGGAGGGCTCGGGGACGACGGTCTGTGATGCGTTGTATTCACGCGCCCAGACTTCGAGGCCGCCGTGGTTCATCTGCAGGAACGTATGCGAGTTTCCATCCAACCGTGGGTAGGCGTTTTCTCCCCAGACGATCTCAGAACAAGGCGCCGACGTGCTGATGTTGGCGCAGTGCGGCCCTTCGAGTGTGACCCACGGATCTTCGGGCGGACTCCCCCAAACCCCAAGCCGAAAGAGCACATTGCCGGTGATGGCGCCTACCGAAACGCCCCCCCGGCCCGCATCAATCCACGTGAGGTTGGGAGTGAAGTCTCCCGTAGCACCCTGAATGATGCTCCTTACATCGCCGTACCACGCTTGTCCCCAATACTGACGATCGCCAGTGATAAAGAGGATCTGATTGGCGTTGGCCATGGGATGCCAATAGTCCGTAGCGCTGTCGAACGTGCATGCGCCGGAAAGATCCAAGTTGCAATTGCCGTTAAACAGATTGCCGTCGGCGACCATGTTCCCGACTTGCGTCCAATCACCGCCCGCCAAGGGCTGTTGCGCGTCGGCCAGCATTGGTGTCGCGACAAGTGTCAGGAATGTGAGCAGGGAGAAAACGCATCGATTGGTGGGCATTGTGTCGGTCGGGTGGAGTGAGCGCAGCATTACGGACCATGTCTACCACTGGCCCCACGCTACTCTACGCCTCACACATAAATCCACCGTAAAACAGCCGGTTGCGTGACAGTGTCGTGTCTTGGCGTCCGGACTTCCGAGCGAATTCCCCATTTGTGTGATCGCGTCGTGCTTCGCACGATCGGTGCGTGACCGCAGTCGCGCGTTGTGACGGCTTTCGCGCGGTATCCCGGACGCCACTTCGCGGCGGCTACGGTGCGTGCGGCGTAAGCACCATGCGTCAACTCCCCTGTGAACGCGACCGATGCCTCGGGTTGTGCGTTCACGGGGGAGTTTTTTGCGCGACGATGCGGTGTGTCCGGTGGTGCGATCAGCCCTGCCAGTGCGCCAGCGTGGCGGCGGCGAACTCCGCATAGGCGCGAGCGCGCGCGCGAAGGTGTTTATGCGGTTCTTGAAGGACGCGTTTCCGGGCGAGTGGCTGTGAGGGGGGCGCGGGCTGTCGCCGGTGCTCCCCATGCCATTCTAGCCTAGTCACATTTAACGGTCTTTTGACGGCAGGATTGCATTCTGACGAAAGCTTCGAGGCACCGTCAAATCGGTTGCCGTGCTGTATCGGGTCGAACTCACAAAAAGGGATTCGCTATGCGTACGCGTCTCATCACCTGCCTGTCGCTCGCTACCGCCCTGATAAGCGGCAGTGGCGCATCCTCACTCTCCGCTCAGACGGGGTTGGTCGATATCCCCGGTCTGTTCGGCACGGGGGTGGATGCCAGCGGGCAGCGCCTGCTGGCTGAAAACGCACTCGATCCGCATTACCAAATTATCTCGCGGCAAAACTACTACTATCCGTCGGGACCGGCAGGCCTTCCCACGGCCTTCACTCCGACCCTCGCGCCAGCCGTGGTGGACCGGAACAATGGACCGTGCACAGGCCTCGACACGTGGTATGTGTCGGCAAACAGTTGCTGGATCTGGTTCGACAAGGCCGCCTCCTCGCGTGACGTCACGTACATCTTCCGGTTGTCGTTCGATCTCACAGGGTTGGACCACACCACGGCAACCATGAGCGGCTACGCCGCGGCCGACGACTTCTTCAGCATCTTTCTGAATGGAGCGCAGATTGCCCAGTTCGATGGACCAGGCCTTTTTTCGAATCTGCACTCGTTCAACACACCAGTCGGGTTCATCGCGGGACTCAATCATCTCGACTTTGCCGTTGCCGGAACTGGATACGCGGACGGCCTGCTGGTTGAACGCCTTACTGGTCAGGCGGCAGTTCTTGTACCGGAACCAGCGGTAGCTATCCTGTTGGCACTGCCACTGCTCATCTTGGGTGCAGGAGCGAGACGGCGTCATATCCGTTCCTGAGACATCTCGCGGGTGATCAGCCTGCGCGCGGCGTAGGCGTGCAGGCGGTGCGTGATGGACGCGTTTCCGGGGGAGTGGCTGTGATGGGCATGGCGCGGGTTGCGACGGGTGCGACGCGTGCCGTACAATCGGGATGACCACGCCGGCCGGGACCGGTGCCGTCATCCCCTTTTCCGTAGGTGCCACCATGCAGGTTCCGCTGACTCCGATGGACTTTGCCCGTCGTGCGCGTGCGCTGTACGGTGACCGCGAGGCCGTGGTGGATGGCGATCAGCGGTGGACGTACGCCGAGTTTCTGGAGCGGTGCGATCGCTGGTCGCAGGCGTTGCAGACGCTGGGGGTGGCCCCGGCGGATCGCGTGGCATACATCGCGCCGAACACGCACGCACATCTGGAGGGCTACTACGCGGTGCCGCAGGCGGGG
>JARIEV010000140.1 GCA_031127225.1 Gemmatimonadota bacterium | reverse complement strand
CGCCAATGCGATGCCGGTCCCGTTCACCGTGGGCGAGCGCCTCGACTACGATGTGCGCTTCGGCTCGCTCAAGGTGGGCAATGGCAGCATGGAGGTGCAGGAGATCACCGACGTGCGGGGCCGGCCGGTGTGGCACACCGTGTTCCGCATCAACGGCGGCATCCCGCTCTATCGCGTGAACGACCTGTACGAGTCGTGGTTTGACGTCACCACGCTCAACTCGTTGCGCTACCATCAGGATGTCGACGAAGGGAGCTACGAGCGCACCCGCCGGTACGAGATTTTTCCGGAGCGTGGCATGTTCCGGGAAAATGACCGCCCCGAAGAGCCCACCGTGGCCAGCCCCCTCGACGACGGGTCGTTCCTGTACTTCGTGCGCACGGTACCGCTGGAAGTCGGCAAGACCTACGAGTATTCCCGCTACTTCAAGGCCGCCGGCAACCCGGTCCGCATCCATGTGGTCCGCCGAGAAACCGTCACCGTGCCGGGCGGCACGTTCAAGACCGTCGTGCTGCAGCCCACCTTTCAGAGCAAGGGCATTTTCAGCAAGAACGGCCGGGCCGAAGTGTGGATCACCGACGACGACCGCCGCCTGATGGTGCAGATGAAGTCGAAGCTCAGCTTCGGCTCCCTCAATCTCTTCCTGCGCAGCGCCAGCGGCACGAAGTAACGGCCGTCAGGCGCCGAAGAACTGCTCGTCGCGGTGGGCATCCGCCCGCACCAGCGGTGCCGCGCACTCCGCGTCATCGTTTCGGCTGGCGTTGACCCACGTCTTCACCTGGTACGCGTGCAGCGGGCCCTCGTAGGGGCGCAGCAGTGCGGCGGCAGCGGCCGGCGTGGTGTCCGGATCGAGCCAGGTATCCACCCGGTCCAGCGGCAGAATCACTGGCATGCGATGATGAATCGGCGCCATCGTGTCGTTAGCGTCCGTCGTGATCAGACAGCAGGTGAGCAGCGGCTCCGCAAGCGGGTCGTCCGCGGGCTGCCAGCTGTCCCAAAGCGCTGCCATCACGAAGGGGGCGTCGTCGGGCAACCGGATACACCACGGCTGCTTGCCGTTGTGCCCCGGCACGACCTGCCACTCGTAGAACAGATCGGCCGGCATCAGCCCACGCTGCGCCTTGAACGCCGCCCGGAAGGCCGGCTTCGACCCGATCCCCTCGGCGCGGGCGTTGGCCAGCTTGTGCCCGATCCCCGGGTCGTCCGCCCAGAACGGGATCAGCCCCCACTTGGCCATGCGCACCGTCCGTCCGTCGGCGGCCGACAGGACCAGCGGTACGGCCTGGGACGGTGCCACGTTGAATCGGGGGGCGAGCGAGGGAAAGGTGACGCCCAGAGGGAGCGTCCCGAGCCGCGCGGGGGTGCCGAAGCCGTATCTGCCACACATAGTGGCGCAATCTAAGGCAGGCGCGCGCGAACCTCGACCGACCGTTCGCGCCCTCCGAAAGCCGACACCCTCCCTTCCCTTGGCCGTCGGGCGTGGCTAGGCTTCAAGGCTCATCCGGAACAGTGCACCGTTCCCCTGACCCTCCTCCTGCGGATCGGCACTGCGGGGGGCACCTTAGACCACAGGGAGGATTGCCGAGTGGCAAAGCTCAAAATCCGCCGCAACCCGACGCGGCGATACGAAGCCGTGTACATCATCGACAGTGCGCTCGAAGATGCGGCCATTGCGGAAAAGCTCGACAAGTTGCAGACCCTGCTCCATCTGACCGCCCCGGCGGAGATCGAGCACTGGGGCCGTCGCCAGCTGGCGTACAAGATCGGCCGCCACGAGTCTGGCTACTACGCCATCTCGCGGTTCGAGACCACGACCACCGTGCTTCCCGAGTTCGAGCGCGCGCTCAAGCTTGACGAAGGGATTGTCCGCTACATGATCTCGCTGGCCGAGCATGAGCTGGGTGCGCCGAAGCTCAGCGATGAAGAGCTCGCCTCGCGCCGCCGCGCGGGTGATGACGACGACGACGACGAGGATTAAATCATGCGCCGCCAGAAGAAGCCCTGCCCGATCACGGAAGCAGGCATTCGCTACGTCGATTACAAGGATGACCGTCTCCTCGCCCGTTTCATTACGGACTACGGCAAGATCCTGCCGAGCCGCCTGAGCGGTGTCGATGCGCGTCACCAGCGCCAGCTGTCGAAGGCCGTCAAGAAGGCGCGCTTCCTCGCGCTGCTGCCCTACGTGAAGGGGCAGACGGGCTGAGTATGACCGGAGCCGTCGCGTCGGAGTCTGCCGCGACGGCTCCGCAGGAACGCGGGTGGCGGTGGTTCGTGCTGGCGCTGGTGCTCATGGTGCTCGCCACCGCAGCACCGGCCTGGCCGGCCTCACTGTCGCTGGTGTCCGGTGTGATCCGGCTGCTCCTGCCCGTGGAACAGTTCGCCCTGCTCGTCCTCGTCGCGATCGCCGCCTGTGCGATCGTCGGTTGGTGGTCGGGAGGCCGGTTGGTGGTGGCGCTCATCTGGGCGCTGGCGGCCGGCTACGTGATCTGGAAGGTCCCCCTGCCCCTCTCGGGGTACGGTGCCTTTGGACGCGGTTGGGCGCTCACCCTCGGGGCATCGTTCGGCTTGGTCTGTCTCGGTTCGCCACGGAAGTCGCTGCTCACCCGTGCCCTCGGATCCATCGGCCTCGCGGCCTTGGTGACGCTGGCGGGGGTGACGACGCGGACACGCAGTGGGGAGCATGTGCTGGACGGCCCAACGCAGATGCTCTCCCGGGAGTACCAGCGTCGCCTCGGCGAATCGTTGCAAAGCTGGCGGAGTCGGTCCGAAACGGAGTCGTGGCGCGCGTTCGCGCAGCGCTTCCCCGAGGCGGCCAACCGCGCGAGCCGGATGGAAGGGGTGTTGGTGGCGTTGGGCGACCCCATCGCGGGGGCGGGGTCACCGCAGGGATTGGTCCCGGCGCCTCTCGTCTCAATCGCGCCGGCGTTGCTGGCGCTCGAGTCGTTGCTGGCGCTGGCGTTGGGGTGGGCGGCCTATCACCGCCTGTCGCGGGTGCGGATCGGTCCCCCGTTGGGGGCGCTGCGCGACCTGCGCTTCAACGACCAGTTGGTGTGGGGATTGATCGCCGGCGTGACCGTGCTGCTGCTCCCGACGCTCGCCGAATGGCGCGCGATGGGGGCCAATTTGGTCTGTTTCTTCGGCGCGCTCTACGCCTGCCGGGGTGCTGGTGTGCTCACGTGGTGGATTCCCGACCGGTTCGCCGTCCCGGCGTTGCTGGCGTTGCTGGTGCTGGTCCCGATGCTGGGTCCGCTCTGGGTGGTGATGGCGATGCTCATCGTCACCTTCGGGCTGGGATTGGGAGATACATGGCGCGACTTCCGCGCTGGCGCGCCCCCGCGCCGGCCGACCCCGCGCTGACGTCGTTGCTTGCTGTTTCGTCCGTCGTGCGCCCGACCCGGCCTGTGCCGTCGGACGCCGAACACTCTTCACTGCAGGACCCGGAGTACCCATGGAAGTCATCCTTCGTAACGCCGTCGACAAGCTCGGACATCCTGGTGACATCGTCTCCGTGTCTGCCGGTTTCGCCCGCAACTTCCTGATCCCGCGCGGCTTCGCCTTCGAAGCCACGACGGGCAATCGCAAGCGGATCGCGCTCGAGAAGGGGCGCCTCGAGGCGCTCGAGAACGAGCGTATCGCCGCCGCCCAGACCATCGCCGACAAGCTCGCCGAGGTCTCGGTGACCTTTGCCGCGCGCGTCGGGGAAGAAGGGAAGCTGTTCGGGTCCGTAACCACCGCCGACATCGCCCACCAGCTCGAAGCGCAGGGCTTCCACATCGAGAAGCGCCAGATCGAGCTCAATGAGCCGATCAAGGCGCTGGGCGTCTACCGCGTAGGCATCCGCCTGCACGCCGACGTGAAGCCCGAAATCAAGGTGTGGATCATCAAGCAGTAAGCGGCACCACATCGCCGGCAATGGGGGAGTCCGGACTCGGGCTCCCCTTTTTTTGCCCCTGTCCGAGCAGCCGTCCGACGCGCAACCTTCACGGTGCCGACGGGGTACGCTCTGTCACGGGCCACTCCTGTTCTCGTAATCCCCCGAAATACCGACATGGCAGAACGACCGCCGAGCCCCGGCGAATCCATCGCACTCCGCGCCGCCGCCCTGGCCAATGAGCTGAAGGCCAACGATATCCGCGTCCTCGATTTGCGGGGTGTGACGGATATGACCGACTTCTTTGTTATCGCCAGTGGCACGTCCGACACCCACGTCCGCGCCGTGGCCGAATACATCCAGGCAGGGTTGAAGGATGGTGGCGTGTCTACCACCATGACCGAAGGTCTCACGCAGGGACGCTGGGCGTTGCTGGACTACGCCGACTGCGTCATCCATGTGTTTCATCCGACGTTGCGGCAGTACTACCAGCTCGAGCGGCTGTGGGGTGACGCAACGCCGGTTCCTCTGAACATTGACGCCACGCAGGGAGCCCGGTAAATGCCGCAGGCGCAGCGCTGGACACGATGGGGAGCGGCTCTTGTTCTCGCGATCACCGCGATCGCGTCGCCGCTGCATGCTCAGTATTTCGGGCAGAATCAGGTCCAGTACGATCGGCTGCGCTGGCGGGTCATTGAAACCGAGCACTTTCAGGTTCACTACTATCCGGAAATCGCCGACGTGGCGCCGGACGCCGCCCGGATGGCCGAGCGCTCGTACGCGCGGCTCTCCCGGCTCATGGCGCACCAGTTCCGCGAGAAGAAGCCGGTCCTGATCTTCGGATCGTCCGGCGACTTCGCGCAGAGCAATGTCTTTGGCGACCTCGGCGAAGGCACCGGCGGTGTCACCGACCCCCTGCGCCAGCGCATGGCGCAGTTCTTCAGCGGTGACTGGGCCAGCTTCGAGCACGTGCTCATGCACGAGATGGTGCACGTCTTCACGTTCGATATCTTCTCGCGGGGCCGGGCTGGCGCGGGGCTGCAAAACCTCGCGCAGGTCAATCCTCCGCTCTGGTTCATGGAAGGGCTCGCCGAATATTTCTCGATCGGCGAGAAGCACCCGTGGACCGATGCGTGGGTGCGCGATGCTGTGGTCAACAACGCGCTCCCCTCCATCCAGCAGATGACGGAGCGCCCCGACAAGTACTTCCCCTATCGCTACGGGTTGTCGGTGTGGCAGTACGTCGGGGCGCGCTGGGGTGATGAAGTCATCGGCGAGATCATGAACGCCGTGCCCAGCCTCGGCATTGACCGCGCCTTCCGCCGCGAAATCGGCCTCTCGCTCGACGAGCTCAGCACCGAGTGGAAGCAGGCCATGCAGGCCAAGTTCCTCCCGATGGTGGCCGACCTGCAGCGCCCGCGCAGTTTCGCCGAGCCCCTGCTCTCGCAGAAGCGCTCGGGGAGCATTTCCAGCCTGTTTGTGGCCCCGGCGCTGTCCAACGACGGCAAGTACATCACGTACATCGCGTACGGCAGCTTCCTGCGGGGCGAAGTGTTCCCCGACCTGTATCTCGCCAACGGCGAAACGGGCAAGCGGATCGCGCGCCTCGTCAAGACCACCACCAACCCCGACTTCGAGCAGCTGCGGTTCATCTACTCGCAGCCCTCGTTCTCCCCCGACGCCAAGCTGCTGGCCTTTACGGGCCAGAGCGGTGGCCGCGACGTCCTCTACGTGATGGACGTCAAGTCGCGCCGGGTGATCCGCAAATTCGACTTCGAGCTCGATCAGGTCCTCAGCCCCAGTTTCTCTCCCGACGGGCGCCGGATCGTGTTCAGTGGGATGCGGCATGGCAGCAGCGATCTGTACATCGCGTCCCTCGACACGCCGGGCTATCAGCAAGTCACCAAGGATCCGTTCGGCGATCTGCAGCCGCAGTGGTCCCCTGACGGGCGGACCATCGCGTTCTCCAGTGACCGCGGCGCGGACACCGATCTCGATATTCTCAAGATCGGCGCGTGGAAGCTGTCGCTCCTCGACCTCGAGACGCAGAATGTCACGATCATCGACGGTCAGGGCGGCCGCAGCCTCAACCCCCAGTGGGGGCCCGACGGCCGATCGATCGCGTACATCACCGATCGCACCGGCACCGCCAATCTGTTCCTGTACGATCTCGACGCGCGCGAGCACTTCCAGCTCACCAACGTGCTCGGCGCCGTGACGGCCGTGGCGGAGCAGTCGCCGGCCATCACGTGGGCGCGGGGGGCCGACGTGTTGGCCTTCGTGTACTACGAACAGACCGATCACGCGATCTGGAAGATCAAGAATCCGCGCGCCCTCAAGAAGGCCCCGTACCGCGATCCCGTGGTCGTGGCGCAGTTGGGCGCACCGGGCAAGCCGACGGCGGGTCCGGTCACGCCCGTGCCGTCGGTCGCGACGGTGAAGCCTGATCCCACCGCCCATCTCGGGCGGGCAGCGGTGACCGACACCGCCGCCGCAAGGCAGTCGTTCTACCGCCCCACCGTGGGGGTCAGAGCCCGCGCCTCCGACGACCTGCCGGTCGCGGTCGCCGCACGGATGGCCGAAGCCGTCAGCGTGCGCGCGCTGATGGACAGCTTCGACTTCAACCTCCCCGACTCCACCAAGTTCCGCGACTTCCGGTACAAGGCGCGCCTGACCCCTGAGTACGTGGCGCAGCCGTCCATCGGCTACCAGCAGGGTGGCTTCGGTCAGGGGACGTTTGGTGGCACCACGGTGGTGCTCAGCGATCTGCTCGGCGACCGTCGGCTCGCCCTGTCGGGCGCGATCAACGGCCAGCTCAGCGATGCTCAGGTGTTCGTGGGATACACCAGCCTCGGGCGCCGCCTCCAGTACACCACCGGGGTGATTCAACAGCCGGTGTACCTGCTGTCCAACTACATCCAGGAACCGCTGGGGGACAACAAGTTCTCCGAGTCTCAGGAAATCACGCGACTCGTGGTGCGACAGGTGTTCGCGGCCGGCCTATATCCGCTCAACCGCTTCACCCGCTTCGAACTCGGCGCGCGTTTCCAGAACATCGACCAGCAGGTGTTTCCATTTACGCGGCTGGTGGACTACAACTTCGGCTACGCCACCGGGTTCGAGCGCGGCTCCACCCGTAACGTCGCGTCGGCCAATACCGTTTCGCCGTACCTCGCGTTCGTTACCGACAACACGCTGTTCGGCTACACCGGCCCCATTTCCGGCCGGCGCCTGCGCCTCGAGGTCGAGCCCAGCGTCGGCACGTGGAAGTGGACCGAGTACCTGGCCGACGTGCGGGCCTACTACCCGCTCCTGTTCAACTACGTCACGTTCGCCACGCGCTTCACAGGCAGCATGTCGGTGGGGCGCGACGAACTGCGCTTCCCCAAATGGATCGGGCGCCCCGACTTCATCCGCGGCTACAACCGCGAGGATCTCGGCTCGATCACCTGCACCGGCCTTCCCACCGACGACGGCACGTCCTGCAGCTCCGTCGAACTGATCGGGAGCCGCGTGGCCTTCGCCAACGCCGAATTGCGCTTCCCGATCATCCGCAGCTTTGGGAGTGGCCGGTTGCCCATCGGGCTGCCGCCCATTGACGGGCTGTTCTTCTACGACGCCGGCGTGGCGTGGTCCAAGGGACAGCAGGTCGTGGGAAGCCGCCCGGAGGGGTACGACTTCGCCCGGCAGCGCGCCCTGCTCCAGAGCTACGGCTTCGGGGTGCGCATGAACCTGTTCAACATCGCGATCATCCGGTGGGACTGGGCGGTGCCGGTGAGCCGGCCGGGGACGAAGGGCTTCGGCACCTTCTTCTTCGGCGCCAGCTACTGATCTCCCCCCTCCCTGCGTCACCCTCCGGCGGGTAGTTTTCGCCTGTGCGCACGCTCATCGCGTCGGCGCTCGTGCTCCTTGCGTGCGGTGTCACCGGCGGCTGTGCCGATCGCTCGTCCCGCCCTGCCGGAGCCGACGCCACTCCCAGTATTCCCGGTGGTCCCGACCCGATCGTGTTGCGCCTGGCGCGCGACGGCGGGTTCCTCACGGCTGCCCGCTATCCAGCGCTCGATTCGACGATCTGGCGATCGAGTGCGCGCGTCCCGGCGCTGGCCCGCATCATCGCGTTTGGCGCCGAAGACGGCTACTTGGCAGCGGTGGATACCGGTGGCGCGCCCGTGCGCATTGATCTGCGTCTCGGCGCCGTCACCACCTCGCGCACCGATCAGGTGGCGCTGACCTCTTCCGCCGACGGCGGGGCGATCTATGCGCTCACGCGCGGCGGGGAGATCACGCGTTACACCCCCAGCGGCGGCGACTGGCGCTTCACCCCGTCGTTGCCCGCCCATGCGCTGTACGCCCAAAGCGACGGCTCGCTCATCGTGGCCGGTGCCAAAGGCGACCGCGCGATCGTGTGGCGCGTGCGCCCGCCCGGGCAAACCGTCACCGACAGTCTGTCGTTCGACATCGGCGGCAGTGATGCCACCCTGCGCAGCTCCCTCGGGGCCACCGCGGGCGCCGTGGGTGACCGCGTGTTCTTCGGTGGCAACGAGATGGTGATCGCCGTGCGTACGCGCGATCTCGCCAAGGCGCTTGAGGTGGATCTCGGCGATCCCGTTACGGCGATCGCCGCCACGCCCAGCGGCGATCGTCTGTTCGTGGCGCTCGACAACGAAGAGAAGCTCCGCATCGTGGACCGTTTCGAAGAGGGCGTGAGCGGCACGATCAAACTGCCCGGTGTCCCGCGTGCACTGCGCATGGACCCGTTGGGGCGCGTGGTGCTGGCGCGCGGTGGCGGGGATTCCGTGTACGTGATCAGTCTGGGCAGCGATGCCGTGCTGGGCGTGGTGCAGAGCGCGTGGCGTAGCGATCTGCCGCTGGTGCTCCCCGACGGTGCCATTGCGACCGCGCGCGGCAACGACGTCGTGCTGGCCCACCCGGTATCGTTGGCGGACATGCGCACCGTTGTGGGCGGCGCCGCGCAGTTCTGGTACACAATGCGCTGGAACGGATTCCGGCCGCGCGCCGCCGGTCTCGATCAGCCGGTGCAGTTCCGCACCAGCGCGCCGCGCGACTCCGTGGACTATGCCGACAGCGCAGCGGCGCGCGGTCCGCAGGTGGACACCGCGCGCACCACCATGCGCACCGATTCGGCGCCGGCCACCGCGTTCACGGTATCCTTCGCGGCGGTGCTCGACGAGCGGCAGGCCCGTCAGGTGGCGGCACGGATCCGCGTAGACGGGGAATCACCGCGCATCACGACCTCCGATCGCGCCGGCAAGACACTCTATCGGGTGGTGCTGGGTCCGTACGCCACGCGCGCCGATGCCGACCGTGTGGGGAAGGCATCGGGGCAGAGCTACTGGATCTTCGAGGGAGCCCCATGACGACCGCCGGCATGTCCGAACGATGGGAGATGGAAGGACGCCGCGTGGCGCCGCTGCTAGACGGCCTCTGCGCCGTGGTGATCGCCGCGGTGGATGCGGCGGCTGCCACCTCGCTGGCGCTGGGCGTGGCCCGCGCGCAGGGGCTGCGGCGGCGCGTCGCTGTGGCCGATCTCATCGGCGAGGCGCCCGCGATCGAAGCGCTGGTGAGCGGCGACGACCCGCACGGCATCAGCGACAGCTTCCTTTATGGCGTGTCGCTGAACAAAATCGCGCGGCCCATGCGGGATACCGACAACGTCTTCCTGATGCCCAGTGGCACGGAGGCCGTGGCCCTCGAGACGGTGTACGCCAATGACCGTTGGCGCCGACTGGCCGCCGGATTTCATCAGGTGGGCGCCTTGCTGGTGGTCGTGGCCAATCCGGCGACGCCGGGTTTCGCC
>JARIEV010000139.1 GCA_031127225.1 Gemmatimonadota bacterium | reverse complement strand
GCCCCTGCCCTGATCGCGCGCGGGTTCCGCGTGATCGCTGTGGACGGTCCGGCCCACGGCCACTCGCGCGGCCGTCAGGCGGACCCGTATCGGTTTGCCGAGGCGTTGATCGAGGTGCAGCGGTACGCCGGTACGCTGCACGCCGTGGTTGGGCACTCCATGGGCGGCGGGAGTATTGCGCTGGCGCTGGCGGCCGGGCTCACGGCCTCGCGCGCCGCCGTCATTGCCAGCCCCGCCTCGCTGCACGACGTGCTGCACCGCTTCTCGGCCGCCATGCACCTGCCGCCCAAGGCGACGGCGCACTTTCTGCGCGATGTGCGGCGACGGGTGCAGGCACGCGGTCACGCGGTGCAGGACATCACGGAGTCGCTGCGGACGGTGGCGGTTCCCGCGCTGGTGGTGCACGCGCGCGACGACCGCGAGGTGCCCTTTGCCGACGGCGAGCGGATGGCCGCGGTGTGGCCGGGCGCGCGGCTGCTGCCGGTGGACGACGTGGGGCACCGGCGCATCCTGCGCGACCCAATCACGATCGCCGCGGTGACAGATTTCGTGGCGGGCGCGGACGTCGAACCGGGCCACTGATTCGGCACGCATCGGCCGGTGACGGTCAGCGCGCGTGCGGCGCGTCCCCCGCACGCCGGCGGTTCCACCAATGGTACACGGGGACGCCCAGCGCCAGCAGCCCGGCGCCGCGGGCGGCGTTGCCGGGATTGGAGAGGATGGAGCCGATCACTACGTACACCGCGGCCGCGATAAACACGAGTGTGGTGTAGGGGTGACCGGGGGCGCTGGCGCCGCCGTCCGGCAACGGGCCGTCGCGGCGACGCAGCACCACCAGCGCCGCCGCCGTGGTGCCGAAGAAGATCCAGTCGGCGAACACCACGTAGTCGAGCAACTGTCCGTACGTACCGGTGAGCAGCAGCAGCAGGGCGACGACGCCCTGCGCCACCAGGGCGGCCACCGGCGTCTGCGTGACGGGGTGCAGCGTGGCCATGCGCTGAAAGAACAGCCCGTCGGCGGCCATGGCCTGATACACGCGCGCCGACATGAGAATCACCATGCTGAGAAAACCGATCGTGGACACCACGATGCCGGCGGTGATCAGCGTCCGCCCGGCGGGCCCGAGAAAGACGAACATGGTGTCAGCCGCCGGGGCACTGCTGGCCGCGAGCCCCTGCACACCAAGGGCACGCAGGTAGGCGATGTTCACCAGCAGGTAGGTGGCGGCCACGATGAGCACACCAAGAATGAGCGCCCTGGGGAGCGTGCGGGCCGGGTCGCGCAGCTCCTCGGCCACGGCATTGGTCTGCTGCCAGCCACCGAAGGAAAAGAGCACGGGGACCAGCGCCGCACCCATGGCGAGCACCGTGGCGCTGAGGCCGGGCGGCGGCGTCACAGGCGCCGATAGCGCGGCGGGCACGGGCACGGTGTACGTGGGCGCGAGCGTGAGTGCGGCCACCACCAGCAGCGCGATCGCGGCCAGCTTGAGGACCGTGAGGATATTCCCCGTCGTCGCCCCCACGCGTACGCCGAGCGCATTGAGCAGCGTGAGCATCGCGATGCACGCGATGGCGAGGGGCTGGGCCGTCGCGGGCGACCAGCCCATCAGCGAGGCGAAGTAGCTCGCACCGGTCATGGCCACGGCGGCCATGGCCCCGGTGGCCATGATCAGAAACAGCGCCCAGCCGTACAGGAAGGCGGGGAGGGAGCCGAACGCATCGCGCAGGTAGATGTAGGTGCCGCCGGCCAGCGGGCGCCGGGCGCCGAGTTCGGCGTACACGAAACCGCCGATGATGGCGACCACCGCGCCGAACCCCCACGCGGCCAGCGTAAGGGGGCCCGTGCCCACCCGCTGCGCGACCACAGCGGGCGACAGGAAGATGCCCGAGCCGATGATGCCGCCGACCACCAGCATCGTGCCCGAGAAGACGCCAAGCCGGGCGGCGTACCCGACCGGTGGGGGGGAGTGATTCTGCATGCGCCAAAGTGGCCCTTATAGATTACCGGCGCTACCAGCGATCCCTCCCTGACTTTCCGATCCATGACTCTGTGGCATCGCGTCGGTTCCCTGACCGCGGCCTGTCTGCTCGCGCTTGGCACCCCGACCGGACCCGCGTCGGCGCAGCCGGCGCCCTCGATTGCGTACGAGACCTTCACCCTGCCCAACGGACTGGAAGTGATCCTGCACGTGGATCGCTCGGTGCCGATCGTGGCCGTCGAGAACTTCTACAAGGTGGGGTCGGGCGACGAGAAGCGCGGTCGCACCGGCTTCGCGCATCTGTTCGAGCACGTGATGTTCATGGGCTCGCAGAACGTGCCCGTGGGCAAATTCGACGAGTGGTTGGAAGCGGCGGGAGCCAGCAACAACGGCTCCACCAACTTCGACCGCACGAACTACTACGAGACCGGTCCGTCGAACGCGCTGCCGCTCATGCTGTGGCTGGACGCCGACCGCATGGGCTGGCTCCTGCCCACGATGGACAAGGAGAAGCTCGATCTCCAGCGTGACGTGGTGAAGAACGAGCGCCGACAGAGCTATGACAACGTGCCGTACGGCCGCGCCTACGAGACGATCCTGCCGGTGATGTTCCCGTCGAACCATCCGTACTCGTGGCCGGTGATCGGATCGCTCGCCGACCTGAGCGCGGCGTCGGTGACCGATGTGAGCGACTTCTTCCGCCAGTACTACGCGCCGAACAACGCCACGATCACCATCGCCGGCGACTTCGACGCCGACTCCGCCAAAACGTGGGTAACGCGGTACTTCGGCAACATTCCGCGCAATGCGGCGATCGCGCGCCCCACAGTGCCGGCCGTCGCCCTCACGAAAGACACCGTGCTGATGATGGAAGACCGCGTGCAGCTGCCGCGCACGTACTACACGTGGCACGGCGTGAAGACCTTCAGCGCCGACGATGCGGCGCTCGACGCGCTCACGGAGATCATTGCCGGCGGCAAGAGCTCGCGCCTGTACCGCACGCTGGTGTACGACAAGCAGATCGCGCAGGACGTGAGCATGGGGAACAGCTCGAACAAGCTGGATGGCATGATCATGCTGACCGCCACGGCGAAGCCGGGCGTCCATCCGCGCGAACTCGACGCGGAGATCGCACGCACGCTCGCTGACGTGGCTGCGCGCGGCGTGACCGAACGCGAACTGACACGCGTGAAGAACGGCATGCGCGCCAGCACGATCGACCGCCTGTCGAGCGTGCTGGGGAAGGCGACGCAGCTCAGCTACTACAACTACTTCGCGGGGACCCCCGACTACATGGCACAGGATCTCGCACGCTACGACCGGCTCACCATCGCCGACGTGCAGCGCGTGGCGCAGGCCTATCTGGCCGGGCGGCCGCGCATCGTGCTCACGGTGGTACCGGACGGTAAGAAGGAGCTGGCGCTGACGGCGGGGGATCTCCGGTGATGCGCCCCCTTCTGACCACACGCGCGCTGCTGGCGTGGGCGGCCGTGCTGCCGGCGGCGTCCCCCGCCGCCCTGACGGCCCAGCAGGCCATGGCACCGTCCAGCTACACCGCGCCACCCAAGCTGGCGGCGCCGACGCCGCTCACGCTGCCCCGCATCACCGAGCGCCTGCTGCCCAACGGGCTCAAGCTCGTGATCGTGGAGCAGCATGAACTGCCGGTCGTGGATGTCGCTCTCGTGCTGCGCACGGGCGCCGAAGCCGATCCCACGGGCAAGGCGGGGCTGGCCACGCTCACCGCCAACCTGCTCGACGAAGGTGCCGGGTCGCGCGACGCGCTCGGCCTGGCCGAGCAGATCGGGTTTCTCGCGATCAGCCTCCGCACCTCGGCCGGTTTCGAGCAGAGCACGATCGCCATGCACTCCACCAAGGCCACGCTCGACAGTGCCATGGGGCTGATGGCCGACGTGGTGCTGCGGCCGACGTTCGCGGAAAAGGAGTTCCTCCGTCTCAAGAGTGAGCGCACCACCGGCTTGCTGCAGGAGCAGGACCGCGGACCGGCGATGGCCGACCGCGCCTTTGCGGCGCTGGTGTACGGCGAGGCCCATCCGTATGGCCAGAGCACGATCGGCACCACCGAAAGCACCGAGCGCCTGTCGCGCGCCGACGTGCAGTCGTTCTGGCGTACGTGGTACCGTCCGAACAACGCCACGCTGGTGATCGTCGGCGACCTGTCGGTGGTGGATGCCGAGGCGCTCGCGCGCCGCGTGTTCGGCGGGTGGACGCGTGGCACGCTGCCCGCGCTGGCCGCCAAGGCCGCCCCCGCCACCGCCGGTGGCGCGGCCACCACGATTTACCTCGTGGACAAGCCGAAAGCGGCGCAGTCGAGCTTCCGCCTGGGCCGCGTCGGCGTGGCACGCAACACGCCCGACTACTACCCGCTGATGGTGGTGAACACCGCCCTGGGCGGCTCCTTCACGTCGCGCCTCAACAACACGCTGCGCGAGAAGAAGGGCTACACGTACGGCGCCGGCTCAAGCTTCACCATGCGCAAGGCGGCCGGACCGTTCCGGGCCAACGCCGAGGTGGTGTCGGCCAAGACCGACTCGGCGCTGATCGAATTCATGCGCGAACTCAAGGCGATTCGCGAGCCGCTCCCGGCCGACGAACTGGCCAAGGCCAAGCGGTATCTGCAGCTTGGCTACGCGGAGAACTTTGAATCCACCGGCGATATCGCCGCACAGCTCTCGCAGCTGATTCCGTACGGTGTCCCCCTCACGTCGCTCGGCGCGTTCAACGCCGGGATCGGTGCGGTCACCGTGCAATCGGCGCAGCGGGTAGCCACCAAATACCTCGACCCCAGCAAGATGACCATCGTAATCGCCGGCGATCGCGCCACGATCGAACCAGCCCTCAAAGCCACCGGCATCGCGCCGGTGCAGGTCCGTGATGCGCGCGGCCGTCCGGTGGTGACGCCGTGATGCGCCGCCTGCTCACTTCGGCCGTCGTGGTCGCCGGCGC
Source organism: Gemmatimonadota bacterium (assembly GCA_031127225.1). GTDB lineage: Bacteria > Gemmatimonadota > Gemmatimonadetes > Gemmatimonadales > Gemmatimonadaceae > Gemmatimonas. The sequence continues at coordinate 4,780 of JARIEV010000139.1, read as the reverse complement.
GCTGGCCACCGGTGCCTGTCATCGTGTGCCGCCCCGCGCCATGCCGGTACCGAATACGGCGAACATGCTGGTGACCACCGGCTGGCTGGCTGACCATCGCAACGACCGCGATCTCGTGATGTTGCACGTGGGCACGAAGGCGCAGTACGACAGCGGCCACGTGGCAGGCGCGCGGCACACGGCGCTCGACGAGGTGTCGCTGCCGACCGTGCCCGGCGGCCTGTTGCTGCAGATGGCCGGGGTGGAGCAGCTCACCGCCTGGGCGGTGCGCAACGGTATCGGGAACAGCACCCGCGTGATCGTGATCCCGCACGACGGGGCGCTGCAGTCCGCCACGCGCGTGTTCATCACGCTGGCCTATCTCGGCGCGATGGATCGCATCTCGCTGCTGGACGGCGGCTACATGGCATGGAAGAGCGAATCGCGCGCCACCAGCACCGTCGCTCCGGCCGTGGCCGGCGCGGTCACCTTCACGCCGTCGTTACGCCCCGACATCATCGCGACGATCGCCCAGGTGGAAGCTGCCACGGGCGACGGCACCCGACACATCGTGGACGCGCGGCTTGCACGCTTTTACAACGGCGACGGCGGCGGCTATCCGCGTCCGGGGCACATTCCGACGGCGGTGAACGTGCCGTTGTCGAGCGTGAGCACGAACGGCTATCTCAAGCCGCTCAGTGAACTGAAAGTGCTGTTTGCCGAGGCCGGCGTGGATCAGCGCAAGCCGGTGATCACGTACTGCCACATTGGGCAGCAGGCCACGCTGTTGTGGTTCGTGGCCACCATGCTGGGGCACGACGCGCGGATGTTCGACGGTTCGTTTCAGGAGTGGAGCGGCACGACGCGGTTGCCGGTGGTGGGTCCGTCCGGCAAGTAGCGCGGTGCGCGCGGGGGTGAGACCCCGCGCGCGGCCCCGTCAGGGCAGAAAGACCGCGCGTTCGGCGGGGGTGGGGAGACGGCAGGCCTCGCGGGTGCCGAACCACGCCAACCGGTGCCGGGCCACGAACGCGTAGACGGCATCGCGCACGGACACCGGCACCACCCCCAGCAGTGCAGCGAATGACCAGAGCCCACCCAGCCGGGTGAGTGCGGTGATGGCCGCATCCGATCGCATCAGCACCACCGGGCCCTCGACCACGATCACCGTATCGGCGGCGGGGGCATGGTGCGTGTAGGCCGCTGCGGTGGTGCCCTGCAGCGGCGCGAACCGCAGCCGATGTGCCCGGTCGCGCGTCAGCAGCGCGTCCACGAAGTGGTTGCACAACCCGCAGACGCCGTCGAAGAGCACCAGCGTGGGCGGTGTGTTGCCCTGCGCGTCGGGGAGCCGGCCGCGCGGCGACCAGCGCGCGGCATCGAGGCACAGCACGTAGAGCAGCATGCCCGGCCGGACGACCGGCCGCACACCAGCGGACCACGTCCCGGCGGCCCACGCCCACGCGAGCGCTACGCCCCCGAGGCACAGGGCGACCGTAATGCACACGAGTGTGACGCGCGCGTGTGCGCGGTGTCGCACCACCGCGTCGGGCGCGTCATCCTCAGGTCGCGGCCAGATCGCGAGAGCACGGGCCGGTGGTCGCACGCTGAGCACCAGCATGCACAGCAGCACGGGAAGCTGACCCGGCGTGATCCACCCCGGCACGCCGGCCGCGGTCGTGTGCGTGACCACGAACGCCGCGGCAGCGAGTGGCACCGTGAGCCGTGGAGCGAGACCCATCACGGCGGCCAGCGCGGCGAGGGCGGCGAGCAGCGGCCGCGTGGCCGCGGCGGCATCGGGGGCGTCCACCGCCAGCAGCACGGCCTGCACGACGCACACGGCGAATACGCCGATACGCGCCATCGCCAACGACTCGGCCGAGGCCGTGGCGTGCAGCGCCGGCATCCACGTGGGGAAGCGGGCGGACGGCGCGGGGGCCGCGTTGCGGCCCGAGGGGCTCACCGTGACAACCGGACGTTACGAGACCAGCGTGATCGGCGAGGAACGCGGCGTGTCCGTGGACCGCTCCAGTACGTCCCGTCCGCCCGCGCGCAGGAGATGGGGCGCAATCGATTCGACGACGCGATTCCGACCGTCGCGCTTGGCCGCGTAGAGCGCCTGATCGGCGCGGTCGATGAGCGTGACGAGCGTGTCGCCCGGGGTGCTTTCCGCGACGCCGAAGCTGGCCGTACACTGTCCCACCGCGGGGAACTCCTGGGCGGCGATCCGCTGGCGCAGGTGATCGGCGAGGCTTACGGCGCCGGCCAGTGGCGTGCCTTCGCACACGATCACGAACTCCTCCCCTCCCCAGCGTCCCACGAGATCCCGGGCGCGTCCCCGCTGCTGCAAGACCTTAGCCAGGAGGCGGAGCACGTCGTCGCCCGTGTTGTGCCCGTAGTTGTCGTTGATGGCCTTGAAGCGGTCCACGTCCAGCAGCAGGACGGAGACCGGCCGGCCGGCGGTGAGGGCATCGCCGAGTTCCTGCTCGACCCGGTTGCGGCTGGCCAACCCCGTCAGGCCGTCGGTGATGGTGAGCTCGGCGAGCCGCTGCTCCACCACGATGGACCGCAGGCGCTGCCACTGCACACTGCCGCCGGCCAGCACCATGATGAGCGTAATGATCAGCGTTTCCGTGATCCGTGCCGACACGAACGCGGGGTCGGACGTACGCTGCGCGCTCAGGACGAGCACGGCGACCAGCATCGCGATCAGACTGAACCCGACCCGCTGACGCCCCGAGAGCTGATACAGCAGGTTGGCAATGATCATCGCGAGCGTGAACTGCACGCGCCCACGACCGTCCACCGCGCTGCTCAGCCCCTGCGTCATGGCCAGCCCCGCACCCAACGTGAGACCCAGCAGGACGAGCGACACGCTCAGGAGCTGCAGGATCGGTGCGGCGTCGTCGGGATCGCGCCGTCGCCGGATACTGAGCCTGATGGCGGGGACCGACGAGGCCACGATGAGGAGATGCGAGAGCGCAAACAACGGGAACGCCGTCACACGGAACATCTCGCCAGAAAGGATGCGCTCGATGTCGATCCGGAGCACCAAGAGCATGAGCGGGAGCGCCACCCAGCCGATGGCCGCGATGCGCCCCGCGCGCTCGCGCGCCAACTGGGCCGTTGCACCCGCGTGCAGCGCCGGCGACAAGCTGTTGAGGAGCGACTGCTCGTCGAGTTCGGCGATCGCCGCCCGCGCGCGCGCGACCCAGCCTTGACGGGCGGGGACCGGGTGTCGCGGAGCAGACGATTCAGCGGTGGACATCAGGTGGCGGACCGAGGTGGCGGATTACGGAGTGTCGGGGGCGACCGTGTCGGGCGGTAACGCCACGGCGTGGTACTGATCGAGGGCGGTGAGATCGACCGTGACGCGGCCGTCCACCGGGGATGTGGTAAAGATATGCCGGAACGCCGCCCCCCACACGATCTCGTCGCTCCGGTACGACCGGCGCGACGACACCCGCGTGGCGAATGTTTCATCGGTACCGTGCAGCAGCACCAGAATTTCCGCGTCCCGGGCGTGTAACGCCGGCGCCGAGAGCCCCCAGAGCGGACTCTCGGGGGTGATGGGATGCACGAGGGTCCAGGAGAGCGGAAAGAAGTTGACGGCGCGGCGATCGAGCGAGAGCGGCAGGTAGCGACGGCTGGCATCGGACGCGTCGTCCCGCAGCGCCAGCGTGATCTGCGCGTCCATCTCGATCAGCTCGTTCCGACGGCGGTTGGCGATGCGAAACATCAGCGCCCGGCCGCCGTTGAAGGGGGCCACCAGCGCCACCGTGCTGAATTGCACGGCCATCGTGGGTCGGGCGAAGCGCGCGAACAGGAGGCCGGTAATGACGGCCTGCGCCATCAGCCCGATCAGCGCCTCGAGGGTGACCACCAGATTGGCCGCGACACCGTGGGCGACGATACTGCCGTAGCCGATCGTGGCGAACGTCTGCACGCTGAAAAAGAAGGCGCGTCCGAACGCGCCGCCGAAGGGCTCCACCCCCGCCCCGCTCAGCGCACCGAGGCCGAGCAGCAGGAACACCACCGCGAAGCACAGGTTGATCGCCACGTACGCCAGCACCGTCCAGGCCAGGAAGCGGGGCCACGACACGGTGAGGGCATCGTGATACAGACTGCCAGCCTGCGACCACGGCAGCCCCACCCGACGCACGTTGAACGTGCCGTCGGGGTTGAGCAGCCGCTGCCCGCGCGTGTCGGACAACACCCGTCCGAGGCCGAAATCGCCCTTGTCTTCGCGCGGTGCCGTGGGGCGTGAGGAGGCCATACGGGAAAACTTAGCGCGCCCCGCGATTATCGTTCATAAATGGCTCCTGTCCTGCTTCCGGATTTCACCCCGTGACCCTGGCCCGCGTGAACGTGCCGGCGCTGCTGGCGCTCTGGGCGCGCGGGGTCGACGCCCTCGTGCGCGCGGACGACGCGTCGCCCACCGACGCCGACCAACCGGCGGAGCTCGATCTCGTGGCCGTGCGACACGAAATTGCGCAGCGGCTGCGCCAGCGCCCCGCCAGCGCCGAAACGCGCGACCTCCTCCGCGAGTTCGACGACGCGTTCCGCGCCGCCACGGTGGAGTCGGACGTCTGTGCGCACGGGGAGGACGCGGCCGCAGCGGCCGGCTGGACCCGCGGGCGCGAGTGGTACTTCTGGCGGACGCGCCGGCGGGGACACGCCGCCCCGGCGCCTACCGATTCGGAGTCGTCGCCGGAGCGGTACTGACGCGACCGGCCCCCACGCGCGAGGCCGCCAGAAGCAGCAACCACACGATCACGAGATAAAACACGAGGATGCCCGCGGCGTT
>JARIEV010000138.1 GCA_031127225.1 Gemmatimonadota bacterium | reverse complement strand
ATGATCACGTCGCGCGACGCGATGATGACGCGCCTGCAGTTCCGCGATGTCGGGGGCGTCTCCGCCGCGCGCGGTACGGTGTTGTTTACCGATGCGGGGCAGGTGGTGCCAGCGAGCCAAGCGGCGGGTGTCCCCGGACTCGTGCAGGTGCGCGACGATCTGCATCCGTGGATCCGCGCGTATCTCGCCGTGTCCCCGCATCCGTTCGTGGCCGTCACCGGCGCCGACGGTACGTTCCGCTTCGACGGCGTCCCGCCGGGGAGCTATACGCTGGCGGTGTGGCACGAGCGCTTCGGCACCACGCAGCAGCGCGTGCGGGTGGACGCGCACATCGAGACGCGGGTCGAGCTCAGGTACTGACGCGCGCTGCGTTCGCGGCGCGGCCACTCACGTGAGTGGGGGGGCGTGAGTTCACGTTCGGCGTGGCGAGTCGGCGAACTGTGGTGGCGTGACCCACAACTCGCCACTTGAACTCGGAACACCGAACTCACGTGAGTGGCCGCCCCGCACGCTCACCCGCCAACTCACCCGCCGCCCCGCGGAACTCAGCCCAGCTGATGCAACCGCGCGAACAGTCCGTCTTCCCGCCCCAGCAGCTCATCGTGGCTGCCCGTCTCCACGATGCGGCCCTGATCCAACACCACCACGCGGTCGGCGCGGCGCACGGTGCTGAGCCGGTGCGCGATGAGCAGCGTCGTGCGCCCCTGCAGTAGCTGCTCGAGGGCCTGCTCCACGTAACGCTCGCTCTCGGTGTCGAGGCTCGACGTGGCTTCGTCCAGAATCACGACGGCCGGATCTTTGAGGAACACGCGCGCGATCGCGATGCGCTGACGCTGTCCACCGGAGAGCTTGACGCCGCGTTCGCCGACCCGGGCATCCCACTGCTCGGGGAGCCGCTCGATGAACTCCCACGCGTGCGCGGCTTGCGCCGCCCGCAGCACCTCGTCATCACTCGCCCCGGGACGCGCATACGCAATGTTGTCGCGGATCGTGCCGCTGAAGAGCACCGGCTCCTGCGGTACGATGCCGATGGCCCCGCGCAGTGTGTCGAGCGCGAGTTCGCGGATGTCGATGCCATCGAGCGTGATGCGTCCCGACGTGACGTCCCAGAAGCGCGGGAGGAGGCTGGCGATGGTGGTCTTGCCGGCCCCCGAACGGCCGACCAGCGCGACCACCTCACCCGGCGCGATCGCGAGGGAGATGTCGTGGACCACATCGGCGCCGTTCGGCTGATACCGGAACGCCACCGATTCCAGCGCCACCGCCCCGCGGACCGCTCCGGCGAACTGTTGCGGCTGATCCGGATCGTGCACCGTGGGCTGCGAGTCAAGCAGCTCGAACACACGCGTGGCCGCGCCCAGGGCTTCCTGGAAGTTGCCGAAGAGCGAAGCGAGTGATCCCACGGCGGCCGCCACGAACAGCGCGTAGAACAGGAACGCCACCAGCGTACCTGCCGTGAGCCGCCCGGCCAGCACCTGCGCGCCCCCCTGCCACAACACCGCCGCCACCGAGCCGAAGGCAACGAAGCCCACGACACTGAAGAACAACGCCCGGGTGCGCGCGCGTTCGACTGCCACGCCCACGAGATCATGCAGCAGCGCCCGGAAGCGCTCCGTCTCGATCCCTTCGCGCGTGAAGCTCTGCACGGTGCGGATGGAGCCGAACGCTTCGTCGGCCATGCCCATGGCCTCGCCGATCCGGTCTTGGACACCCGTGCTCGCCTTGCGCAGCGCCCGCCCGAAGGTGAACGCGGCCCCCACCACGACCGGCACCACGGCCAGCGTGGTCAGCGTGAGCCGCGGGTTGGTCACGAACATCATGCCGATGCCGCCGATCAGGAACAGCGTCTGGCGCGAGAGCTCGGAGATCCAGGTGCTGAGCAGCGACTGCAGCAGGGCGAGGTCGCTGCTCAGGCGGCTCGTCAGTTCACCGGTGCGCCGCTCGGTGAAGAACGCCGGCGAGAGGCGGATAAGATGCGCGAAGGTCTGCTCACGCAGGGTGGCGACAATGCGCTCCGTGGAAGAACTGAGCAGCAGCACTTGCACGAAGTTGGCCACGGCCTGCACGGCGAATACACCCAGCAATCCCAAGGCGATCCGATCGAGCGCCCCGCGGTCCTTCAGTTCGAACGCGGCATCGAGCAGGTACCGTAGCACGGCCGGAAACACGAGCCCGGCCGCCGCCGCGACCACGAGAAAGAAGAACGCGACAAGCAGCCGTGCGGTGTAGGGCCGGACCAGCGGGACCAGCCGCGCCAGCGGACGCGGCGACAGCGATCGACGCGTCCGGGTGCTCACCGCGCGAGGGCCCGGTCGACGGACATGGCGAGGAAGAGCAGGGCTAGATACAGCAGCGAATACTTGTACACCCACCACGCCGGGCCACTCCACGGCTGACCCGCCCGCGCCGCCAGCAGCATCTTGATGATGCCGCCCATCAGCAGCACATTGAGCACGAGCGCTGACGCGAGGTAGAGCAGGCCGAACGCTCCGAACAGCACCGGCAGCAACGTGAGCACGATGAGGATGACGGTATACCACACCATCTGGTGCATCGTCTCGCGCTCACCCCACACCAGCGGGGCCATGGGCACCTTCGCGCGGCCGTAGTCCACCTGCTTGAGGAGCGCGAGCGCCCAGAAGTGTGGTGGCGTCCAATAGAACACAATGAGGAACATGCACAGCGCCGACACATCAAGCGTGCCGGTCACCGCGGCCCACCCCACCAGCGGCGGAAAGGCGCCGGCTGCGCCGCCGATCACGATGTTCTGCGGCGACGAGCGCTTGAGCCAGCGCGTGTAGATGAACACATAGAAGTAGAAGCCGGCCAGCGCGAGACCGGCCGTGAGCACGTTCACGAAGTGCGCCAGCATCCACGTGGCGAGCGTCGCGCACGCCACGCCGAAGGCGAGCACCTGAATCGGCCACATGCGACCACTCGGGATGGGGCGCAGCCGGGTGCGTGCCATCACGTCGTCGATGTCGCGGTCGAGGTACATGTTCACCGCGTTCGCGCCGCCCGCCATCAGATAGCCGCCGATGCTCACGATGAGCACCGTGAGCCAGCCGGGCGAGCCCGCGGCGTACATCGGCGCAATCGTGGTGACCAGTAACAGCGAAATGATGCGCGGCTTGGTCAGCGAAATGAGATCGCGTGATAGCGGCGTCGGCGTCTTTTCTGGTTCCAGGGCCACGCCGGTCACGAGACCGGGGGCACGGCCCGCGACGAAACTGGAGACTGCATCATGGAGACGCTCATAGGGGCAGGGCGCGCCAGGCGCCGACAAAAACAGCCAGGAGCCCGCCGACGGGGAGCACGACCCACACGATCTCGGTGAGGCGATGCGGGGTCGGCACCTGCGACGACGTGGGCAGCTTGGGCAGGGTGCGGAAGACGGCGCGCAGGATAAAGACTTGTGCGATCGCGCAGGCCACGACAGCGCTCCAGAACAGCGCGGTGGTCACGGTCGGCGGAAGGGTCACGGAGAGGACGGATGTCATAACCTGTGAAAAGTAGACGGCAGCACCCCGTGCGGTACTGCGCGCGGCGTACTACCATAGCGCGCATGACCTCACCTTCTGTTTCCTCGACGCCCCGCGGAGCCGGTTCGGACCAGGATTCCGGTCGGGGCGCGGCTACCGAACTGCCGCGGCGCCTCGGATTGTGGAGCGCCATCGCGGTCCTCGTGGGCACCACGATCGGTTCCGGCATTTTCCGCTCACCCGCGGGGATCGCCGACAAGCTGCCCGGCCCGCTCCCGCTCATGGCCGTCTGGGTCACGGGCGGCATCTTCGCCCTGTGCGGGGCGCTCACCCTGGCCGAGCTCGCCGGAGCGATGCCGCGGACAGGCGGCTACTTCGTGTACATCCGTGAGGCGTGGGGGCGCCTGCCGGCGTTTCTCTACGGCTGGTCTGAGCTTACCCTGATCCGCGCCGCGGCCCTCGGGGGGATCTCCACCACCTTCGCCGAGTACCTGCTGCGCGGACTGGGCTACAACCCCGTGGTGGCCCCCTACGACAGCTACGCGCACTGGATCGCCGCCGCCACCGTGGCCCTGATGGCCGTGATCAACGTGGTAGGACTCCGGTGGGGCGCGCTGGTGCAGAACTTCACCACGGTCGCCAAGTACGGCGGCCTCATGCTGATCATTCTGCTCGCCCTCATTCTGGGGCTGCCGCAGACGGGCGGTCATTTCACCCCCGCCGCGCCCCCCGGCAGCTTCTCGGTGTCGGCCTTCGGGCTGGCGCTCGTGTCGGTGCTGTGGGCCTTTGACGGCTGGGGCGATCTCTCCAAGGTGGCCGGCGAGGTGAAGGACCCCGAGCGCACCCTCCCCAAGGCGATCGTCCTCGGCACCCTGGCCATCATCTTCATCTACCTGCTGGCGAACCTGGCGTATCTCTCGGTGCTCTCGGTCGACGAGATCCGTGGGGCCCGGCTCGTGGCCGCCGACGTGGCCGAGCGGCTGATCGGTCCGGTGGGCGTGACCCTCGTCGCGATCACCGTGCTGCTCTCCACCTTTGGCTCGGTGAACGGGTCTCTGCTCACCGGGCCGCGCATCTTCTTCGCGATGGCCGATGATGGCCTGTTCTTCAAGAAGGTCGCGGCGGTCCACCCGACCTTTAAAACGCCGTACGTGGCGATCCTGCTCACCGCCACGATTGCGATCGCTTTTGTGCTGGTGCGGACCTTCGAGCAGCTGGCCGACATCTTTGTGACCGCGTCGCTCGTGTTCTACATCATGAGTATCGGGGCCATTTTCAAGTTGCGCCGCCGGGCGGACTGGAATCCACCGGTCCGCACGCCGTGGTATCCTCTCGTCCCCGCCTTGTTCTGTCTGGCCACACTGTTCCTGCTGGTCAACGCGCTGCTGGACGACGCGCAGCGGGTGCCCACGTTGGGGGTGTTCGGGGTGATTCTGCTGGGCGTGCCGGTGTATTACCTGACCGTGGGTAGGAAGACCGCAAGATCTTAGCTGCCAACGGCTTGGGGAGCAGGATGGAGGGTATCAGGGAGGAGGGGGCAGGGGCCATTGGCGGTCCCCCTGCCTCCTCCTCCCGTTTCGCCTCTTCCCTGCTTCCTCAGCGGTTGGCAGTTCCAGCGTGACCCCACGGTTACATCGCTTGGTTGCCCGTATGTAACGGCGAACCTAACTTTGTGGTCTCGGCGCTCGGTCGGGTCTGTCTGGCCCCGAGAGACGTCTCCTCCACAATTACGGACAACCAGCTCTCATGCGTATTCAACGTTGGCTCAGCCTGGCCCTCGCGGTCGCGGCTCTTGCCGTCGGTTCCACCGCGCCGCTCGCGGCGCAGGGAACCACGACGGGCGCGATCACCGGCCTCGTGACGGACGAAAAGAATGCTCCCGTCCCGAACGTGTCGATCGAAGTGGTCAATCGTGCCAACGGCGCGAAGGCCAGTCAGGTCACACGCGACAATGGTCGCTTCTTCATTCAGAACCTCGAAGTCGGTACGTACTCGGTGACGGCGCGCCGCATCGGGTTTGCGCCGCAGACCCGCACCGACATCGTCGTCAGCCTCACGCAGGCCACGCGCCTCAACTTCCAGATGAAGGAGCAGGCGACGCAGCTCGCCGCGGTCCGCACGGAAGCCGTGACCACGACCGCCGACTTCGCGGCCACCCGTCAGGGTGTGCAGACGGTGCTCACTGATACGCTGGTACGTCGCCTGCCGACGCTCAACCGCGACGTGTCGGATCTCATCCGTAACTCGCCGCAGGTCAACGTGTCGCAGGACGGCCGTATCTCGGCCGCCGGCCAGAACAACCGCTTCAACAACATCCAGATCGACGGTGTCTCGCTGGCCAACCGCTTCGGCCTCGGCGCGTCGCCGACCGTCGGTGCGCAGGTCGGTGGCCGCGCGCTGCCGCTCGACGCTATCAAGGAATTCCAGGTGCTCGTGTCGCCGTACGACGTGCGGCAGGGCAACTTCACCGGCGCGCTGGTCAACGCCGTGACGCAGTCGGGCACCAACGAGTTCAAGGGCTCCGCGTTCGTGTACTACCGCGACCAGCAGATGGGACGCGACACCGCGTTCCTGCGCACGGCGCCATTCGTGCGCCGTCAGCTCGGCGCTTCGGTGGGCGGGCCGATCATCAAGGACAAGCTCCGTTTCTTCGCGACGGTCGAAACCAGCCAGAACGTGTCGCCGTCGTCTGGCCCGTTCTATGACCCCACGTCACCCACCGGCCTCGTGAACTCGCCAGTCGCTGCCGCCCGCATCACCACGGCGCAGGTCGATTCGTTCGTGAACTACCTGGCGGGCAAGGGTATCAAGGCGGGCACCGGCGGACAGCAGTCGAATGAGAACCCGCTGCTCAACACCTTCGTGCGTCTCGACTACCAGCTGTCGGGCAACACGCGTCTCGTGCTGCGCAACATCTACAACGATCAGGAAGCGTTCGACTTCTCTCGCTCGCTCGGCACGTTCAACTTCACGTCGAACGGTTTCCGTCGCTCGGAGCAGTCCAACCAGATCGTCGGGCAGGCGTTCACGAACTTCGCGAACGGATTCTCCAACGAATTCACCGTCGGCCTCACGAAGACGCGTTTCAAGCGCGTTTCCGATGTGCTCGCTCCTCAGGTGCTGGTGCAGAACATCGGCGGCACCGGGTCCGGCATCGGCTTCCGCGCCGGCACGGAAAACAACTCGCAGGGTAACGAGCTCCGTGAAGATCTCTACGAGATCCAGAACAACTTCACGATGCCGCTCGGCGATCACATTGTGTCGATCGGTACCCGCAACGAGATCTACAAGGCCTACAATGCCTTCCTGCAGAACTCGTACGGCAACTACACGTACAACACGCTCGCCGATTTCGTGAGCAACCGCACACCGGCGTCGTTCTCCGGTTCGGGCGGACTCGGTGGTGACGTGGTCGCCGACTTCACGGCGGCGCAGCTGGCCGCGTACATCCAGGACCAGTGGACGGTGACGCCGCGCTTCACCACCACGCTCGGCCTGCGCGTGGACGTCCCGCTCTTCTTTGATAAGCCGTCGTTTGCTGCCTCGGTGCAGCGCGACTTCGGCCGCAGCACTGCCGACCTGCCCTCGGGCAACCTGCAGTTCTCCCCGCGTCTCGGTTTCAACTGGGATGCCACCGGCGACCAGAAGAATCAGGTGCGTGGCGGTATCGGCCTGTTCCAGGGTATCCCGGCGTACGTGTGGATGTCCAACCAGTTCCAGAACACCGGCGCCGGTCTGGCCCAGTTCACCTGCGGTGGATCGGTGTCGGCCACCAACGGTACGGCGCCGTTGTTCAATGCGTCGGCGGAATCGCCGCGCGGCTGTGCCGCCAAGACCAATGGCACGGCCGGGCGCAGCCTCGATGACGGCACGTTCCTCGGGACGGTGAACCTCGCGGTGCCCGAGCTCAAGTTCCCGCAGCTGCTCCGCGCCACGCTCGGTTACGACCGCAAGCTGCCGGGCGATGTGATCGCGACGTTCGACGGTCTGTACTCGAAGAGCATCAACAGCTTCTTCTACAACAACATCAACATCCCGCAGACCGGCCGGGTGGATGCACAGGGACGCACGGTGTTCGCCAATTTTGCGGCGACCGGCGTGCCCACGGTGTCACCGCTGTTCCCGGTGTACGGCAGCAACGTGATCGAGCTTTCCAATCAGAGCAAGGATTACTCGTACAGCGCTACGTCGCAGCTGCGTAAGCGCTTCAGCGGTGGGTTCGAAGGGTCCGTGGCCTATACGTACAGCCGCAGCTTCTCCGTGACCGACCTGTCGTCGTCGGTGGCGCTGTCCAACTGGCAGTTCGGCCGCGTCTACTCGGGGCTGCAGACGGCGCAGCCGGTGAACGCGTCGCTGTTCGATCAGCCGCACCGCCTGCTGATCAACGGCACCTACACGGCGCCGTGGAAGTCCAACCAGACGAACATCACGTTCTACTACAACAAGCAGTCGGGTACCCCGTACGCCTTCACGTACGGCGGCAACGGTGGCCGCGGCGACATGAACGGTGACGGCTCCAACGCCAACGATCCGATCTACATTCCCACGGGCCCGACCGATCCGAAGATGGGCTTCGTGCAGACGACGGTCGCGGGCGTGGTGTTGACCCCGGCGCAGCAGGCGGCACTGCTCGACCAGTTCATCAAGGACAACAGCTGCCTCGACAAACAGCGTGGCACGATCATGCAGCCGACGTCCTGCCGCAACCCGATGTTTGACCGCTTCGACATGACCATCGAACAGCAGCTCCCGTCGATCCGTGGCGAGCGTGCCACGCTCCGCTTCGACATCTTCAACGCGGCGAACCTACTGAACAGCAAGTGGGGACGGATCAAGTCCGCGTCGGCCAACGGCAACGCGACGCTGCTGCAGGTTCAGTCGTACTCGAGCGCTGATCCCGCGACGCAGGTGCCGAACGTGACGTTCACGAACAACTTCAACACGAACTTCACGCCGCTGAACTTCAGCCAGTTCTATCAGATTCAGGCGAGTCTGCGGTTGTCGTTCTAAGGTTCGTGATGGTGATGGTGTAGGGAGAGCGGCGCCGGAGACGGCGCCGCTTTTCCTTTGTACGGGTGAGAACTGCCAACGGCTTAGTAGGCGGGGAGGAGGGTGTCAGGATGAAGGGGGCAGAGGGCGTCGCGGTGAGAGCGGCGGCGTTCTCTCGATGACACCGATGGCGTGCGGTGCCGGTATCCTCACGGCATGCAAGATCCTGCCAACATTCAGGCGTGGCACCGCGCAGTGGAGCTGGCGGTGCGCGTGCATCGGATCACGCGAAACATCCGCCGCGCGGAGGCGCCTGGACTGGCCTCGCAGCTCCGTCGAGCCGTCGGCTCCATTCCCACCAACATCGCCGAGGGGGTCGGCCAGCCCACGGCCGCTGACTGCGCGCGCTTCCTCAGCTACGCCATCTCGTCGGCATTCGAGGTGGAAAGCCACCTAGTGCTCGCCGACAAGCTCGGCCTGCGGCTCCCTAGCATCGGCGACGCCATCGACGAAACCCGTCAGGTCCGCCGAATGACCTACGGCCTCCGCCAGCATTTCGTGCGCAAAGCCGCCGCCGAAAAAGCGACCGCCAAAACAAAGGAGGCAAGCCGCCCAAGCGACCTGCCCCCTCCTCCCTGACACCCTCCTCCCTGCGTCCTAAGCCGTTGGCAGTTCCCGACCTTAAAAAATCCGAAGGTTGATGTACCTCTTCGGATTCTTCTTCAAATCCGCCATCAGCGAATCCACCCGCAGCAGCAGGGTGTCCATCCGCGCATACACCGACGGATCATTGAGCAGCCGTGCCGCCGTGCCGGTGCCGTTGCTGACCTTGTCCAGCACGCCCTGCACCTGACCGTTCGTCTGCTTGAAGTCGCGGGCCAGCGCGTCGAGTTGCGCCGAGGCGGCCTGCAGATTCTTGACGGTGGAGTCCACCTTTGCGGAATCGATGCTAGCCAGCGTGCGGCGCACCGACTGCTGCGTAAGGGTGAGCTGTTTCGACTGTTCGGCCGTGACCGCGCTCAGTTGCGTCACGAGCTTGGCGAGATCGGCGACCGTCTGCCGCACATCCTGCATGCCGCCGCCTTCGACGAACTGCGTGCGCGCGGCGTCGGTCAGCGCGCGGACGTTAAGCGCGATGGAGTCGCCTTTGCTCAGCAACTCCGGCACGCCCGGTGACCCCTTCCCGGTGGGGATCGTGTCGCCGGACGACATGTACCCTTGACGGCCCACCACCGGGGTGAGCGCGATCAGCATGTCGCCGAAGATGCCGTTGGCCTGCACCGTGGCGGTGCTCCCGGCCGGCACCTGATACTGCGACTGCATCTGGAGCTGCACCGAGATCGTGCCGTCGGGAATCAGCTGCACTTTGTCCACGTAGCCCACCTGCACGCCG
>JARIEV010000137.1 GCA_031127225.1 Gemmatimonadota bacterium | reverse complement strand
AGCTTCCACGTGGTGTCCTTGGCGATCTGCGCCATGCCGCCCGGGCCATACACCGTGGTCGCGCCGGCCGGCGCGGCCCCCTCTGCAATGCTCGTGATGCCGAACGTCGCGAAGTCGGAGCGCAGGGCGGCAATGGTCGCGCGGACGGCCGTCTGTGCCGTGCCGCCCGCGATCGGCACGACCGGTGCGCCGCCGCGTGTTGCATCGCCATATACGGACGCAATCGCGCTGCGGGTCGTTCCGGCCCGCAGTAGCAGGGCCTGCGCCACGGCTGCGTTGGCGCGAATGGCGTCGCAGCCCGTGGCCGCCATCGCTGCGCAGCGCGTGAGCTCGGCGCTCAGTGTGGTGCGGGCGAGATCGATCTGCGACAACACGGCGCCGTTGCTCGCGCGTGCCGTGGCGCCGGTCGTCGCGGCGAGCGCTGGGTTGATCCCGACGTTGGCGGTCGAGCCCACGCGATTGAAGAGGAGCTCCGCAATGTCACGTGATTCGACATACGGAACCAGCAGACGGAGCGACAGCCGGCGGGTGACGCCGTAGCTCACCCCGAGGGGGGCAATACTCTGCCGCACTTCGCCGGCGGCATCGAGCGACCCCATCGACAGTGCGAACGCGCTCTGCCCGGTAAGTGCCCGCAGCCCCGCTTCCGCCGAGGACAGTCGCGGAAAGAGCGCTACACCGGCCGCGGCTGTGTTCAGGGCCCCGAAGAGCGGCGTCGTGGTTGTGCCACCTGCACCGAAGACGGCATCCCAGTCGTTCCAGAGTCCGGACGCCAGCAGGCGATACGAGCCCTTGGGGAGCGGAATGGCGTCGTCACCCACGCCGGCGACGGCCTGCGCCGGCAACGGAGTGGGGCCTGCTACGGCAACCGCAAGAGCCGCCGCCAGCATCACGGTGCGGCGGTATCCGCGGCGGAACAGTGGTGCACAGCGAAGTGGAGGCAGCAGCACGGAAACCCAGTGGAAGGCAAGGGCACGTCAGCGGTCCCGATGTCAGGTCGCCGCGTCGGTGGGCCGCACGACGTTGACACCGACCCAACCGGCTAGATTAGCCCCTATCGGAGGGGGCGTCAACGAATCCCCTTGTCCCGTCACTTCAGAGCGTGCTGTGCAACTACCCACTGTCCCCTGGCAGCTTACTGGCAATCACTGGCTGACCTTGCCGTGCATCAACCCCACGGATGGCGCCATCCATGCGGTGGGGGTGCTGCATCGCGGTGCGCGTGCCGCGATTGAATTCGCCGGCTGCCCCGAGTTTATGGGGGGGCAGGGTACCCCGCTCATGGGGCCCGTGCTGCGGGTGAACGGCGAGGTGCGCGTGCTAGCTGCGGAGGGGATCGCATGGGAGCGTGCGGTGGGGTGGCTCCCCACGTTCACCTGCACGATCGGGTCGCTGGTGGTCCGCGGGACGATCTTCGCGCCGTACGGGCGTGATGCCGACATGGCGGGCGCGGTGTACACGTTCGCCGTTGAAAATCGGGGCAGCGCCGACGTCGAGCTCGAGGTCGCCTTGGAGGGGGCCTTGGGACACCGGCAGCAGCGGGTCCGCACGCCTCGGCCTTTTGACGACGATCACCTCGTGAGTGTGGGGCCGGACGACGTCTTGCTGCTGGAGGGTGCGGCCATTCCGGGGCTGGCCGCTCTCGCCATTGGCAGTGACGGCGCGGTCGTGCTGGAGGCACCGGCCGGGGCGTCCCGTGAGGCCCGTGCGTTCGCGATCCGCCGCACCGTGACCGCGCCGGCGGGCGGCGCCGTGCAGGTGGCGTTCTACATCGCGGTGGGGCCGGAACGGGATGGCGCGCAGGCCACCGTCGCGGTGCTACGCCGCCGCGGCTGGCGCGCGCTGCTCACGGCGACGCGAGAGGCGCTGTCGTCGCTGGAGCAGTCAACGGGCAGCGATATCATGGATCGCATCGTCAACCGGAATCTCCTGTTCGCCTACTTTTACGGCGTCGGCCGGGGCCTCGACGATGCCCACTATTACCTCGTGCGTTCCCGTGCGCCGTGGCATTCGATGGGGTGCACGGTCCGCGACTGGGAAGCGCTGATGTGGACGCTGCCCGCGGTCCAGCTCGCGGACACCGGGCTCGCGCGTGAGCTGCTTGTGCGGGCGTGTGAACTCCATGGCTACGCACCCGGTCAGGGGGTGCACTACATCGACGGCACGCTGTTTCAGCCCGGGTTTAGCATCGAGGGGCCGGCGGCGTACGCCATTGCCACCGATCGCTACATCCGCGGTGCGGACGACGACCAGATTGTGGAGGATCCCGTGGTCGCCGATACGCTCTATCTGGCGTCGGAAGACATCACGGCGCGGCGCGACGCACGCGTGCCGCTGTTCTCCACCGAGGTGATGCCGTCAGGGGCGTCCGCGCCGCACCCGTTTACGCTGCACGGCAATGCGGTGGTGGCGTTGGCGCTCGATGTGTTCCGTCGTACGCTCGACGAGGAAGCGGCCGCGGCCGTCGAGGATCCGGCGGCGGTGCGCGCCGCCATCCGTCGGCATTTCGCCGTCGATCGCGGTGAGAAGGCGCGGCTGGCCGTTGCGATCGACCTCACCGGCAATGTGTCGCTCGATGATGATGAGGTCGGTTCGTTGTTGTGGTTGCCCCTCTATGAGGCGCTGGATCGGGACGACTCGCTGTACCGTCGCTCCGTCCGGGCGCTCCGCGCGGCGGACGGTCCGCGGTCAGCGCTGGTACCGCAGATCGCACGTCTGCTTGGCCCGGATGCCGAGGGCGTGCTGGCGTGGCTGCGCCGCGCGCCGCTGGACAACGGGATCGCCGCCGAGTTCGTCGACGCCGAGGGGCGCGCGGTGGGGAACGGCGGGGACGCCGCGCTGGCAGGGCTGCTGGCGCATACGGTGTGGTACGCGGCGCATGCGCTGGGGCTTCGGGGCTGACTAGAAGCGTGGTGCGCCACGGGCGGCCAGGATCGTGGTCCGTCATCAGGCGCTTGTCGCGTTCCGGTCGGGCTGCTATGATCCGCTGGTTCGCGGGAATAGCTCAGTTGGTAGAGCACAACCTTGCCAAGGTTGGGGTCGCGGGTTCGAGTCCCGTTTCCCGCTCTGGACATCGCGGAATGTCTGCAGCAGTCGCATACGGGAGCGCTTCGGCGCTCCCGTTTTGCGTTGCCCCCGCCGCCGCACTATGCTCCTTCCGTGCGCGGAGGGCCCGACGTGGACTGCGCGCGCCGCACGATACCCGGATGGCGAAATCGGTAGACGCGAGGGACTTAAAATCCCTGGATCGCAAGGTCGTGTGGGTTCGAGTCCCACTCCGGGTACGGCGCGCGGCATGCGTTGGTGGTTTCGAATGGTCGCCGGCTTCCCCTCAGTCACGCGCGGGCGCCTTAAGCGTTCCCGTTTCTGGTGTGAGTGATCGGTCCCCATCCGACCGGAACCGTAGTCCCGGCTGCGGTGCCGCCGTATCTTTCCGCGCCGAGTCGGGCATCCACCGAGCGTCCGGCGCGGCCGTCTCAACCTCCGGAGTATCCAATGCGCACAGTACGTGATCCGCGTGGCACCACGTGGATCTGCCTCGAACTGCCCGAGGTTCCCACCGACCAGCACGCCGCGGCCGCTGACATGCCATCCGAGACCGTGGCCATTGAGTGCAATTCCGGGGCCGAGCGTGTCATCGCGCTGGTCGCGCCCGGGTGGGATGACGACATGGACGATGTGACACTGTCCCGCACGATCGCGGCGTTCATGCAGTAGGAGGCGCGCGGCGGCGATTGTATGTTTGTGACATGTCCGACGTCGTCGCTCTCGCCACCGAACTGCTCTCTGTCGAATCCACCAGCGGCCAGGAACAGGGCGCTGTGGACGCTGTCGCGCGCTGGCTGCTCGCCCGCGACTGGAACGTCACCCTGCAAGAGGTTGAGCCGGGGCGGTCCAACGTCTGGGCCACCCGCCGCGGGGGAGGTGTCACGCTGTCGACGCATCTCGACACGGTTCCCCCGTACGTGCCGCCACGGCTTGAGGGGGGCCGCTTGTACGGGCGCGGCTCCTCCGATGCCAAAGGCATCGCAGCGGCGATGATGATCGCCGCCCAGCGGCTTGCCGAGGCAGGAGAGGAGCGGGTGGACTTGCTGTTCGTGGTGGGCGAAGAGAAGGGCTCGCCGGGCGCGCGCGCCGCCAACCGGTTGCCGGCCACCAGCAAGTTCCTCGTGAACGGCGAGCCAACGGAGAGCAAGCTGGGCTCTGGCGGTAAGGGAGCGCAGCGGGTCCTCGTGCGGGTGCGTGGTCGCGAGGCGCATTCGGCGTATGCCCATCTGGGTATGAGCGCGCTCGATCCTCTGCTCGAGTTGCTGCCGCAGTTGCGCGAGGTGGCGTTGCCCGTCGACCCGGTGCTCGGGGCGACGACCTACAACGTGGGCGTGCTGCGCGCCGGCACCGAGGCGAACATCGTGCCGGGGCTCGCGGAAGCGGAGATCATGATCCGGTTGGTCGGTGACGTGGCCCCGGTGAAGGCGGCGTTCACCGCCTGGGCGGGCGCGCGGGCCGATCTGATCTGGGGTGCCCATATTCCGGCGCAGTATTTCCATGTGATCAACGGCTTTGAGGTCGAGCCCGTTGCATACACCAGTGATATCCCGCTGCTGGATCGCTGGGGTACACCGCTGCTCTTCGGCCCTGGGTCCATTCACGTGGCCCATACACCCCTCGAATACATCGACGTGGCGGAACTCGAGGCGTCGGTCGGCGCCTACGAACGCATCGTCCGCACCCTGCTCGCATGACCACGCCCGTGACCCGCTGGCCGGTTGCCGTTCTCGGCGCCACCGGCGCCGTCGGGCAGGCCTTTATCCGCCTGCTCGATGGTCATCCCTGGTTCGATCTCGTCGATGTCGCGGCGTCCGAGCGCAGCGCGGGTAAACCGTATGCATCGGCGACCCGATGGCTCGAGGGGACCATGCCACAGGGCGTGGCGGGACTCGAGGTTAAGACGTGCACCCCGGAGCAGGTGACGGCACCGATCATTTTCTCGGCGCTCGACTCGTCGGTGGCCGGCGTGGTAGAGGCCGCCTTCGCGGCGGCGGGTCGATTGGTACTCAGCAACGCCAAGAACTACCGGATGGAGTCTGATGTGCCGCTGGTGATTCCCGAAGTGAACGGGGACCATCTCGGGTTGCTCACGCAGCAGCGGCTGAACCGCGGGTGGCCCGGAGGCATCGTCACGAACGCCAACTGCGCCGTGACCGTCGCCGCGATGGCGCTGGCGCCGCTGCACGAGGCGTTCGGCGTCACGAAGGTCTTCATCACCACGATGCAGGCTGTGTCGGGTGCCGGGTACCCGGGTGTGCCGTCGCTTGATATCCTCGGCAATGTCATTCCGTACATCGGCGATGAAGAGCCGAAGATCGAAACTGAGCTCGTGAAGTTGCTCGGCACGTACAACGGCGAGACCATCGTGGCCGCACCGATCGTGACGAGTGCACACGCCAATCGCGTCGCCGTCGAACACGGCCATACGGTGTGCCTGTCGGTTGCCTTCGAGCGGGCGCCAACGCCGGAGCAGGCACTCGCGACGTTGCGATCCTGGAAGGGATTCGCGGCTGTGCAGGGCCTGCCATCGGCACCGGTGCCGGCGCTCATCGTGCGCGATGAGCAGGATCGGCCGCAGGCGCGTCGTGATGTGAATGCCGGCGGTGGCATGGCCGTGACCATCGGTCGCGTGCGCGCCGACAATGTGTTCGACCTGCGGCTGGTCGCGATGGCGCACAACGTGGTGCGCGGGGCCGCCGGCGGATCGATCCTGAATGCGGAACTCCTCGTGGCCACCGGTCAGCTCGACGGGTTGGTCGCGTCGTGATCGTCTGCAAGTTCGGCGGCACCTCGGTAGCCGACGCGGAGGCCATTGCCCGCGTCGTCGATGTCGTGGTCAGTAAGCGGGTGAGTCTTCCCGTCGTGGTCGTGTCGGCGCTCGGTGGCGCCACGAATCAACTACTCGCTCTTGCCCGAAAAGCGGCGGATGGCGAGTTGCTCGCGGCGCTCCAGCTCCTCGAGCTGCTGCGCGACCGGCACCTGCGCGAAGCGCACGCGCTGCTGGGTGGCACGGCCGAGGCCGAGGAACTCGCGACGGAGATCGGCGCGAGCTTCGACGAGCTCGCGCATCTCGCCGAGGCACTGCGGACGCTGGGGTACCTGACGCCGCGGTCCCTCGACACGGTCGCTGCTCTCGGTGAGCTGCTCTCGTCGCAAATCGTGGCGGCCGCGTTTCGCCGTCACGGGCATCCGGCTGTGTGGGTCGATGCGCGCGATGTGATGAAAACCAACGACGCCTTCACGCGCGCCGAACCAGACCTCGAGGCCATCGCGCTGGCGGCCCGCGAGCAGCTGCTCCCGCTGCTGCAGCAGGGGATGATCCCCGTGATGGGCGGTTTCGTGGGATCCGCACCGGGGCGTATCACCACCACGCTCGGCCGTGGCGGCTCCGATTACTCCGCCTCGCTCGTGGGTGCCGCGATTGACGCGACGGCCATCGAGATCTGGACCGATGTCGATGGCATGCTCACGGCCGATCCGCGGGTGATTCCCGGGGCGCGGCTTATTGAGCGTATCAGCTTTGACGAGGCCGCCGAGCTCGCCGCCTTCGGCGCGAAGGTGCTGCATCCGGCCACCATCGCACCTGCCGTGCAGCGTGGCATTCCGGTCTACGTGTTCAATTCGCGCAAGCCGGAGGGCAGGGGCACCATGATCGCCTTCGACGCCCCACGGCTGCCCGTGCGCGCCATCGCGGGCAAGCGGGGCACGACGCTCGTCAAGCTGCGCTCGTCGCGCATGCTGCTCGCTCCCGGTTTCCTGCGGCGTGTGTTTGAGGTGTTCGAAACGCATCGCACGTCCGTCGATGTCGTGACGACCTCGGAGGTGTCCGTTTCCGTGACGCTCGACGACGCCACGAATCTCGCCGCGATCCTGCAGGACCTCGCGGCGTTCGGTGACGTCGCCGTGGAACGGCGCAGCGGTATCGTCGCCATCGTGGGCGCGGGCATCGCGGATGGCAGCCGCGCGATGGCCGATGCGATCGCGGCGCTCGGACCGATCCCGGTGTATATGGCGTCGCTCAGCGCGACCGGCATCAACTTCACGCTGGTCATCGACGACGATCAGGTCGTGCCGGCGATGCAACGGCTGCACGCCACGTTCTTCGAGCGCGGGTCGTGATGGCCCCGGAGCAGGGGGCGCGGGTCCGGATCGCCCTGATCGGCATGGGGCGCATGGGGCGGGCCCTTGATGCGCTCGCGCCCGAGCGCGGATGCGAAGTGGTGGCGCGGCTCGACGCCGCGGAGATGTCGCGCGGCCTGACCACGGCCGATCTGCACGGCGCACAGGTGGCCATCGAGTTCACCACGCCGGAATCGTCGGTCGCCAACGCGATCGCGTTGCTACAGGTAGGCTGTCCGGTGGTGATCGGCACCACCGGCTGGTCGGCGCAGCTTCCCGCCGTCGAAGCGGCTGCGCAGGCGGCGCACTGTGCCGCGCTCTGGTCGCCGAACTTCAGCATTGGCGTGCAGCTCTTTCTCGCCATGGCGGAGGATGCAGCCAGGCGCGCGCGGCAGGTGTCCGGCTTCGATGCGCATGTCGTTGAGACGCACCACATCGCCAAGCTCGATGCGCCCTCCGGGACCGGCATCGCGATCGCCGACCGGTTGCGGGACGGACTGGGACGTGCGGTGCCGATCACGAGCGTGCGGACGGGCTCGGTACCGGGCACCCATGAGATCATCTTCGACGCGCCGTTCGAACAGATCCGACTCGTGCATGAGGCGCGTGACCGGCGGGTGTTCGCCGACGGTGCGTTGACGGCGGCCCGTTGGCTGGCGGCCGCGCGCGCGCCTGGTGTGTACACGATGCGTGACGTCCTGGCATCGAGCCAGGCGATTTCCTGACCTCTCAGCGCGGAACGACGATGGCGCAGCGACTCTTCGGGTGCGGGACCGCACTCGTCACGCCGTTCATGGCAGACGGGTCCATCGACGAGGTCGCCCTCCGGGCGTTCGTGGAGTGGCAGGTCACCGAAGGCGTGCACATGGTCATCCCCTGCGGCTCAACCGGGGAAGCGGTCACACTGGCGCCGGCGGAGCATCGGCGCGTGGTCGAGATCACCGTCGAGCAAGTCAACGGCCGGGTGCCGGTCATCGCCGGCGCCGGTTCGAACGACACACAGCGTGCGATCTCAACGTCGCGCGAGATGAAGGCGATCGGTGCCACGCACCTGCTGCATGTCACGCCGATGTACAACAAGCCGCCGCAGCGCGCGATGATGGCGCACTTCCGCGCCATTGCCGATTCGTGTGACCTCCCGATCGTGATCTACAACGTGCCCGGTCGCACGGCGATCAATCTCGACGCGCACAGCTGCCTCGAACTGGCCGCCGATCCCCGATTCGTGGCGGTGAAGGAAGCGTCGGGCAATCTCGCGCAGATCACGCAGATCCTTCGCGACCGTCCCGAACATTTCGCGGTCCTGTCCGGGGACGATGGACTCACGCTGAGTGTCATGGCCCACGGCGGGGACGGCATTATCTCGGTGGTCTCGAACGTCGTACCGGCGCTCATGTCGGCGCTCTGTCACGCGATGGCGCGTGGTGATCTGGTCGAGGCACGTCGTCTCGACGCGCGTCTGGCGCCGGTCGCCCACGCCGCGTTCATCGAGTCGAATCCCATGCCAGTGAAAGCGATGCTTGCGATGCTGGGGCGCATGCGCGAACAGCTGCGGCTCCCGCTCGTCCCGCTCCTCGAGGCGCACCATCCGCTGGTGCGCGCGGCGCTCGTTCAGGCCGGCGCGCTGGCCGCATAGCGCCGCGCCCGTCCCTTCACACTTCCACTCCACGCTGCCCTCATGGCTTTTTCGCTGACCGATCTCGAAACGCGCCTCACCGACCCGATGCTGCTGGACGGCGGCGTGACGCTTCCCTCCGACGCGCAGCAGCTCTTCGATCAGGCGCTCGCCCTGCTCGAGCGCGGCGAGATCCGGGCGGCGACTCGTGATGCTGACGGCACGTGGCATGCGGTCGCGTGGGTCAAGCGCGCGATTCTCCTGGGCTTCCGCATCGGCCGTGTGGTGGAAATGCCGGGACAGGCACCGTTTCATTTTCTCGACAAGCACACCTATCCAACGCGCGAGTTCCGCGTCGAGAATCAGGTGCGCATTGTTCCGGGGGGATCGACGGTGCGGCGCGGTGCGTATCTGGCACCCAATGTGGTCTGCATGCCGCCGATGTACATCAACGTCGGCGCGTACGTCGGGCGTGGGACGATGGTTGATTCGCACGCCCTCGTCGGGTCGTGTGCGCAGATCGGTGAGCGCGTGCATCTGAGCGCTGCCGCACAGATCGGCGGCGTGCTCGAGCCGATCAACGCGTCGCCCGTGATTATCGAAGACGACGTGATCGTGGGCGGCAATTGCGGGGTGTACGAGGGCACCGTGGTGCGGAGCAAGGCCGTGCTCGGGGCGGGCGTGATCCTGACCCGCGGCACGCCGGTGTACGACCTCGTCAACGAGACGGTGCATCGTGCTAGCAATGGACAGCCGCTCATCATCCCCGAAGGCGCCGTCGTCGTCCCCGGGGCGCGGCGTGTGACATCGCCGTTCGCCGAGGAGCTTGGCCTGTCGCTGCAGACGCCGATCATCGTGAAATACCGGGATGACCGCACTGACGCGGCGACGGCACTCGAGGCGTGGCTGCGGTGACCGGCCGCACCGCGCCGTTGGTGGTCCGAGGAACGATCCGCCCACCGGGCGACAAGTCGATCAGCCATCGTGCGCTGATCTTCGCGGCGATCGCCGACGGCCCATCGCGCGTGCGCGGTGTGCTCGAGTCCGCCGATGTGCAGGCGACCGCCGCGGCGCTGCGTGCGCTCGGTGCGGACATCCCTGTG
>JARIEV010000136.1 GCA_031127225.1 Gemmatimonadota bacterium | reverse complement strand
CCCTGCGTCACGTACTTCTTGACCGTGTTCTTCGCGCAGCCCAGCTCGCGGGCGATGCGTTTCACACCCCAGCCCAGCGCGTGGAGCTGCAACATGCGGTCGACGTCATCGGGTGTGCGCAGGGCGGACCTCTCCACGGCTAGGGGACCGGGAAAGGGTGGGGGCAAGTCGGTCATGAGGGGACCTCCGGCTGAGGATTCAGGGGGGAGGGGTCAATTCCTCATGTCGCCAGGGGGTCAATTTCTCGTGTCGCCCAACATGCCCAGCACCCTCTTCCCGCGGCCCGTTCTTCGGGCGACCGGATATGCCAACAAGCAGACCGCGCAGAAGGTGGCGACGATGGTGGCCAGCCTTCGCGATCGCGGCGAGTTCGACCTGCTGGATGCGGTGGTTGATGGGAAGACCACGCTATTCGACGTGCATCAGGCGCAGGTGCAAAACAAGCTGGAGGAACTAAAGAAAATGCTCAAGCGCGTGCCTATCGAGCCGTTCATCGAGCCATGGCTGGAAAGCTGTGCAGCGAACGGGCTGTCCAAGGCAAGCGTCAACCTTTACCGCCGTCGCATGCAGAAACTGCTGGCGCCGGACGGAGAGCAACCGGTTGTCTTCGCAGACGAACTCACGGAAGCGAAGATTCTCAAACTCATCCCCAAGCTCAACGTCACGAGCGGGACCGCTCGCCAATACCTTCACGAACTGCAGAGCTTTTGCCGCCATCTCGTCGCGGAGGGAGTGATGGGCCACAATCCTGCAGCGAATCGAGACATCATCAAGCGACCCAAGAAGAACAAGGGGCGCCGGCGGTGGGTGCGGGAAGATGTGGACCTCGCGATCGTCGATGCGGCGGAGCCGGAGTACCAAGGGGTGTTCGCGTTCCTGCACGGAACCAGTGCAGATCGCGGAGACGTGACGCGCCTGCGCCGCCGGGATGTGAACCTCAACCAGCGTTATGTCGACCTCGACGGCAATGACAAGTCCGAAACGCGTCGCCGCATGGGTGTACCAGTGGAGCCGTGGGCGCTGCCATACCTGGTACGGGCATGTGAGGGACTGAAGCCGGAGGACCTTGTGTTCGCGGGGCTATCGCTTGACGCGATCAGCCGTGCCCACACGCACGCCACCAAGAAGGCCAAGGTCAAGAACTACTTGCTGCGCGATAGTCGGCACAGTTACGCGATTCGGGCCATCTTACGTGGAGCCGCCATCGCGGACGTTTCGGAGTGGCTCGGGCACGCGTCACTCGCGACCACATACGAGACCTACGTCCACTTCGATGGCGAAGTGAAGCGGATCCTCAAAGCCGGGAGCGGAATCCGCGAGGGAGAGGATGTGACGTCCAACACGTCGTCGGCCCGCAAGTCTGGGCGTCCCCGCCGTAGGACCTCCCGCAAGCCGCTTGCATCAAAGGCGAACGGCAGCCATCGCTCACCGGACACGGAGTAACCGTTAGGATCTCTCGACCGCCTCTGATGCCGTGCTCGAGGCCCTCTCCCGGGCCGCCCCCTTCGTAACCGCTCGGACCGATATTCACGGCCATCGCGCTCTCTGCGAACGCGGAGGCACATCTGCCCGAGGCGGAGGGGGCGCAGTGGAACGAGGCCATCAAACGCGCTGTGGCATCAATAAGCGCCGAAATCGAGGTGCACGTACCTCGCCGCAATCGCAAAGTTGAACCGCCAGTCAGCAGGCAGTGGTCGCGCAGTGGGGGCGCATTCGAGATTCCGCCGCGAAGTATACGGGCCGGATTAGAAGCGCGCCCCTATCTCCTCGAGTAACCGGTAGGGATCGATGCAGCGAACCCCCAGCGCCCTGCAGGCGTCTGGAATCTTGATCTTATGGATCGCCTGTGGTGCCGGTTTCTCGTGGGTGACCACGGTATGCTCATGTGCCAGCGCGTGGGCCACCAAGACCGAATCCGCGACGCCTAAAAACTCCGCACGTGCCGCCTGAGAGTAGGGTCGCTCTGGGGCCATGGTCCAAATACCCAGCTTCGTGAGCGCGACGCCTGTCGCGCCGTCTGGCGTCTCGAACATCGTATCGGGGCACGAGTCCGTCACCCACTGGCTCAGGTCGTCCTGCTTTTCTATGAGTTCTTGGCGTACTGGATCGACGCTGCACAACGTGCCGTCACCGGCGCGCTGCAGCACATAATCCCAGTAGCAAGGGAAGGTCGCGAACCGGTAGTGGTCACGCTTCGCTGTGATTAGCACATTTGCATCCAACAGATACGTCATCAGGGTAAGATCCCCAGCTTGCGCGCGTATTCGTCAAACGTCGCGGTGCGCTTGAATCCGAGCAGGCGAAAGGCTTCGGTGTAAGGTGTCCGACCTTCAAGTGCGCTCGAAATAACGGCCGTGGCGAACCGTCCGCCAAGCCGCGCGTTCTGGGTGTTGTAGAAGTCCCCCCCATCGCCGCCACTCCTAGCGTCGATCGCTTGCACGCGCTCACGCTCGGCCGCGTAGGCGGCCTCGAACACGTCTCCCGCTAAAAGGCCGGCCTCGCGTGCCCGAATGAGCACCACCAGCGTGCTCACCTTGAACAGGCGCGCAAGGCGCGCCGTCATTTCTGGCAAGGGTACCGCGGCGTCCCATGCCGCGCGAAACTCGCTGGCTGGTGCTAGCGTCTCGGCGGCGACCGCATTGCAGAACCGCTCGGTAGCGACATTCGTGGAGGGGTCGGCGTCGGACACAGCGGATTGCCCGAGCCATAGATGACAGAGCTCGTGCACCAGCGTGAACATCTGTGCGGCCTTGCTGTCCACCGCATTGATGAACACCAGGGGGGCGTACGGATCGCTGAGCGCAAACCCCCGAAACTCCTCGACGCGCAATTTTCGATGGGTGTTATTGCCCACAACGCCGTTGCGCAACACGAGCGCTCCCAGCTCTTCCGTGCGCCGATACAGGTCCCTGACCGCCTCCGTCCAATTCAGGCTGAGGGGGCGGCGATCCAGCTCGAGCGCCGCTCGAATGGCAAGCGCGATCGAGGCTCGGTCGGCGTCCAAGTTTGCACTGCCAACCCAAGACAGAGGCTCAGCACCCTCGGCAATCAAGTGCTCGCGAAACCACTCCTGACGGAGCTGACACTGGCGAATCGTGTCGATCAACTCCGAGCTAGGGGGCTGCCCTCCTTCACCCGCGACTCGACGAAAATCGCTGATCGGTAATTCAATCGCTGGCGGTTCCGGGAGGAACAGATACCCAACTGGAGTGTGTGTCTTCTCTGCCAGGCGTTCGAGGTGTTCGAATGGCAGTTGGCCGGATTCTTCCCAATCCTCTACCCGGCGTACCGCCAGACCAACTCGCTTGGCAAGCTCCGCCGGGGCCAACGAGGCGCGCTCGCGGGCCCAGCGCAACATGCGAGGGGCAACTTGGATCATGGTCGGCACGGGAGGTCAGCTTGCGGCGAATGCCCGACACAGGCTCGGACAAGCGGAATATAGGGTTTCGCACGGCACACGGCGCGCTAAGGACGCCCGGGCCGGCGCGAACGTGCACACACGAGGCGCGAGAATGACGATGGCGGGGAGCCCACGTTACGTCCAGATCGGCCTATCGTACCCCAGACCACTGGCAAAGGCGCCTGACCGTGTCTCGGCTGACTGCAGGGGGGCGCCTAAAGATGACAGCGAAGTAGCCCATCATCGATGCAACATTTTATACAACATTGCCTTTTTCGGGGGGGCCTCAGCGGGCCCTCGTTTGAGGCCATTTCCCCTCTGAAAATGCGAACGCCCGGACTCGAACCGGGATGGGTTGCCCCGCCAGCTCCTAAGGCTGGTGCGTCTACCAATTTCGCCACGTCCGCTAACGGTGCCACGGCAAGGTAACGTACCGCTGGCGCTGGCAGAACTCCGGCCGGGGGGTGCCCGGGGAATGGGGCCCCCCAGCTGACGCGACCGGCCCGCGGCCGCGATAGCTTGGGTGTGCGTCCACGCCGTCCACGCCTTCCCCCGCCCACTCGGGACTCTCGTGTCACTCGTACCCCGCGACCTCATGCTGCCCGACGATGCCGGGCCGTCTGCCGCCGAGCGACGGACGCAGCTGCTCGTTGCCGTCCTGCTCGGCCTCGGGGCACTAAGTGCGCCGCTCATGGCGGACGCGCGCGGCCTGGCGGTGGCCGCGGCCGCAATCGATGTCCCGGCGCGCCTGCTGATTACGTGGGTGATGGCGACGGCGTGGCAGCGCCATCGGCAGACGCCGGTCGGTGGCTTGTTGCTGTTGCTGGCGGGGAGCGTGTTGCTCGATCTCCTCTCGGCGCTGCTCTTCCGCACCGCAGTCATCGGCGGCTATCCGGGCATATTGCCGTTCGGCGACGTGGCCCAGTTGCTGGCCTACGTGTTGGTGATCGTGGGCGTCCTCCTGCTGCCGCGCACGAGTCAGTGGCGCAGTCCCGCCACGACGGCGCTGGACATCGCGGTGGCCGTTGGTGGGTTCGGGCTCGTGGTGTGGTTTTACCTCATCCGGCCGGCGCCGCAGTACGGTGGCTACGGCGTCTGGTTGGGGGCCGTCACGGAGATCGCCTATCCGGTGCTCGACGCGGCGATGCTGATCAGTGTGCTGGCCCGGTTTCGTGGCGGGCTCGCGCTGCTGGGTCCGGTGGCCCGCCGGGCGCTGGTGCTGGCGGTGATCGCCACGTTCATCGGTGACGGATTTATCGGGGTCTCGTTTTATGTCGTGCGTCAGCCGTGGATGGCGTACACGACGGTGCTGTGCCACGGGGCCGGGCTGCTGGCGCTGCTGTGGCTTGCGCAGATGTTCCGACGGACAGCGGCTGGGCTGCCTCCGGCCGCCATGACCGGCACGGACTCGCCGCTGCCGCCGGTGAGTGCGGCGGCGCTCACGGTGGCCGTGATCGCCATGGGGCAGGAAGCCGTGGCCGGCCGCACCAACGTCACGCTGGTCGCGGGTGCGGCGGGGCTCGCGCTGCTGCTGGTGATCCGCCAGCTGCTGGGCGTCCGCGCCAACAATCAGTGGTTACGGGAGCGCGAGCGGCAACTCGATGCCGAGGTGCGCGCGCGTACGCGAGAACTGGCAGACGCCAATGCCCAGCTCGCCCAACTCGCGACGATGGACGCCCTCACCGGCGTGGCCAACCGACGTCGATTCGACGAGGTGCTCGCCGAGATGTGGAGCAGCGGGGAGCGCGCCGGGCAGCCGCTGGCACTGCTGATGCTCGACGTGGACGCGTTCAAGGCGTACAACGACAGCTACGGGCACGCGGCCGGTGATGACACGCTCCGCGCGGTGGCGGCCGTGTTGCGCGGCGCCGTGCGGCGCCCGACGGACCTCGTGGCCCGTTACGGCGGCGAGGAGTTCGTGGTGCTGTCGGCGCATACCGGCGCCGAGGGGGCACGGCAGATCGGCGAGAGCATCTGCGCCGACCTGCTGGCGGCGGCGCTGCCACATCGGGCTTCACCGGTAGCACCGCACGTCACAGTGAGTATCGGCGTCGCGGTGTGCCTCCCTTCGCGCGCCACAACGCCGGCCGCCTTGTGCGCCGCGGCGGACGCCGCGCTGTACGAGGCCAAGCGGCAGGGGCGCAACCGCGTGGTTGTGGCCCCCGACCTTCCGGCGTAAGTCGCCGGCGTACGCCGCCGACCTCCGTGGACGGTGGCGCGCCGAGGAGCCGGGCGCGCCACCGTCCGGCGGGTCAGCCGCCCACGCGGATGTTGACCACCCGCTCGCCGACGCGCGGGTCCATGTTGCGCACCAGCAGGCTGACGTAGTCGCCGTCCTTGAGCCCCGCGAGCACGCCCTGCAAATCGCCCACGCTCTTCACGGCGCGACGCGGGGCGGGGTAGAGCACTTCAAGTACGATGTCGCTGCCCGGCGCCAGCTTGTCGCGCGCGGGGCCGTCGGCCGCGACGTCGGATACGCGCACGCCACGTCCTGCCAGCTTCATGCGCTCGGCGACATCGGCGGGCACGGCTTCAATCGAAATCCCGATCTTGCCGGCCGACGGATTGGCCTTGGCTGCCGGCACGTCGGTGACCACGGCGAGGCGTCCGATGGCCTCAGCCTCGACCAGCTTGACCTTGAAGCTCTTCTTGGTGCCGAAGCGCATGACTTCCACCGGCACCAGATCGCCCACGCGACGCGAGCGCACCACGCGCTGCAGCGAGCTCACCCGGTCCACTGGCTTGCCGTTCACGGTGATGATGATGTCACCCACTTCGATGCCGGCCGCCTTGGCCGGGCCACCATCGGCCGGGTTGAAGCCCGCGACCTTCACGCCAGCCACCCGGGCCAGGCCGTTGATCCCGGCATCTTCCGGATCGATCCGGCCTACCGACACGCCCATCACGGGGAGGCGCACACGGCCTTCCTTGATCAGGTCATCGGTGACGGCCTTCACCAGCGTGATCGGAATCGCGAAGCCGTAGCCCGAGTAGTAGCCCGTCTGGCTGGCGATCGCGCTGTTCAGGCCGATCACTTCGCCGCGCAGGTTGATGAGCGGTCCGCCCGAGTTGCCCGGGTTGATCGCCGCGTCGGTCTGGATGAAATCGGAGATCGTGAAGTTGCCCGAGTTCGGCAACTGGATCTCGGAGCCGCGCCCCTTGGCGGAGATGATGCCGGCGGTCACGGTGAAATCGAGGCCGAGTGGGTTGCCCACGGCCAGCACCCAATCGCCGATGCGCGTGTTCTCGTCGTTGCCGATCGAGAGGGTGGGGAGCCCCTTGGCGTCGATTTTGACGACCGCGACGTCGGTGGTGGAGTCGGTGCCGATCACCTTGGCCTTGAAGGTGCGGCCGTCGCTGAGCGTGATCGACACCTGGTCCGCGTCGGCCACGACGTGGTTGTTCGTGACGATGTAGCCGTCGGCCGTCACGATGAAGCCCGAGCCCTCGCCGCGCTGCTGCTGCGGCTGCTGCGGGCCGAACTGCTCGAGAAAGTCTTCCATGCCCTGCGGGGCGCGGCCGCGCGCCTGCGGACGCGGGCGCGCCGTGCGCGTGGTGTTCACCGCGACAACGCCCGGCGTGACGCGCTCGGCGATGTCGGCAAAGGAGCTGCCTTCCGGGGCCATGGGGCCGCGGACGCTGGCGCTGCGGGGCGTGGTGCCACCCTGCGCCCAGACGACCTTCGTCCAGTCCATGCCGGACGCGAACAGCACGCCGGCGGAGAAGCTGACGACGGCCGCGGTGGCGAAACGGAATCGGGAGAAACGAGATGCCATGTGTCTGAACCCGGTGAATACGGTACGAGCTGCGGTGCTGGAACTGGGGGAATAGTACTGCCGGGCGGCACTGCCACCCGCGAAACAATAAGACACCGGACCCCCGCGGACGTTTCCGCGGGAGCCCGGTGCCTCGGTCGGACGGTGCCGCGGTTACTTCTTGTCGTCCACGATTTCGTAGTCGGCTTCGACCACGTCATCGGGCTTTGCGCCGGTTGCGGCCGGCTCGCCGGCCGGTGCCGCGCCCGGCTCCTGAGCTGCCCCTTCCGCCGCCTGCTGCTGGTAGAAGGCTTGGCCGGCCTCGCTGTAGGCCTTGGACAGCTCTTCCTGCGCGGCGCGGATCTCGTTCATGTCGTCGCCGCGCAGCGCCTTGCGGCTCCGCTCCACCGACGCATCGATCCGTTCCTTGAGCTCTGCGGAGACCTTGTCTCCCCACTCCTTCACGTTCTTCTCGACTTCGTACGTCTGCGAGTCGAGGCGATTACGCGTCTCGATCTCCTCGCGACGCTGCTTGTCCTCGGCCGCGTTCTTCTCGGCATCCTTGACCATCTTATCGATGTCGCCATCGGAGAGGCCGCTGGACGCTTCGATTCGGATCTTCTGTTCCTTGCCCGACGCCTTGTCGCGCGCCGTCACATGCAGGATGCCGTTGGCGTCGATGTCAAAGGTGACCTCCACCTGCGGCATGCCGCGCGGAGCGGGCGGGATGCCCGTGAGCTGGAACTTGCCGATGGTGCGGTTGTACGTGGCCAGTTCGCGTTCGCCCTGCAGCACGTGGATTTCAACCGTGGTCTGGTTGTCGTCGGCCGTGGAGAACGTTTCCGCCTTCTTGGTCGGGATGGTCGTGTTGCGCGGGATGAGCACCGTCATCACGCCGCCCAGCGTTTCGATGCCGAGCGACAGCGGCGTCACGTCGAGCAGGAGGACGTCCTTTTGCTCGCCAGTGAGCACCGCGCCCTGAATGGCGGCGCCGACCGCCACCACTTCGTCCGGGTTGACGCCCTTGTTGGGCTCCTTGCCGAAGAAGTCCTTCACGACCTGCTGGATCTTGGGAATGCGCGTGGAGCCGCCGACGAGGATGATCTCGTCGACCTCGGACGGCTGCATGCCGGCGTCCTTGAGCGCCTGGCGCATCGGCTCGAGCGTGCGCTGAATCAGATCGTCCACGAGCTGCTCGAACTTGGCGCGCGTGAGCGAGTAGTTCAGGTGCTTCGGGCCCGACTGGTCGGCGGTGATGAAGGGCAGGTTGATGTCGGTGCTGTTGGCGCTCGACAGCTCCATCTTGGCCTTTTCGGCGGCTTCCTTGAGCCGCTGGATGGCCATGGGGTCCTTGCTCAGGTCGATGGCCTGGTCGCGCTTGAACTCGGCCACCAGCCAATCCATGACGCGCTGGTCGAAGTCGTCGCCGCCGAGGTGGGTATCACCGTTGGTGGACTTCACTTCGAACTGGCGCGTGCCGTCCACGTCGTAGAGTTCAAGGACGGAGATGTCGTACGTACCGCCGCCGAGGTCGAACACGGCGACCTTTTCGTCGGTCTTCTTGTTCTTGTCGAGACCGTAGGCGAGGGCGGCCGCGGTGGGCTCGTTGATGATGCGGAGCACGTCGAGGCCGGCGATCTTGCCGGCGTCCTTGGTGGCCTGACGCTGGGCGTCGTTGAAGTACGCCGGGACGGTAATGACGGCCTTGGTGACGCTGTGTCCGAGGTAGTCTTCGGCGGTCTGCTTCATCTTTTGCAGGATCATCGCAGAGATTTCGGGGGGCGTGTAGCGCTTGCCGCCGACTTCCACCGAGGCCACGTCATTGGGGCCGGCCGAGATCTTGTAGGGGACGCGCGACTGCTCGCTCTGGGCTTCCGTGGTGCGGCGGCCCATGAAGCGCTTGATGGAGAAGATGGTGTTGGTCGGGTTGGTCACGGCCTGTCGCTTGGCGATCTGGCCCACCAGGCGCTCGCCGTCTTTCGTGAAGCCCACCACCGAAGGGGTCGTCCGGCCGCCTTCGGCGTTCGGAATGACCACCGGGTCGCCACCTTCCAACACGGAGACCACCGAGTTGGTGGTGCCGAGGTCGATGCCGATAACTTTTTCAGCCATTGCGGTCTCGTTCGTCAGGAGTGACAGTCCTTGCGGACTGGGAAATGCAGCCGTCGTTTTTGGGATGCCGCTGCGGGTAAAGAGGGCAAGGGGTGGGCCGCGTACAATCTGCCGGAGCGGCATACTTCCGGGGTTTGGACCGCGCCGATGCCTGTCGTGTCGGCAGACTGCCAATGTGACCTGCCGAGTGCGCCATGTTTCCAATTTCTGACGACAATCCGACGTTGCGGGCGCCCGTGATGACCGTGGCGTTGCTGGTCGTGACGTGGGCGGTGTGGTTCTGGGTGCAGGGGGGCGGGAGTCCGCTGCCACTGGCGATCAGTGTGTGTGATCTCGGGATGGTGCCGGGGGAGCTGTCGGGGCAGGCGCCGGTTGGGTTCGGGGTGCCGCTGGGTCGGTTCGGGAGCCAGACCCTATCCTGCGTGGTCGATGACGCCCCGATCAACTGGGCGACCCCGCTGATCAGCGTCTTCCTGCATGGCGGGTGGGGACACCTGATCGGGAATTCCCTGTACCTGTGGGTGTTCGGCAACAACGTCGAAGACAGCATGGGGCGCGGCCGTTTTCTGGCGTTCTACCTGCTCACGGGGTTGGCGGCGGCCCTGACGCACGTGGCCGTCT
>JARIEV010000135.1 GCA_031127225.1 Gemmatimonadota bacterium | reverse complement strand
CGGGACCGATGGTGGCCGAGCTGCTCGACCTCCCCTGCGTCACGAACGTCTGCGCCCTCGCCATCACGGGTACCACCGGGCGCGCCGAGCGTGCGCTCGAAGGGGCCACGGAAGTCGTGGAGTTCCCGCTGCCCGCGTTGCTCACCATCGATGACGGACTGAACAAGGAACGGCTGCCGTCGCTCAAGGGCATCATGGCGGCCAAGAAGAAGCCGCTCGATGTGAAGCCGGCGCAGCTCGGTGACGCCCGCGTGATGGTGCACGCGATGGCGCTCCCTCCTGAACGCGCCGCCGGTCGCATCCTCGGCGACAATGCCGATGCCGTGCCCGAACTGGTGCGACTCCTCCAGACCGAAGCGAAGGTGCTCTGAGATGGCCAACGTTCTCGTATTCGCCGAAGTGCGCGCGGGCGATCTGCGCAAAGTGGCACTGGAAGCCGTGACGGCGGCCCGCGTGCTGGCCGACCTGTCGGGCGGCGGCAGCGTTCACGCCATCCTGGCCGGCAGCGCCGGTATCGGGGCCAAGGCCGACGCGTTGGCTCAGTACGGCGCCGATACGGTGCTGGTGCTCGAGCACACCGGATTTGCGCAGTACAATCCCGAAGCCCTCGCGGCGACGGTCGCTCAGCGGCTTGGCAGCGGCACCTATGGCTACGCGCTGTTCAGCGCGACGGCGCAGGGACGCGATCTTTCGCCGCGCGTCGCGGCCAAGCTCGGGGCCGGCCTCGCGGCCGATCTCACTGGCTTCACCGTCAATGGCGCCACGGTGCTGGGGCAGCACTTCACCATGAACGGCAAAGTGATCGCCACGCTGGCGCTCACCGGCACGCCGGCACTGTTGTCGGTGCGCCCGGCGGCGTTCCAGCCGGCCGCCGCGCCGCGCGCGCTGGCCACCGAGGCGATCACGTCGGCCGTCGATCCGTCGGCGTCGCGGGTGAAGGTTGTGGAGCTCAAGCAGGGCAACACCGGCAAGCTCGATCTCAACGACGCGCCAGTGATCGTGGCCGGTGGTCGCGGGCTCAAGGCCCCGGAAAACTTCAAGCTGTGCGAAGATCTTGCTGATGCCTTCGGTAACGCGGCGGTCGGTGCCACGCGCGCGGTCACCGATGAGGGGTGGCGTCCGCACTCCGATCAGATCGGCCAGACGGGACGCAACGTCTCCCCCAATCTGTACATCGCTGTCGGCATCTCGGGCGCTATTCAGCACTTGGCCGGGATGCGCACCTCCAAGACGATCGTCGCGATCAACAAGGACAAGGACGCGCCGATCTTCAAGATTGCCGATTACGGGATCGTCGGTGACGTGTTCGACGTCATGCCGGCGCTCACGGCGGCAGTGAAGGCCGCAAAAGCACAGGGCTGATCGGCCCATGACGATCTCGAATCTGGTCTTCGCGGTCATTCTCGCCGTCGCGCTCGGGTTTTTCGCCCGCAGCGCGCGGCGCCTCAACCGCTGGCTGCGCATCGGCCACGATGAGGTCCGCACCGACCACCCCGACCAGCGTACGAAGAACTTCCTCCTCATCGGTCTCGGGCAGAGCAAGATCCTGCGCGATCCGGTGGGCGGGATGATGCACGCGCTCGTGTTCTGGGGCTTCTGCGTGCTCGGCCTCGGCACGCTCGAGATCATGATTCAAGGGCTGTATACGCCCTTCACGTGGGACGTCGTCCTCCCGCGGTTCCTGTATCTGCCGTACGTGGTGTCGCAGGAAGTGTTTGCGGTGTTCGTGCTGATCCCCGTGGCGTTCCTGCTGTACCGACGACTGGTGATCAAACCGAAGCGCTTCGCTGAGGTGAGCGGCGCGGATGCCGTGTTCATCCTGAGCATGATCGCCACGCTGATGCTCACGCTGTTGCTGCTCTTCGTGATGGAGCTGCGCACGGGCGCGTCGCCCGACGGTCGCATCATCTCCGGATTGCTGCTGCCGCTGTTCAGCGGCGTGTCGCCGGAAACGGCACACGTCGTGGCGCGCACGTCGTGGTGGATTCACGCGGTGCTGATTCTGTATTTCCTGAATCACCTGCCGGGCTCGAAGCACCTGCACGTGCTCACGTCGCTGATCAACGTGTGGTTCTCCAATACGAGCGGGCCGGGCCGCATCGGCGCGATGCGCCCGATGGATCTGGAGGCGGAGAACGCCGAGCAGTTCGGTGCCGCCGATGTAGAGCACCTGAGCTGGAAAAATCTGCTCGACGGCTATTCGTGCACCGAGTGCGGACGGTGCACGTCCGTGTGCCCGGCCAACAGCACCGGCAAGCTGCTGTCGCCGCGCATGATCGTGGTGAAGACGCGGGCGCGGCTCACCGAGAAGGCCACGACGCTCGACGCGATCGCGGCGAGCGGCGGCACCGCGACCGAAGAGCAGACGGCGGTGCTCGCCAAGAACCTGCTCGACGACTGGATCACCGAAGAAGAACTGTGGGCCTGCACCAGCTGCCGCGCCTGCGTGCAGGAGTGCCCGGTCAGCATCGATCAGCTCGACATCATCAACGAGCTGCGCCGCGATCTGGTGCTCATGGAGTCGCGCTTCCCCGAGGAGCTGGCCCCGGCGCTCACAAGCCTCGAACGCAATGGTAGTCCGTGGGCGTTCAGCGCGTCGGATCGGGCACAGTGGGCCGAGGGGATGGATATCCCCACCATGGCTGAGCTGGTGGAGAAGGGCGAGAAAGCCGACATCCTGTTCTGGGTGGGCTGCATGGGATCGTTCGACGATCGCGCCAAGAAAATCACGGTGGCGTTCGCGCGGATTCTGCAGGCGGCCAACGTGCGATTCGCGATTCTTGGGCAGGAAGAGACCTGTCACGGTGATCCGGCCCGTCGTATGGGCAACGAGTATCTGTATCAGATGCTCGCGAAGGGCGTGATCGAAACGTTGGACGGGTACAACGTGAAGACGATCGTCACGTTCTGTCCGCACTGCTTCCATCAGATGGGCAGTGAGTTCCCGGATATCGGCGGCAATTACGAAGTCATCCACCACACTGACTACATCGAGCGGTTGCTCGAGGCCGGGCGTGTTCCGCTCGACACTGAGCACGGGCAGCGGCTCAAGGTCGCGTACCACGATTCGTGCTACCTCGGGCGCTACAACGACATTTACGACGCGCCGCGCAACACGCTCAAGCGTGCGCTGCCGATCATGGAACTCGTGGAGCCGCCGCGCACGAAGAGTCGCGGCATGTGCTGCGGCGCCGGCGGCGGTCGCATGTGGATGGAAGAGAACGTGGGCAAGCGCGTGAACGTGGAGCGCAGCGAAGAGCTGCTGGCCACGGGCGCCGATCAGATTGCGGTGGCCTGTCCGTTCTGCATGACGATGATCACCGACGGCGTCACGGGTGCCGGCAGCAGCGTTCCCGTGCTCGATATCTCCGAGGTGGTGGCGTCACGCCTCGCGACGGGACCGGCCACGACGGGACCGGCCACGGCGTGACCCGCCGTGCGGGCCACTGCCCGGGATCATCCCCGGGCGGTGTGCCGCAGCCGCATCACCTGAATCTCCTGCTTCACCGGCCCCTCTTCGAACGGGGTGGTTACGGCGTCGAAGATTTCCAGCCCCGCGTCGCCCAGATGGTCGCGAAACATCGGTAGCGCGAGGCGTCCCGGATCGGCCACCAGCGCCACGCCGTGCGGCGCCAGCGCACGCGCCATGCACTGGCCCACGAGAATCGCGTACTCCTTTTCGTACAGCACGTCGGCCGCCATCACGACGTCGAACTGTCCCAGATCGTCGGGCCACGCCCGCCAGTTCACCATGCGCACGGCGGGCTCGCGCCCGAGATTGCGCGCCGCGTTCCCGCGCGTGACGTGCAGCGCATCCTCGTAGTAGTCGGTGGCGGTCACGTCGAAGCCCGCGTCCATGGCGCCCACGGTGGCCAGCCCGAGGCCGCATCCCATCTCCAGCAGTCGGCGTCCGTGCCCGGCTTCGCGCCGGACCGTGCCCGCGAGCACGCGCGCCGACGGCCACAGATCGGCCCAGTATGGGAGCCGCTCGTCCATCACATAGTCGGCTTCGCTGATCAGGTGGTCGGCGTTGGCCGGCTTCACCAGCGTGACGACGCGTCCGCCGATGTCGACCGTCTCTTCGGCCAGCGAGAAACAGCGCCCCATCGCGTCATCGAGTGCGGCGCCGTGCAGGTCGGCCAGAATGGGACGGGTCATGTGGTCATAAGCGGTACGTCGGGCAACAGGATAGCGGTCAGCAACATGCCGGATTCGGCCCGGGCGATCTCGGGCGGCACGACGAGCAGGGCGTTGGCGAGTGCCATGGTGCGGAGCAGGTTTGATCCCTGCGCGCCGGCCAGTCGTGCCTCAGGCACCCCGTCCGCTCCGTTCTGCAGCACCACACGCAGGAAGTGCGTGAGCGGCGCCGCGGTGTCCGCGGTGTCGAGCATGCGCACCGGCAGCCGCAGCGGCTTCACCTGCGCATGTCCGCCGAGCGCGCGCACCAGCGGCCACGCGAACAGCGAACCCGTTACCATCGTGGACACCGGGTTGCCCGGTAAGCCGATCCATGGCACACCACGCACCGTACCCGTGCCGATCGGCCCGCCAGGGCGGATCCGCGCGCGCCAGAAGGTCTGCGTGCCGCCCAGCGCCGCCAGGGCCTCGCGCGTGTAATCGTGCGCGCCCACCGAGACCCCGCCGGTGGTGATGAGCAGGTCGCACCCGTGGTCGAGCGCGGCGGCGAGGGCGGCCGTGAGCGCCTCGAGTGTATCGGGCACCAGCGGGCTGGTGTGCACCTCTGCACCGGCCGATCGCAGCAGCGCGGGGAGCGCGTACGACGTCGACGATACAATGCGACGCCCGGCCTCGACCTCCGCAAACCGGTCAAGCATCACCAGTTCGTCGCCGCCCGAGACAATGGCGACACGCGGGGCGCGATGCACCGAGACGGTGTGCGCTCCGATGCTGGCCAACACGCCCAGATGTGCGGCGCCGATCGTGGTACCACGGGCGAACAACTCGCTCCCCGCGGCCACATCTTCGCCGCGCGGCCGGATGTTGCCGCGCCCCAGGGCATCGCGCGGATCAAACACCGACACCTGCGCGAGTCCCCGGTCGGTGTCCTCGATCCGGATCACGGCATCGGCACCGGGGGGCACGGGGGCGCCGGTCATGATGCGCAACGCCGTACCGGACCGCACCGTCGGCAGCGTTGTGGCGTCGGCGCCAGCGGCGCTCTCCCCGATCACGGTCAGCGTGCAGGGCGCCGCGCGGCTCGCGGCGGTCACATCCTCACGTTGCACGGCGTAGCCGTCCATCCCCGCGTTGTCCCACGGTGGCAGCGCCACACCGCTGCGCACGGCACCGCCGAGGGCGCAGCCCAGCGCCTGCGTCAGCGGCACCGCGTCGATGCCGGTGGTGCGTCCGGCTGCCTGCGCGAGAATCGCGTGAAGCGCCTCGTCGAACGAAAGGGGCGTCGGGTCGGTGCTCACCGCGTAGCCTGCGGGCGCGCGGTGCCGAGGGCGCGCGCCGCCAGCGTCGTCACAAGCAGATCCTGTACCCGCTCCACTTCGCGGGTGGGCACCGAGAAGTTGTTGCTGAGCAGGGAGAAGAGCACCAGGCGGCCGTCGGCCGTGGTGACGTATCCCGACAGCGACCGCGTCTTGTCCAGCGTGCCCGTTTTTGCACGGGCGTTGCCCTGCGCGGCGCTGCCCTTCATGCGCGAACGGATGGTGCCATCCACGCCGGCCACCGGCAGGGCGTCACGGTAGGTGGTAAACCACGGCGCGCGTCGCATGGCGTCCAGAACGGATATCACGGCGCGTGGCGTGAGATAGTCATGGCGCGAGAGTCCACTGCCGTCACGATACGCCGCGTCCGCGGTGGTGATCCCCCACTGCGCGAGCGTTCGCGTGCCCACGGCCCGCGCACTGTCCGCCGTGCCCACCCCGCTCGCCGCGAGTCCGGTCGTGCGGAACAGCAGTTCGGCGATCTGGTTTTGCGACGGCTTCTGCATGCGTCGCAACACGTCGGGGAAGGGGGCCGACGTGAGCACCGTGAGCGTGTCGGTGGCGCGCCCGGTCGTGTCGCCGCGCGCAACGATGCGCCCGTCCACGCGGAGGCCGCCGTCGGTCAGCGACTGCGTGAGCGCGGCCACGTACGCATCGTTCGGATGCCGATACGCGATCAACAACGATGCGCTGTCGCCGGCGGCCAGCGTGCCGGTCACCACCACGCGATCGCCGATGCTGTCGTAGGCCGCTTGGAGGCGCGCGGGGCGCGGGGCGCCGGCGGGCACGGCCCCGCTGTCGCGCGTGACGGCCTGTACCAGCAGCTGCGGATAGGCGCGCGTGGGCGACGTGACCACGGTAACCGGTGCCCCCGCACGGCGACCGGCACGCGCCGTGAGCAGCAGCTCGCCTTCGTTGAACATCAACTCATCGACCGCGGCGCTGTACGCCGCATCGAAGTCGTCGTAGGCCCAGCCGTAGCCGGTCGTGGCGCCCGGGAACGCATCGCCGACCGCGCGCACGCGCCCCGTGATGCGCGTAATGCCTCGTGCCGCGAGCGCCTCACGGATGGGACGAAATGCGTTGAGCGCGTTGCCGCCTTGCAGGGAGTCACTCACGCTCGGATCGCCGGCACCTTGCACCAGTACATCGCCCCGCCACGTGTGGCCACGCTGACGACCATGGAGCAGCACCGGGGTGCGCCAGCGGTAGTCCAGCCCCAGCGTCTGCACGGCGATCGCGCCGGTGAGCAGCTTCTGGTTGGAGGCCGGCATGAACAGACGGTCGGCATCGTGCGACACAATGGTGTCGCCACGCTCGGCGTCCACGATCATTATGCCCCAGCGCGCGTTGCGCCACATCGGGGCGGCCAGCACCGAATCCACGATGCCTTGCAGCACCATGGCTGTCGCGGGCGCAGGGACGGGCGCGGCGGGGACCGCGACCGGCATCGCTGGTGGCGCGGCCGTCACCGGGGCTGGCGTGGTCCGTGCGCACCCGAGCGCGCCACACAGCACGACCACGCCCCATAGTCGGCAGGACCGCCCGACGCCGGGCCGCGATGTCTCGAGCGTACCGGTCATGCGTCCACCTCGTAGCTGCTGCTGAGCGTGGTGTCTTCCGCGAGATGCACACGGATCACCACCGCGGTGGTATGCGCCAGCGCACCCTGTACCCGCTCACAGATGAAACGCGCCAGATTCTCCCCCGTCGGGATGAGCCGCCCGTCGGCAAATTCTGGCACGTCGAGATTGATGTTGCGATGGTCGAAGCGATCGCGCACTTCACGCTGCAGGACGCGGTCGAGAAACCCGAGGTCCACGACGAACCCGGTTTCCTCATCGACCGGCCCGGCCACGGTCACGTCGCAGAGGTACGTGTGCCCGTGAAAGTTCGGGTGCGCGCAGGCGCCGAACACGTCGGCGTTTTCCTGATCGCTCCAGTCTGGGCGGCGATAGCGGTGGGCCGCGGCGAACGTCACGCGGCGGGTGAGCGACGTGCGCGGCATCGCGGTCAGCGGAACAGCGGCAGCGTGACGCCCACAGTCAGCGTGCGCGAGCCACGCCACGCCGAACGGTTGCGCGTGTCCGTGAGCACTGACGTGGTGTCGGCGGCCTTCACGAAGTAGCGGTCGGGGTAGTCGTACTGCCACATGAAGTTCGTGAGGTCCACCCGGATCATCGGTCCCTTGCGCGGCAGGTAGCGCAGCCCGAGTCCGTACGAAAACGAAAACTTCGTGCCGAACTTGTACGAGCCGGTATCCGCCGCCGCGAAGTCCGTGACGACGCCGGCACCGCCGGTCACCGACGGAATCAGGCGATGCCACGTCTTCTTGCCGGTCAGTGCGAGGTCGAGTCCGGCATCGAGCAGATGGGTGGTCGTCCCCTTCGCATCGATCTGCCGGGTTGTCTTGGGGTTGGTGGGGACCAGCAGCGCCCGCTCGGAGGGGGCCAGCAGATAGCGCACGTACAGCGAGGCGGGGCCGCCGATGGCGACATCGTAGCGCAGCGCCGCCGTGGCCGACGATTTCGGGGCCACGTTGGCGGGGTCGCGCGTCATGAGCATCCAGCCACCCATGATGGACAGGTTCTGTCCGAGCTTCACGTCTTCGTACGGGCTGTTGGCCGGCAGGCTGCCGACCTGCGCCTGCAGCAACGCGGGCGTGGCGCTTCCCAGCGCGGTGAGCCCGGCGATGATCAGGGCACGGCGCAGGGCCGACGGTGCGGTGGAGCGAACAGTCGAGGTCGGAGCGGGCATCACACGGAGGCTGAAGGCGAACGATCGCGCAGGTCACGCAGGTCGCGACCGGTTATTTCGGGCGGGAGGGCAAGGCCGAGCAGCGCCAGCGCCGTCGGCCCCACATCGCACAGGGCACCGCCGGCGCGCAGCGGAGCGGTTTCGTCGGGGTCGAGGATCACCAGCGGCACCGGGTTAGTGGTGTGTGCGGTGTGCGGCTGGTGCGTGACCGGGTCCACCATCATGTCGGCGTTCCCATGGTCGGCGGTGATGATCAGGCGAGCCCCGCCTGCCTCCGCCGCCGCCAGAATCCGACCGAGGCACGCGTCGACGGCTTCCGCCGCGCGCACGGCGGCGGGGATCGATCCCGTGTGCCCCACCATGTCGGTGTTGGCGAAAT
Organism: Gemmatimonadota bacterium; assembly: GCA_031127225.1. GTDB lineage: Bacteria > Gemmatimonadota > Gemmatimonadetes > Gemmatimonadales > Gemmatimonadaceae > Gemmatimonas. Next base: position 1,504 of record JARIEV010000135.1, on the reverse strand, counting down.
TACACAGCATGAAGTCGTGCGTGCGGCCAGCCAGCGCCTCGCACAAAATGTCGCACACGCCGTCGGCGCTCATCTCGGGCTGCAGGTCGTACGTGGCCACCTTCGGGCTCGGCACCATCTTGCGGTCTTCCCCGGGAAACGGCTCGTCGCGCCCGCCGTTGAAGAAGAACGTCACGTGCGGGTACTTCTCGGTTTCTGCGGTGCGTAACTGCGTGAGACCGGCGTCGGCGATCACTTCGCCCACGAGATGCTTCATCGACTGCGGCGCGAACACCGTGGGGAACGGGAACGCGTCGTCGTAGCTCGTCATCGTGGTGATCGACAGCGCCGGACGCGGACCGGTGTCAAAGCCGGCAAAGTCGGGCATCGCCAGGGCGCGCAGCGTCTGGCGCATCCGGTCGCTGCGAAAGTTGAAGCAGATGAGGGCATCGCCGTCACGCATTGGCGCCAGCGCGCCGCCGTCGGGACCGGCCATCACGTACGGGAGCACGAACTCGTCGGTGGTGCCGGCGTCGTAGGCGCGCTGCAGCGCGGCGATGGCGTCAGTCTCCACCGGGGCCTCACCGCGCACGGCCGCGCGGTACCAGCGTTCGGTGCGCTCCCAGCGTGTGTCGCGGTCCATGCCGTAGTAGCGTCCTGACACCGAGGCCAGCTGCGCGCGGTCACCGATGGCAGCGAGCGCGTGGCGCAGATACGCCATCGCCGATTGCGGCGGGGTGTCGCGGCCGTCGAGCATGGCGTGCAGCACTACCCGCGTGACGCCCTGCTGGCGGGCGAGTTCCACCAACGCCAGCATGTGCGCGTCGGTGGCATGCACGCCGCCGTCACCCAGCAACCCCAGCAGGTGCAGCGTGCCGCCTGACGCGCGCACCGTGGCACAGGCGCGTAGCAGGGCGTCGTTGTGGAAGAACGAGCCGTCCTCGATGGCGGCCCCGATGCGCACCAGATCCTGCATCACGATGCGGCCGGCCCCCAGATTGAGGTGCCCGACCTCGCTGTTGCCCATCTGCCCGTCGGGCAGTCCCACCGCCCGGCCTGACGCCGTGAGCAGTGTCCGGGACGGATGCGACCAGATCCGGTTCCAGTGCGGAGTGTGCGCGAGCAGGATCGCATTGGCCTCGCGATCCTCCCGGTAGCCCCAGCCATCGAGAATGATCAGGGCAACGGCACGAGCCGGTCGATCGGTCATCAGGGAGTCGGGCGGCTGAGGGTGTGCGGAGCGTGAACACGGACGGTTCCGCAGTGCTACCCTTGGGAATCTACTGGAGTTCGTGACCGGGACACCACCGTCTCCGTACGGTTCGCTGTCGCGGTGGGAGGAGGGCGTCGTGTGACGAGTGCCCCGGTGGCCTGGGTCGTGGTCGTGCCCGCCCGCGGAACACGGTCCGCCGCGCGCGGTACTACCTGTTCGCGGTTGCTCCCGCTCGCGGTTGCTCCCACTCGCGGTCGGCACGCCGGTCTCCATCTACTGTCCAGACCGGGTCGGCTATATTTCCTGTCTGTC
>JARIEV010000134.1 GCA_031127225.1 Gemmatimonadota bacterium | reverse complement strand
AACGCCGCGTACGTGCCCGCCGCACGCCGCGGGAAGTCGAACGCGCGTGACTTCGATCTGCAGCGCTACACCGGCGAGGCGCGTCTCGACGTGCGGCCGCGTGAGGGCATGGAAGCGATCAGCACGCTCGGCTACACTAACGTCCTGAGCGGCATCGAGCTGACCGGCGCCAACGGGTCGTCGCAGATCAAGAACTGGACGTACCTGAGCCTGCAGCAGCGCTTCCGCTGGAACAAGCTGTTCGCCCAGGCCTTCCTCAATTCCAGCGACGCCGGCAACGACACGTCGACCTCGGACAAGGGCACGTACCTGCTGCGGTCCGGCCAGCCGATCGTCGATCAGTCCCGCGTGGCTGCGGCGCAACTCCAGCACGGCTTTGATCTTGGTGAGAAGCAGAGCTTCACGTACGGCGCGGACTACATCTGGACGAATCCGCGCACCGGCGGCACGATCAACGGCAGCAACGAACTCGTGGACAACGTCACGGAGTACGGGGCGTACATCCAGTCGTCCACGAAGCCGATCAAGCAGGTCGAAGTGCTGCTCGCGGCCCGCGGCGACGGCAACAACGTGATCGCCGGCCAGTTCTTCTCGCCGCGCGCGGCGCTGATCCTGAAGCCGAATGCCAACCAGAACATCCGCTTCACCTACAACCGCGCGTTTTCGACGCCGGCCAACTTCTCCTTCTTCCTCGATCTGATCCAGACGCCGAACGCCGGCGGCTCGGGCTTTGACGTGAAGGCGCGTGGCAATCCGCCCAAGCAGGGGTGGCAGTTCAACCGCAGCTGCTCCACTGGGAGCGCGTTCGGGGCCTATTGCATGAAGTCGGCGTATGCCGCGCAGGGTAACTTCGTCGGCGCGAGTGCCGCGGCCGCGTTCCCGGGTGCCATTCAGGCGCTGGCTCCGCGCCTCACGCCCGGTATCGCCGGCGCGCTGCAGCAGGCCGGCCTGCCCGCCGCCATCGCGCAGCAGCTGGCCAGCGGGGCGGTGCAGTATCTCGGCACCCGCACGCCGACCAACGCCGATCTCGCGACGCGCGTTTCGTACCTCACGTCCGCGACGACCGCCCTCGGAACGGATGCGGTCCGTGACATTGACCCGCTCGCCGCCGCCTTCAACAACACGTTTGAGGTGGGCTACAAGGGCACGGTGGGTGGTAAGGTCACGTTCGACGTCGCGCTGTGGGGCCAGGAGCGCGGCGACGTCGGCACCGGCGCTGCCCTGGCGACGCCGAACGTGTTCTTCGGGAACCCGCAGCAGCTGGGCGGATATCTCGGGCAGCAGCTCGCCGCCGGCCTCGGGCCGCAACTCGCGCAGCTCGGCCTCACGCCGGCGCAGATCGGTGCCATCGTGAGCGGAATTGCGGGAGCCGTCACGCCGAGCGTCGCGTCGCTGCCGGTCGGTGTGGTGACCTTCGCCAACGGTGCCACGGCGCCGAACGCCGTGTACGCGACGTACCTCACGTCCAACGGCAAGCTGTGGGTGCGTGGTCTCGATCTTGCCACCACGGTGGCCGCCTCCGAGCGGGTGACGATGGATCTGGCCTACAGCTACCAGAGCCAGAACGTCTTCCGTGGTCTGAACGGCGGGAATGGCCTGCCCTTGATGTCCAACTCGCCCAACTCGCGTGGGTCGATCGGCATGCGCTACAGGAACGATGAGAACGGCCTTGGGTTCGAGCTGCGCTCGCGCTACAACGAGGCGTATCCGGTCAATTCGGGCGTCTACGCCACGGGTTTCGCATTCCCGATCGCGGCGGGTCAGGCTGGTGCGACGACCACGGCGTCGGGCGGCCCCGGCCGATGCTCGCCGGCCCCGGCCGGTACGTTCTGCTACGAGAACGTCTCCGAGGCGGTCACGTTCGACGCGCAGATGACCAAGCGCTTCATGATGGGCAAGCAGAAGCTCGCGTGGACGGTCAATGCCTCGAACCTGTTCGACAACCGCGTGCGCACCTTCCCCGGCGTGCCGGAGATCGGGCGGATGGTGATGACGCGTCTGCAGTACTCGTTCTAGTGTCAGCGGGGCGCGGCTGACCGCTGGGCGGTCAGCGCCCCCCCTCGGGTGATCTGATACGGGACGGTGACGACGGGGCGATGCACACGGTGCATCGCCCCGTTTGCGTGTCATTAGCTTCCGGCATGATCTTGCTCGATCCGAACGCCCGGCCCGTGATCGGGCATCGCGGAAACAGAGCGCATGCGCCTGAGAACACCCTCGAGGCGCTGCAGCAGGCGGTCGCCCTTGGGGCTGATGCCGTCGAGTTCGACGTGCAGATCACGCGGGATGGGGAGCTGGTGGTCATGCACGATCGCACCATCGACCGCACCACGAGTGGCACTGGGGTGGTGGCGGCCCTGTCGTTGGCCGAACTGCGCGAGCACGACGCCGGAGCCCGGTATACGGCCGATCACGGGCGGAGTTTTCCGTGGCGCGGCCGCGGCGTGCAGGTGCCCATGTTCGACGAAGTCGTCGAGGCGTTGCCGACGACCCTGCCGCTGATCGTCGAGTTGAAGACGCCATCGGCGTCGGCCGCGCTACACGCGGCCATCCGGCGCCATGGTCTGGAGCACCGAGTTATCGTGGCCGGTTTCGATGCCGCGAGCACGCGACCGCTCCGCGGCGGTGGTTACGCGCTCGGCGCGAGCACGCCCGACGTGGTGCGGCTCCTGCTTCCCGCGCTGCTGCGGCGCCGGACCGCGGTGCCGTGGTACCAGGCGTTGTGCATTCCGCCGGTACACCGTGGCATGCCGGTGCCGATCGCCGCCATCACGCGCGCGGTCCGCCACGCCGGCGTGGTGACCCATGTGTGGACAGTCAACGAGCCCCAGCAGGCCGTTCGGCTCTGGGCGCAAGGTGTTCAGGGGATCATCAGCGATGACCCGGCGGCGATCCTCGCGGTGCGTCGCTGACTCTCGCGCGACTGGCGCGCGCGTTCAACGGATCCGGTGTGCACGGTTCTGGTGACACACGGGGATCGTGATGGCCCTACCGTGCGCCCATGACGAAACAACGACAGGCGCTGGGGCTGCTGGGGGAACGAATCGCGGCGCGATGGCTGCGGCGTGCGGGGTGGACCTTTGTGGCGCACCGTTTTCGCAGCGGTCATCGCGACATCGACCTCATCATGCGGCGAGGGCACATGATCGCGTTCGTCGAGGTGAAGGCCCGACGCAGTGATGCGTTCGGCGGCCCCGTCGAAGCCGTGCATCACCGCAAGCGGCGTGAATTGGGGCGCAGCGCTCGGGTGTGGATGGATCGGCATGGCTCCACCGAGCTGACTTATCGGTTCGACGTAGTCGGCGTTCTGGTAGTCGGTCAGAATGTCCGAGTGTTACACATTGAGGATGCCTTTTCACTGTCCTGAAATCGGACAGAATAGGGGAGTTGTCCACATCGCATGTTCTTCGTATTTTATTCGGGTATTGGTCCCGCCCGCGATACCGGTAGATTCTTGCGGGCCAGGGCATGGCGGCTTCACCACTCACGACGGCGGTATCTATGGCGGGCACAGTGATGACGGACGACAAGCGCAAGGCCCTGGCGCTCGCGGTCGCCCAGATCGAAAAGAGCTGCGGCAAGGGATCAATCATGCGCCTCGGCACCGACTCAAAAGTCCGCGTGGAGTCGATCCCGACCGGTGCGATCAATCTCGACGCGGCGATCGGCGTGGGTGGGATTCCCCGGGGCCGCGTTACTGAGATCTACGGACCGGAGTCGAGCGGCAAGACCACGCTCTGCTTGCATGTCGTGGCCAACGCGCAGAAGCTGGGTGGCGTGGCGGCCTTCATCGACGCGGAGCACGCGCTCGACACCGAGTACGCGAAGAAGCTGGGCGTGGACGTCGAAAACCTCCTGATCTCCCAGCCGGACACCGGTGAGCAGGCGCTCGAAATATGCGAAATCCTGGTGCGGTCCGGAGCGGTCGATGTGATCGTCATCGACTCCGTGGCCGCGCTCGTCCCGAAGGCGGAAATTGAGGGTGACATGGGTGACTCTCACGTCGGCCTGCAGGCGCGCCTCATGAGCCAGGCCCTGCGCAAGCTCACGGGCGCCATCGCGCGCTCGAAGGTGTCGGTCATCTTCATCAACCAGCTGCGCGAAAAGATCGGCGTGATGTTCGGCAATCCGGAAACCACCACCGGAGGTAAGGCGCTCAAGTTCTACGCCTCCGTTCGCCTCGACATTCGTCGCATCGGTCCTGTGAAGGACAAAGAAGAAGTGATCGGCTCGCACGTCCGCGTGAAGGTCGTCAAAAACAAGGTCGCGCCGCCGTTCAAGCAGGCCGAGTTCGACATCATGTACGCGGAAGGCATCAGCCACACGTCGCTGCTCGTCGACATCGGCTCGGAAGCCGGTATCATTGATAAGGCCGGCGCGTGGTACAGCTACGGCACGCAGCGTATCGGACAGGGGCGCGAAAACGCGAAGATGTTCCTCAAGGACAACCCTGTGCTCATGGCCGAGATCGAGGAGAAGGTCAAGGTGCTTCTCGGGGTGAAGGTGGCGGAGACCCCCGGCGTGCCTGAGGAGACCGAGGAGTAACGGGCGGGTTTGCTGCATGTCCGTACGAAATGAGGGCCGAGGGGTCGCTCGCGATGTGAAGTGGTGCCCGGATCACCACGGCTCATTGTGAGTAGCCCCTCGGCTCTTTTCGCACCCGAACGCGAACCTGAATCCGAGTCCGAGTCCGGAGCGGCGCATGGCGCGGGCACCGTGAAGCAGGTACTTGAGTCTTCGCGCCGGCCGGGTCGGTTCGTGCTGACGCTGGACGATGGCCGTACGTTCACCGTGCCTATTGCGGCGCTCAGCGATACCGGGGCCACGCGCGCCGGCGTCGCCCTCGGTCCGGCGGCTGTGGCGCATCTTGCCCGCGAGTCGGCGGTCACCGATGTCGTGGATCGGGCCGTGAACGCGCTGGCGCGTGGGCGGAAAACGCGACGCGAATTAGAGGTGCGCCTCCGTCGCCATCAGCCGGATCGTGCGCTCGTGTCCGACGCTCTGGATCGGCTGACCGCCTCCGGTGTCCTCTCCGACGAAGCGGTGGCATTGGCCGAAGCCGCGGCGCGGCTCCGGCGCGGCGAGGCCCCGTCTCGCGTGCGGCAGGTGCTTCGGCGCAAGGGCGTGGAGGGGCGCACGGCGCAGGACGCGGTCAGCATGGCGATCAGCCACGACGGCTTCGACGAGGTGCAGGCTTGCCGAGAGCTCGCTCAGAAGCGGGGCCGCGCACTGGGGAACCACCCCCCGGACGTGGCGCGGAGGCGCCTCGTGGGCTTTCTGCAGCGGCGCGGGTTCAGCGGCCATGTGATCACACAGGTGCTGCGCGACGTACTGACCACGATGGACGACGACGGGCACGAGTAGCCTCCGCACCGGGGGCCTCGTCCGTCTATATTTGCACGTCTATGCATGCGTCCGATATCCGCGCCCGATTCCTGGCCTACTTCGCGAAGAATGGCCACGCCGTCCGTCCGAGCTCCGCGCTCGTCCCGGCAGATGATCCCACCCTGCTGTTCACGAACGCAGGCATGGTCCAGTTTAAGAAGGTGTTTCTCGGCATGGAGGACGCGCCCGATGGCAACCGCCGCGCGACCACGTCGCAGAAGTGCGTGCGCGCCGGCGGCAAGCACAACGACCTCGAGCAGGTCGGCCACACGGCACGACATCACACCTTCTTCGAGATGCTCGGCAACTTCTCGTTCGGTGACTACTTCAAGCGCGATGCGATCCGCTTTGCGTGGGAGTTCATCACCGAAGACCTGAAGATCCCGCGTGAGCATCTGCGCGTCACGGTGTTCCACGAGGACGACGAGGCGCGGCAGCTCTGGAAGGACGTTGCTGACGTGCCCGATAACCGCATCTACGGTCTGGGCGCGAAGGACAACTTCTGGCAGATGGCCGACACTGGTCCGTGCGGCCCGTGCACCGAGATCTACGTGGATCTCGCGCACATGGCCCCGGACTGGGCGTTCCCCAAAGACGCGCACGGCGAGTGGACGAACACCGAGATCGCCGACTATTCGCTCGATGCGTTCGTGGAGGGCGCCGAGGCCGGTCGCTTCCTCGAGATCTGGAATCTTGTGTTCATGCAGTTCGACCGGCAGCAGGACGGCACTCTGGTGCCGCTCCCCAAGCCGTCGGTCGACACGGGCGCGGGGCTCGAGCGCATCGCCGCGGTCATGCAGGGCGTGACGAACAATTTTCATACCGATCTGTTCCGCCCGCTCATCGCCCGCGTGGAAGACGTGGTGGGGATCGGATATCCCTACCGGCCGGGCGTCGGCCTCGGCACCGCGGTTGGCAAGGACGGTCGCGAGATCGACCCCGCGTCGTTCCGCGTCATCGCGGATCATGCGCGCGCGACGGCCTTTTTGCTTGCGGACGGCGTGTTCCCGAGCAACGAGGGGCGTGGCTACGTGCTGCGCCGGATTCTCCGTCGTGCGGTGCGCCACGCGTGGCTGTTGGGACGGCGCGACCCCACGCTGGTGCATGTGGTCGAGGTCGTGATCGAAACCATGCGCGACCTGTATCCCGAACTGCACGTCCGCCGCAAGCATATTCTGGATACGACGCGTGCCGAGGAGGAACGGTTCCTTACCACGATCGATGCCGGCATGTCGCGCTTCGAGGAACTCGCGCCGACGGCGTCAACGCAAGGCTCGACGGCCATGCGTGGTACGATCTCGGGCGAAGACACCTTCCGTCTGTACGATACCTTCGGCTTCCCGATCGATCTCACCGAGTTGATGGCGCGTGAGCGCGGCTATCTCGTGGACATTGCGGGCTTTGAGCACGCCCTCGCGGCGCAGCGGAAGCAGTCGCAGGACGACCGCAAATCGCGACAGATCACCGTCAGCGCCGACGAGTTCGGTGATCCGACGCAGTGGACGCACGATGAGCGGCAGGCCGCCGCGTTGGGGCGGTTCGTTGGCTACGATGTCACGGAGGCGGACACCGTCGTGACGGCCGTGCGTGCGCTTCCCGACGGACGGGTGGCAGTCTTGCTGCGGGACACGCCGTTCTACGCGGAATCGGGTGGGCAGGTCTCCGATCACGGCACCATCACCGGCGACGGTTGGTCGGTCACCGTGTCAGACGTCAAGAAGATTGATGGACGTATTGCCGCCATCGGTACTGTCGTAGGCGACGTCACCTTTGGCCGGGCGCATGCTGTCGTACCGCGTGAGCGTCGGCACGATACCGAACGCAATCACACGGCCACGCACCTGCTGCACGCGGCCCTCCGCCATGTGCTGGGCGAGCATGTCCATCAGGCCGGGTCGCTCGTGTCCCCGGACCGGCTGCGGTTCGACTTCACGCATCACGGCCCACTGACGCCGGCACAACTCGCCCAGATCGAGGCGCAGGTCAACGCCGATGTGTGGACGGCCGCTCCCGTGAACACCCGCGAGTCGGCGTACGCGGACGCGGTGGAGCAGGGGGCGATGGCGCTGTTCGGGGAGAAGTACGGCGACATCGTGCGGGTCGTCGAGATTCCACGGCTCTCGGTCGAACTGTGCGGCGGCACGCACGTGCGTAACACGGCGGAGATCGGGCTCCTGCGCATCGTGTCCGAAGGAGGCGTGGCGGCCGGTGTCCGCCGGATCGAGGCGGTGACGGGTCCGCGGGCCTTCCAGTTCCTCGCCGATCGAGAGCGGGCGCTGGTGCAGGTTGCCAGCCGGCTCAAGGTCCCCATGGCCGGGACGGCCACGAACCTCGAACAGATCGAGAAGAAAATCGACGCCTTGCTTGACGAGCGGAAGCAGCTTGAGAAGCGGCTCGATGAAGCGATGCGCGGTGGAGCGACCGGGGGCGGTCTGGCCCAGCAACTGGCTGGACAGGCCATCGACTGGCACGGTACCCGCTTGGTGGCCACCCGGGTCGACGTGTCCGACGTCAAGGCGCTGCAGGCGCTCGGTGATGCCGTACGGGAAGCGTTGGGGAGTGGCGTTGCCGTGCTTGGGGCCACGCTGGCCGACGGCAAGGGCGCGCTACTGGCGGTGTCCACCGACGACGCGCGTGATCGCGGATGGCGTGCCGACATCATCGTGCGAGAGGTCGCGGCGACGGTGGGCGGCCGCGGTGGTGGGAAGCCGCACATGGCGCAAGCCGGCGTCGAGCCGTCGCAGATCGATGCCGCGCTCGCGGCGGCCGCTGAGGTCGTGGCGCGTTTGGCGGTCGCCGGGTGAGCGACGTGGGCGGGCATGCCGATCCCATGACGACGTCTACGACCACTGTCGGCGACTGGTTCGCCGCCATTCAGCCGTCGCCGCCCGAGGGACTCCGCGTGCGACTGAACGGGCTGCTCGAGCCGTTCGCACACCAGCCGGTGCAGCAGGTGCCGGAGGCGTGCCTCGCGGCGGGCGAACGGTTGCTGGGCGACCTGCTGGCCTCCGGATCGACCTCTCGGGAGACGGCACTCGATCTCCTGGCGGTTGATGCGTTGGTGACCTACGCCTTTCAGGCCGCGGCGGACGCACCGGACCTCATGGACGGTCGGGCAGCGCGCGCGTTGGCGAGCATTGCGGCGCTCCCCGGATCATTGAGCCTCTGAGTCCCGTGCGTCCGATGCCTGCATCGACGCACCATCGCCGGAGGGATGTGCCGTGATCGATATTCACTCCCACCTGCTGCCCGGGGTCGATGATGGGTCGCCCTCGTTTGCGGTGTCAGTGCCGGTACTGGAGCGGTTTGCCACGCAGGGCGTGACTACGGTGGTGTGTACGCCACACCTCAACGCCAGCCAGGCCGCGGCCGCGCCGTATGCGCGTCACCTTGACCTGCTGACCCAACTGCGGACGTTGGCTCCGGCGTCGCTGGATCTTCGGCTGGGCTGGGAGATCATGCTGGACACCCCGGGCGTCGACCTCACGGGGCGTGCACTCTGCCTCGGCAACTCCCGGGCGCTGCTGGTGGAATTCACCCGGGGCGGCCTCCCGCGAGGTGCCACGAACGAGCTGCGGCGGATTGCGCGCAGCGGTCGGACGCCGATTCTGGCGCACCCCGAGCGCTACTTTGGTTGCACTCTCGACGCCGTCCGTGAGTGGCGGTCGATCGGGGTCGTGATCCAGACCGACGCGTCGGTCCTGATGGGGCGAGGCGCCCCCAGCGATCTGGCGCGTGAGCTATTGGCCCACGGCTGCATCGATATTCTGGCCTCTGACAACCACGGTGACCACCGCTCGCTCGGCGCGGCCCAGGAGTGGCTACGGGAGCGCCGTGCGGACGAGCAGCTCGACTTGCTGCTCAGAATCAACGCCGAACGGGTGCTTGGCGACGAGGATCCGCTGCCGGTCCCACCGCTCAACCAGGGGCTCCTCGGTCGCTTGTCCCGTCTGTTCGGTCGCTGACGCGGTCGATTCCCGCTACCCATACTACGCCATGTCGAACGCCGATCTCGCTTACGAGCCCCCCACCAGCACGGCGGTGGCGCCACTGCTCGCCGCCCTCAGGGAGCTGGCGGCGACCGCCGAGCGCGTGGTGCATGAGCTGGCGCCCGATATCGAGCGCGCGCTGGCCATGGTCCGTCAGACGGTGAGCCAGGGGGGCACTTTGCTGTTCTGCGGCAACGGTGGATCGGCCGCCGACGCGCAACACATGGCTACCGAGTACGTGATCCGCTACATGCGGAATCGTCGCGCCTACCCCGCGCTCGCGCTGACCACGGACACCTCGCTGATCACGGCCGCCGGCAATGATTTCGGCTTCGATCACATATTTTCGCGGCAAGTGGAAGCGCTTGGAAAGTGTGGAGATCTTCTGATCATCCATTCCACGAGTGGAAACTCTCCGAACGTGCTGCGTGCGGCCGAAGCGGCCCGCGCCAAAGGGATTCCCGTTCTTGCCCTCAGCGCCAAGGATGGCGGGGCACTGCGGGCGCTGGCGGACCACATGATTCTGGTGCCCACGGACCGTACCGATCGTGCCCAGGAGATTCATTTGTGCATTCAGCATGCCATCTGCGACGCTATCGAGCAGACGCTTTGAACGCTCATTAAGTCTCCGGAAATCTTTTTATGTATAGGGTTTACGGTAGTCACCTAAAGCATTTTCTGAGGTTTGAGCACGCATGATTTCTTTGATTGGGAAGCGGGCGCTCGTGACGGGCGGCTCTCGGGGGATCGGAGCGGCCGTGGCGCGCCTGCTGGCGCAGGCCGGTGCGGATGTTGGGATCGCGTACCGTAGCCGAGGGGCTGAGGCTGAGGCCATTGTCGACGAAATCACAAAACTTGGCAGAAAGTGTTTTGCACACGCCGGTGACTTGTCCACACAAAATGTGAACAATTCGTTTGTGGATAAAGCAATATCACATTTTGGCGGTGTGGA
>JARIEV010000133.1 GCA_031127225.1 Gemmatimonadota bacterium | reverse complement strand
CTTTCACCCCTTTGGCCACGATGAACGTGGCGGCCAAGATCGAGATCACGTGCGGTAGCACCGGCGCGGTGGTGGTGGAGAAGGTGCGCCAGAAGCTCACGGAGTTGTCGCCATTCACTTCGCCCAGCCCGGCGGCGATCGCATAGCGCAGCGTCCATCCGGTGACCACGGAGTAGTAGGCCATAATGGCGACGGCGACGAAGGCGATGAACGCGCCCATCCACGCCGACTTCTTCCCTTGGGTGCGCACGAAGGCGCCGATCGGGCCGAGGCGCGTCATGCGCCCCATCCCGAACTCCACGAGGATGAGCGGGATTGACCACGTGAACAGGCAGACGACCCACGCGACCAGGAATTAGCCGCCGCCATTGGTGGCGGCGATTCGGGGGAAACGCCAGATGTTGCCGGTACCGACGGCCATGCTGAGCATGGCCAGCATCATGGCCCATCGGGACGAGAAGCCTTGCGACTGACTCACGAGCGCTCCAGAAAAGTGGCAGGGGATGCGGGGTGGCCGTAGCGACCCCACACCGATCGGGGCGAAAGTACTGCGCGGACCGTCGTGCACCTAGGGGCAGGGCGCCCTATCGCGCAAACGTGGAGCGGGTCGCCAGCGGTTGGGCCACCCCCATACGCAGGATGGGCTACCGCTGGCCTGTCCGTCCGGTCAGCGGTTGCAGCTCGGGTAGCTCGGATCGGCGCCGGCGATGGCCGGTTTGTCCTTGCGATTGGCCACGGCGGTCATGACATCGTGGACGAAGCGCCCCAGGCGCGCCGAGTGGTCGTAGTCGATGTAGCGCGGCTCGTCCGACTGCATGTGGTAGTCCGGGCCGTAGCCGAGTGACATGTACACGACGGGGATGTCCTTGCGGACGTAGTTCACCTGATCGCTGCGGCAGAAGCGATTGAGCGGATTGGCCGGCACGTCCCAGCTCTTGTCGATCGCCATCGGCTCGGGGCTGATCGCGTTCACGGAGTCGATGATGTCACCGAACTCGCGGGAGAGCCGACGGGCGCCGAGCATCTGCACGGAGTTCGGCCCGCCGAAGCGCACCTGATCCACCCGTCCCTTGCCGACCATATCCATGTTGTGTGCGGCCACGATCTTCTCGAGCGGCACGGTGGGGTTGTCGGTGAACCAGCGCGAGCCCAGCAGGCCCCCCTCTTCGCCCTGATGCGAGATGAACAGGATGGACCGCGACGGCTTCTCCTTGGCGAACTTCTCGGCCAGCTCCAGCAGCACCATCGAGCCGGAGCCGTCGTCGTCGGCGCCGTTCATGATCGAATCCTGCCGCGCCGGTCGCGCGGCGCGCGCCTTTGCGATGAGGGCGTTGATCTTCACCTGCTGCTCCGCGGTCGGGATGCAGGACGGATCATTGTTGCCCTGACGCCGGGTCACGAAGTTCACGGCGCGGAGCGAGTCGTGCTCGACGACGCTGGTGTTGACGCCCACGTGGTCGTTGTGCGCGCCCACGAGTACGTATTCCGAGGCCAGCGTCGGGTCGGAACCCGGGAGCATGGCGAGCACGTTGCGGGCGGGGAAGGCCGTGGGGCGCCACTGGTAGTTCCACGACGCGGTGACCGGCTGGCCAGCCGTCCCCACCGTGAGACGGTCGATGGGTGTCCCGAACAGCTGCTCGGCGGCGCGCCGGGAAATCGTGGCACCGGCCGGTCCGCCGGCGTTCATCGGCGCGGCAGGACGCATGCCCATCCGGCCGTCGAAGGCGGCGTTGACGGTGGCCGGCGTCATCTCGTCCAGCCCGATCACGAGCACCGCCACGGCGCCGGCGCGTTGCGCACGGAGGTCGCGCATCCCGACGGCGGCGGCGGCCGCGCGTGGCGGGGGCGGCCCGGCGGCCTTCTCGGCGGCTAGAATGTTGGCGACGCCGAACTTGTTGGGGACGTCGGCGCAGCTGACAAACGACGCCGGGCCGCGGGCACCACCGGTCACACCGGCGGAGGGGGCCGCCTTGAACACGGCGACCTTGCCGCGAAACACCGCCGGGTCGAGCATGACCGTGGTGTCGCCCCACTGTCCGGCGTACACCGCCGTGACGCCGTTCAGGTCGGCGGCAGGGCCGAAGCCGTTCTGGGCGCTGGGGACGGTGGGGATCCAGTCGCGGCGCGCGGCGAGGGTGCCGGCACCGGCCTGCAGCCGCGAGCCCACGCTGTCGAAGGCGGTCGGGCCGAAGGGGAGCGTCTGGAAGTACGAGCCGCTGTCACCGGCCGGCTTGAGGCCGAGGCGCTTGAACTCGCGGGCGATGTATTCGGTGCCGGTGAAGTTGCCCTTCTCGCCGACGCGCCGACCCAGCATGGAGTCATCGGCGAACTGGTACAGGCGGGTGCGCAGGTCGTTGGCCGTGATGGCCGCCACCGTGGGACGCGGGGCCCACGTGCGCGGTCCTTCGTCGGGCCACACCGGGCGTTCCGGACGTGCCACGCGGGTGGCGGCCGGGCGGTTCTGGGCGGGGAGCGCAACGGACGCGCCGGCCAGCAGGGCCAGCATGGTGGCCGTACGTCGGGCGGCACAACGGGCGGATCGGAACACGGGACGTATCCTGTGGCGGAAGGAGGGGCCGGAGCCGCTTTAAAGAAATCGGAGAAGGCGTACCGGAAAGCTACGCCGCATATTGCCCTGACGTTCACTCGTTCCCCGTCCGCCCGGTATCCCATGCGCGCGTCCCGCCTTCTCCGTGCCCTGCCGGCCCTCTGTTGGGCCCTCCCCGCCGCGCTCCTCGCGCAGGCCCCCTCGTTCAGCGCCGCCGAAATCGGCGCGCTCCGCCTGCGCAACATCGGCCCGGCCTCGATGAGCGGCCGTGTGGTCGACATGGATGTCGTGGAGTCGAACCCGAGCACCTGGTACGTGGCCGGTGCCACCGGCGGCTTGTGGCGCACCACTGACAACGGCGTGACCTGGAGCTCCACCTTCGACGCGCCAGTGCACTCGATCGGCGACGTGGCGGTGTTCCAGCCCAATCCGCAGATCATCTGGGTGGGCACCGGCGAGCGAGCCAGCCGCCAGAGCGTGGGGTGGGGCGACGGCGTCTACAAGAGCACCGACGGCGGCAAGACGTGGCAGAACATGGGTCTCGCCATGAGCATGCACATCGGCCGCATTCAGCTGCACCCGAGCGACCCGAACATCGCCTACGTGGCCGCGCAGGGCTCAGTGTGGGGCGCTGGTGGCGACCGCGGGCTCTATCGCACCACGGACGGCGGCCGCACCTGGACGCGCACGCTGACCGTGGACGACGAAACCGGCGCCACCGATGTGGCGATGGACTGGAATGATCCGACCGTGCTGTACGCCAGCACGTATCAGCGTCGTCGCAGCGCCTACGGATTCGACGGCGGCGGCCCCGGCAGCGCGCTCTGGAAGAGCACCGACGCCGGCGCCACGTGGGCCAAGCTCACGGGGCATGGATTGCCCGAGGGTGAGTACGGCCGCATCGGCATCGGCGTGTATCGCAAGAATCCGAAAATTCTCACGGTCAGCATCGAGCAGGGCGCGCGCTACAACGCCAGCACGGCGTACATCGTGCGCAAGGCCGGTGTGTATCGCAGCGAAGATGCCGGCGCCACGTGGACCTTCATGAGCGACTGGAATCCGCGGCCGATGTACGCCAGTCAGGTGATCATCGATCCCAACGACGACCAGCGCATCTACATGCTGAACGCGTATTCGTTCAGCGACAACGGCGGCAAGACGTTCACGGCGCCGCGCACGACCACGCACGGCGACGATCGCTTCGTGTGGGTGAATCCGACGAACAGCCGGCACGTGGTGAAACTCGACGACGGCGGCATCGGCATCAGCTACGATCGCGGCAACAAGTTCCTGTACGTCACGTCGCTGCCGCTGTCGCAGTTCTATCGCGTGACGACCGACAACGCGGTGCCCTTCAACATCTACGGCGGTCTGCAGGACAACGGCTGCTGGATGGGCCCGAGCGCCAGCTGGACCACCAACGGCGTGCTCAACGATCACTTCTCGCGCCTGTGCGGCGGCGACGGCTTCCACGTAACGCCGAATCCGCTCAATCCGCGCACGGTCTACTCGGCCTCGCAGTTTCTGGGTTTGCAGCGCAACGACACGAAAACGTGGGAAGTGCAGGACATCCGCCCCGGTGATTCCACCGGCCACATCGCCGGTCGTCGCAACTGGGAAACATGGGGCAAGCCGGGCGCCACGCAGGTGCTGGGCAACGCGATGCATCCGGCCAATTGGGATGCGCCGTTCGTCATCTCGCCGCACGACACGGCCACGGTGTACGCCGGCGGCCAGCATCTGTTCAAGTCGGTGAACAGTGGCCGCACGTGGAAGGATCTGGGTGACATGAGCACGGGCGTCGATCGCTCGACGTTGCCGCTGATGGGGCGCAAGCCGGGTGAGAACACGCTGTCGCTGGACGACGGCGTGCCGTACTTCCCGGGGGTGACGGCACTGGCCGAGTCGCCGCGCGCGAAGGGCGTGCTGTACGTGGGCACCGATGACGGGCGCTTCCGCGTGTCACGCGATGGCGGCGCGACGTTCACGGATGTGCAGAGCCGTTTCCCGGGCTTGCCGAAGGACTCGTGGTTTGCCGGCGTGGAAGCGTCGCGCCATGCGGCGGGCACGGCCTACGTGGTGGCGGACAATCACCGCAGCAACGATTTCGCGAACTACGTGTACGCCACGAGCGACTTCGGTGCCACGTGGCGCCGCATTGATGGCGGGCTGCCGGCCAACCGGGTCGCGCGCACGGTGCGTGAGGATCCGCGCAACGCGAAGCTGCTGTATCTCGCCACCGAGTTTGGCGTGTTCATTTCGCCCGACGCCGGTGGGCAGTGGGTGCCGCTGCGCAACAACATGCCGATGATGCCGTTCAACGACATCACGATTCAGGCGCGCGATAACGCGCTTGTGTTGGGCTCGCACGCGCGCGGTCTCTGGATTCTCGATCAGATCAACGCGCTGCAGGAGCTCACGCCGGCGGTGGCGGCCAGCCGCGCGCATCTGTTCACGGTCCAGCCGGCGATGCAGATCCGCACCACGAACGTGCGCCCGCACACCGGCGACATGATCTTCCGCGGTGAGAACCCGGCGAATGGTGCGTTGATCGACTTCTGGGTGCGCGACGCGGGCACGGCCGTGGAGCTGACGGTGCTCGACAGTGCCGGTCGCACGGTGCAGACGCTCAAGCCCACGAGCACGCGCGGCGTCAATCGCGTGATGTGGAATTTGCGCCACGCCGAGCTGCCGATCCGCAGCGGTGGCGGTGAAGATGACGACGCCGGTCCGAGTGCGACCACGCCGGGGCCGCTGGTGTTGCCGGGCACGTACACGGTGCGGCTGTCGGTCGGTGGTGTGACGCAGCGCCAGCGGGTGGTGGTCAAGGAAGACCCGCGCATCACCGTCACGCGCGCCGAACGCGCGGCGTGGACGGCGTTCCATCGCGAGATCGCGGCCCTAGCCACGTCGCATGCGGCGGTCGCCGAGCGGTGGCGCGCCAAGACCAGCACCGATGCCGCCACGCGCGACGGCAAGCGTCAGGCGAGTGAGCTCAGTGCGCGGATTTCCGGACTGTACAGCGCCGTGGCTCGCTATACCGGCGCACCGACGTCGGATCAGCGGTCGGAGCTGCGTTTCTACACGCGCATGGCGGCGGAGCTGGGTCGTTGAGCTGATTACACAGGGAGACAGAGGGCGCAGGGAACGCAGAGGAGCGCCACGGGGGGGGTCGTGGCGCTCTTTTGTGTTTTTATCAATTGCATTTCTCCGCGCCCTCTGCGTTCTCTGCGCCTCCGCGTGATCTGTTCCAGCGACCCGACTAGAATTCACCCATGCTCCACCTCTGGTCGTCATCCAAATACGCCATCGAACTCCCTGACGGGCATCGGTTTCCGATGTCCAAGTATCAGCTGTTGCGGGAGGGCGTCCTGGCCGAGGGGCTCGTGCCGCCGGAGCGGTTGCACGACCCGCAGCGGGTGGTGCTGGACGACCTGCTGCTCGTGCACACGCGCGCGTACGTGGATCACATCACCAACGGCACGCTGCCGGCGGCGGAGCAGCGGCGGATCGGGTTGCCGTGGTCGGAGAGTTTCGTGGAACGCGCGTATCGGGTGGTGCAGGGCACGTGCGAAGCGGCCGAGTCGGCGCTGGAGCACGGGGGGGCGATGAATCTGGCCGGCGGCACGCACCACGCCTTCCCCGATCGGGGCGAGGGATTCTGCACCTTCAATGACGTGGCCGTGGCCATCCGGCGTTTGCAGCGCGACGGGCGCGTGCGTCGGGTGGCGATCGTGGACCTCGATGTGCATCAGGGGAACGGGACGCACGGCTGCTTCGCCGGTGACCCGGACGTGTACACGTTCAGCATGCACGGCGCCAAGAACTTTCCGTTTCACAAAGTCCCGGGCACGCGCGACGTGGAGCTCGCCGATGGCACCGGCGACGCCGAGTATCTCGACCTGCTGGCCGCGCATCTGCCGGTGGTGCTCCGCGATGCCCGTCCGGATTTGGTGATCTACCTGGCCGGTGCCGATCCCCATGAGGGCGATGCGCTCGGGCGCCTCACGCTCACCTTCGAGGGGCTGCACCGCCGGGATGCCGTCGTGGTGGAGATGTGCCGTGAGATCGGGGTGCCGGTGTGTGTGACCCTGTCGGGCGGCTACGGGCGGGATGTCCGGGATACGGTGCAGGTGCATCTGAACACCGTGCGGGTGCTGCAGCGCATGGCGGGGCGCTAGTCTTCTGGTGGTCGTTCCTTCCCGTTTTTCAGGAGATGCCCTCATGGTTCGTCGCATGTTCTTGCTCGCTACGGCGAGCGCGTTGTTCGCGGTGCCCGCGCAGGCACAGGCGCCCGTGTTCAAGTCGTCGGTGCACGACTACCGGCTCGTGACCGTGGCTGAGGGGCTGGTGCAGCCCTGGGCGATGGCGTTCCTGCCGGGCGGCGACATGCTGGTCACCGAGCGGCCGGGCCGTCTTCGCATCATTCGCGGGGGCAAGCTGCTGCCGACGCCGGTGTCGGGCGTCCCCGAGGTCGCGTACCGCGGTCAGGGCGGCCTGCTGGATGTCGTGGCGCACCCCAACTTCGCCAGCAACAAGCTGATCTATCTCAGCTTCTCCAAGCCGCAGGGCGGCGGAGCGGCGACCACGGCGGTGGTACGCGGCCGCTTCGAGAACAACGCGCTGGTCGACGCGAAGGAAATCTTCGTGGCCGACACCAAGGGGGCGCCCGGCCACTATGGATCACGCATCGCGTTCGACAAGAGCGGCATGATGTTCATCACGGTGGGCGAGCGTCAGGCGCCGCCCAGCGGCGATCTCGAGAAGCATCCGGCGCAGGACCTGTCGAACCACCATGGCAAAGTCATTCGCCTCTTCGACGACGGCCGCGTGCCGAGCGACAATCCGTTCGTGGGCAAGTCCGGCGCAAAGCCCGAGATCTGGAGCTACGGTCATCGCAATCCGCAGGGGCTCGCCATTCACCCCACCACCGGCGAGGTGTGGGAGACGGAGCACGGCCCGCAGGGCGGCGATGAGCTCAACCTGGTGCAGAAGGGGCTGAACTACGGCTGGCCCGTGGTGGGCTTCGGCGTGAACTACGGCCCGGGGGTCGCGATTCATGCGGGCACGATGCGCGCCGGGATGGAGAACGCGAAGAACGTGTGGGTGCCGTCGATCGCGACGTCCAGCCTCATGATCTACACGGGCGACAAGTTCCCGGCATGGAAGGGCAGCTTCTTCGTGGGCGGCCTCGCGGGCCAGCGCCTCGTGCGTCTCACATACGACGGTAAGGCGTTCACGGTCGAGGACAATCTGGTGCGCAACCAGGGACGCATCCGCGACGTGCGGCAGGGACCGGACGGGTACATCTACATCTCGATCGACGATCAGCAGGCGAAGCCGAGCGCGGTGATGCGGATGGAACCGGTGGGGAGGAAATAGGGGGGGTACTGCAGAACGGCGTTAGGATGTGACGGCGTTAGAACGCAACGGCGTTAGGATGGAAAAGCGTCAGGAGAGAACGGCGTGTTCACGCGGTTCACTTCTGACGCTTTTGATTCCTAACGCCGTTTCCTGCAAACGCCGCTGTACGCGTCCCGCGGGCGCCCTTGACGCCGCCCGTTGTTGGCCGGAACATGACAGTATGACGCCTTTCACTTCTGTCGCGCTCCGGCGCGCTGTGACGCTCGTGCTGTCCGCGGGCCTGCTCCTGTCCGCCGCCTGCCGGACGACGCCCCAGTTCATCCACCCCGACGGGCCGCCGAAGAATCCCTTTTCCCCCGCGGTGCGCGTGGGGAACCTCGTCTTCGTGTCGGGGACGCTGGGAACGAAGGCCGATGGGACGCTCGTGCCGGGCGGGATCACCCCGGAAACGCGGCAGGTGCTCGAAAACATCAAGGGCACGCTGGCGGCCGCGGGGCTCGGCATGGACCGAGTGGTGAAGTGCACGGCGTTCCTCGCCGATCTGGCTGACTGGCCGGCGATGAACGAGGTGTACCGGTCGTACTTCGCCAATGGGAACTACCCGGCGCGCGCGGCCGTGCAGGCCACGTTGCTGTACGGCGCGCGGGTCGAACTGGAGTGCACGGCGGCGGCGAAGTAGCCGCCGCCGGAGCGCCGCCGGCTACTCCTCGTTCGCGAGCCCGTCGAGGTTGTAGCCGAGCGCGCGCAGCTTGGCGGCCATGTCCTTTTTTTCGGCGGACTTCACGTAGGCCTCTTCGGGCTCCACGGTCTTGCTCTTCACCAGGCTGAGCAACGCATCGTTGAGCGTCTCCATGCCCATCTTCCGCTGGGTCTGGATGATGTTGTTGATCTGCACCGTCTTCCCTTCGCGGATCAGGGCGCTCACGGCCTTGTTCACTAGCAGGATCTCGCGTGCTGCCACGCGGCCGCCGCCGACCTTCTTGCACAGCGTCTGCGACACCACGCCCTTGAGCGATTCGGCCAGCATCACGCGGATCTGATCCTGCCGGTCGGCGGGGAACTGATCGACGATGCGATTGATCGTCGACGCGGCCGTCGAGGTGTGGAGCGTGCCGAACACGAGGTGCCCGGTTTCGGCCGTCTCGAGCGCGATGGCGATCGTTTCGAGATCGCGCAGCTCACCCACGAGAATAATGTCGGGGTCCTCGCGCAGCGCGGCCCGCAACGCGCTCTTGAACGACTGCGTGTGCACCCCCACCTGTCGCTGCGTGATCAGACATTTCTTGCTTTGGTGGACGAACTCGATCGGATCCTCGATCGTGATGATGTGATCCGAGCGCGATCGGTTCACGAGATCTACCAGCGCGCACAACGTGGTGGACTTGCCCGACCCGGTGGGGCCCGTGACCAGTACCAGCCCCTTGGTGAGGGCGCACAGCTGCTGCACTTCCGGGGTGATCCCCATCTGCTCCACCGTGACGGTGGTGGTGGCGATGGTGCGGATCACGGCGGCCACGCCGTGGCGGTCACGCAGCACGTTCACGCGGAAGCGTGACACGCCGGCGATCTCGTGCGCGAAGTCGGTGTCCCACGCCGCGTCGAATTCGGCCTTGTTCCGGTCGGGCATGATCGACCACAGCATCCCGGACACCACGCCCTCGTCCAGCACGGCGTGCTCCTCGATCCGAATGAGGTCACCGCCCATGCGCAGAATGGGGCGCTCGCCGACCCGCAGATGCAGGTCGGCGGCGCCGCGGCGCACCTGCTCGCGGAGCAGCGACTCCATCGCGGTGCGGGCGCTCCCTTCGTTCTCAAAGGAGCCAAACGGTCGGTCGCTGGCCCGACGGCGCAGATGCTGCTGTGTGGCCGGTATCGCGGGATCGTCCGGCGTGGCCTTTTCCACCCACTTGCGCACCATCAGGCGTAGCGCGGGCGCCTCGGCCTCCTGCGAGACCAGCCACCGCTGGTCGTTCCACCTGTACAAAAAGCGGATGCCCTTGGCCGCGGCGATGCTGGGTTTGTCCTCGTCGGCCGCCAGTTCGCCCACGAGCGCCAAAATCTGTTTGTCCGAGAGCGCCTGCTGGCTCACGGCCTGCGGGCCGGCCGGGGTGATGCACCGGATCGGGGCGTCGGCTTCGAGCACGATCTGGCTGGCGGCGCCCGATTCGAGGCGTACCAGTACGCGGTCTAGTTGCGGCACAGGATCACGGCAGAGGGATGATGACGGACCCGCGGCGTTCGGCCGCGGGCACCGCGATGCTCTGCGGCAGGGACGACCAACCGCCCCGCCGGGGCACGCTGCCGGCTGAACCGTGCCGACTGTACCGCGCTGGCTGGCAACCTATCGACCCGACGGACTTGTTGCACGCTCGACATCAAACGCGGACACGATTGTCGGCGTGATGTGGGATGGGGACGCGACGATTGTTGTCACGCTATTTGGACGCGGCACCACACGGTACACGGAGGACAGACATGCCCGCCACGTTGTTGTCGCATCAGGCGCTGGTGCTGCCGCTCAAATTGCGGTGGCCACG
>JARIEV010000132.1 GCA_031127225.1 Gemmatimonadota bacterium | reverse complement strand
TGGAGCTGCAACATGCGGTCGACGTCATCGGGTGTGCGCAGGGCGGACCTCTCCACGGTAAGGGGACCGGGAAAGGGTGGGGGTAAGTCGGTCATGAGGGGACCTCCGGCTGGGGATTCAGGGGGGAGGGGTCAATTCCCCATGTCGCCAGGGGGTCAATTTCTCGTGTCGCCCAACAAGCGCGATGTCCCGTACCAGTCGCTCCTCAAGGTGTACTTGGCAGAGCGCATTGCGGCCGAACGGCGCGCGAGCGCATAACGCTTTGCTGCTGCCGACAGCGACGGTGGGGTGCGCCGTGTAACTGCGGCGCTGGCATGCCTTCGTTCACGGCTATTTCTTCAGAGTCGCTGAAGCAGAAGCCAAGGCGTTAGATGTCTCTAGCAGAGGACGACTTGGCCCCAGACTCAGCAGGCGCCATTCTTACTGGTAAGACCTCTCAAGGAGCCAGTATGTTCGATGCCGCGACCACGACCTTGTCCTCGAAAGGACAGGTCGTCATTCCCGAGGCCATTCGCGAGCGCCTCGGTCTGAAGACGGGGGCGCAGTTCGTGGTCGTGGCGGATCGCGACGTCGTCATTCTGAAGGTGCTGGAGCCGCCCGCCCTGTCGGAGTTCGCGGCGCTGACGACGCAAGCGCGCCGTGCGGCGAAAGCTGCTGGTCTTAAGTCGGCCGACGTGCCGCGGGCGATCAAAAAGGTGCGCCGCGGCGAGAACTGCGATGGTGCGCATGACGGAAAGACACGGAACCGGAAGCCGGTCGCAGCTCACCGTCTCACCGGCCGATCCACCGGGCGAACTTGATGAGAAACACATGGCGCCCCGGGTCGGCGAAGGCGCGGCCCACCTGGTTCGCCACGTCGAAATCCGCCGCGTCGAAGCCCGCCTCACGCTGCTGGGACCACACGAAGAAGAGCGAAGACCCCGGCTGGTATTCCCAGCGCAGCACCGCGTTGCCGCGCAGGGCGCGCACGGTGAAATCCTGCGTCGGCACGAAAAACGGGCGCGCGGCCCCGCTGCCGTCCGGATCCACCGTGAGACCACCCGTGGTGGCGCTCACCCGTCCGCGATCGCGGCCATACTCGGCGAACGCGAAGGTGCGGGGCGTCGTGTACTCCTTGAAGCGCGAGAACTCGCCGACCGATGCGAACGGCTGGAGGAAGAGCTGCAGCGACAGCCACGGAGAGAAGGTCCAGTCGACCCGCGCATCGAGGCGGGCTTCACGCTGGCGCACATCGGCGAAGACGTACCGGCGTCCATACGTTGTCACGGCCAGTGGATCGGTGACGGCCTGGATGTACTGCCCCGTGGAGATGCCACCCTGATAGGAGGGACCGAGCCGGATGCGCGCCTGCGGTAGTGGACGCCAGTCGACCTCCAGTTCCACCGAGTGCACATCACGCCCACTGCGGTCGGTCGTGCGCTGGGCTTCCACGTTGAAGATGATCGACTTGCGCCCATCGGTGGACAGCTCGAGCGAGTGCAGCGTTTCCGTGGGGCGCAGCGCCAGGGGGCCACCACGCAGCAATCGATCGTTCAGCGTTTCCGGCGAGTACGATAACCGGTAGCTGAGCTCCCAGAAGTTGAGTAGCGTCGTATTCGCCAGGAGACTCGTGCGCGTTTCGTTGCGATCGCCGGCGAAGTTGAAGCCGACCGTCTGATACACACTGGCGCCCCATTCACGCGACCAGCGGTTCAAGAACGGATTCCGGAATGTCAACGCACTCGAAACAGATCGCGTATCGGAGCGCGTCTGAAACCCGAGATCGTTCGATTCGAACCCGGGGCTCGTTTCTTCATAGGTCACGCTGCCGAGGACGCGCTGGCCGGCCAACTTGGCAAAGGAGAGCGCGACGAAGTGGCCGCTGAGTGATGTGCGGTTGA
Organism: Gemmatimonadota bacterium; assembly: GCA_031127225.1. Classification (GTDB taxonomy): domain Bacteria; phylum Gemmatimonadota; class Gemmatimonadetes; order Gemmatimonadales; family Gemmatimonadaceae; genus Gemmatimonas. The sequence continues at coordinate 8,696 of JARIEV010000132.1, read as the reverse complement.
GGTCGAACTCGAGATGATCGGCATCGGGGCGTTGCCAGCTGCGGTAATTGGCCGTCTGCAAGCGTCGCATCACCGTTTCGTTCCCCACCACACGACTGCCACTGAACACGCCGCTCACAGCATACGTGCGGTTGTTCCACGCGTGCTCCCAGTCGAGCCCGGCCACCGTGGCGGCACTCGGCAGGCGCGATGCAAGCACCGTGTCGCTCAAGTCACGACGCGTGTCGGCGACGAATCCCCCCACCCCCGTATTGCCGCCGCGCAGCAGACGACGCAGCCGCGACACATGATAGTTGGCGCGGGGCTCTACCGGTTCACGCAGCACGCGGCCGTTGTTGAGCTGCACATCGGCATGTTCGTGCGCCGTGACCGCATTGAGTACGCCCACCTGCCAACCGCGGGGCGTGGTACCGCTCAACTTGAGCGCGCCGAGGATGGGCGTCTGGGTGGTGATACGGGTCGCCTGCAGACTGTCGCCGGTCGGGCGACGCTGCGGGGCCCGACCCACGCGGCGGCTATAGAAGAAACGCGGGGGGTCGTTGTCGTTGAGCGTGCGCGTGTTGCCGAACGCGAACCCGTCGGCGTTTTCGAGAAAGAACGGACGCCGCTCGGGGAAGAACACTTCGAACGCCGTGAGATTGACCACCGCCGGATCGGCTTCCACCTGCCCGAAGTCGGGGTTCATGGTGGCCGTGAGCGTGAGCGACTGCGGCAGCTTGAATCGCGCGTCACCACCCACCGCACCGACCAACTTCTGCCCCGGCACGAACGTATTCCGTGCACGCAGCGGCTGACTTTCGAGCTGCGTGCGCACATAGGGAATGAGCTCCGTACGCGACGGCGGCTGCAATGAATCGAGACCGGTGAGGGTACCGAAGCGCGAGACGAAGCCGGGGGCGTCGGCGGGGGTGGGCGCCCAGTAGGCTTCCTCACCGTATCGGGCAGTTTCACGCCCGAAGTTCACACCCCACGGCCGCACCGCGCCGCGGCCGTTCGCAACATCGTAGCGCAGCTGCGACAGCGGGATGCGAAACTCTGCAGTCCATCCGATACTGTCGATGTGCGCCACCACGTTCCACACCGCATCCCACGTGGCGTCGAAGTTGTCGCCGTCGTCGTTCGTGACGTACCCGTCGCTGAGCACACCGCGCGGATTGACACCGAACACGAACGCCGTGCGCTTGTCGCCGTAGCTGTCGAAGCCCACGTAGAACCAGTCGGCGTACAAGTCTTCGGCGTCGCGGCGCCCCAGCTGTTGTGCGATACTGTCGGGCGCCGTGTCGAAATTGCGCACGCCGACATAAAGGGCGTTGGCATCGTAGGCGATCCGCACTTCGCTCTTCTGCGAGGCGGGACGGCCGTTCTGCGGGGTGCGCTGCACGAAGCCCGTGGCCGGGGTTCCGGTTCGCCACACCGGCTCATCGAGCTTGCCATCGATCGCGATCGGCGCCGTAGCCCACTGGGCGTGAAGCGACGGCTGGGCAGCGAGGGGCACGGCGGCGAAGGCAAGTGCCACCGGGACAGCCAATAACGAAAGGTGCCTGAACATCCGTGAAACATAATCAGGCACCCGGTTTCCTTGCGCCGCGTATGCACGTCGACGGCATGGCGCTCAGGGGTAGAGGTGGTAGGGGGCACTGATCGCGCGGAAGTGCTTCAGTTCATTTTCCCACGCGGCAAAGATCTCCGCGGGTGTACGCCCCGCCTCCAGCATCTGCTTGAGCCGCGGTGTCGCGGCCAGCCGGTCGAGGGTTGCCTCGTTCCAGACGAGCCGGTCACGGTGCAAGGCGTGCACCGCCCAGAGCATCGCCACCCCCACGCGATACGGTTGCACCGTGCTGCGATCGGTGACGTGAACGCGAATGCCACGCGCCAGGTCGCCGGCGTACATCGGCGGTCTGGCATGGAACGCACGTTGAATCGGCGTGAAGGTGTCCGCCGTGAAGCGCACCCCCGGAAGTTTCAGGTCGTTCAGTAGCACGACCGCGCGCTCGTGCGCCAGCCAAGGCGCACCGATCAGCTCGAACGGCGCATCGCTGCCGCGCCCCGCTGACACGTTGACCGCCTCGAAGAGGCAGGTCCCTGCGTACGCGATCAGCGACGAGAACGTCACCAGGTTCGGCGATGGCTTCCGCCACGATTGGCCGGTCTGATCGAACCACTGATCCCGGGTCCATCCACGCATCGGCACCACATGCAATTCTGCCATGCGTCCGCCGCGCAAACGCCGCTCGCCATTGTAGAAGCGTGCCAGTTCACCGGGCGTCATACCGTGCAGCGCTGGAATGGCCGTGTACGAGCCGAAGCGATAGAACGCTTGCGAGTCGGCCACGAAGCCATCGGCGCCACGCCCACCCAGCGGGTTGGGCCGGTCGAGTACCACGACGCGAATCCCTCGCTCGGCGGCGGCCTCCATGATGAACCCGAGGATGTTGACATGCTCATAGAAGCGGGCTCCGACGTCCTGAATGTCGTAGAGCAGCACGTCCACGCCGTCCAACATCTCCGGTGACGGCTTATGCTGTTCGCCATACAGACTGTACTTCGGCACACCGGTGCGGGCGTCGCGAGTGCGCTCCGGGTCGCGCGGCACGGAGTAATCGTTGCTCCGGATGTCGTACTCCATGCCGAAGAGCGCCACGAGCCGCACATCGCGCTGTGCCGCCAGCGCATCGGCAAGATGCGAGCCGTCCGCCAGGCGTCCGCTGTGATTCGACACGAGCGCGACCGCACGACCGCGCACCAACTCGGCAAATTCGCTGAACAGGCGATCAGCACCCATCGTCACCACCGGTCGGGTGGAGGTGGACGACTGGGCCGACGTCGCCACCGGGAGCGCGAGCAGGATGAAGGCCAATAGCCCTCGAATGTGTACGGACATATTCCACCGAGGTTGTGGTCGGGACGGCCAACGCGCCGGAGACTCGCGCGATGACGACACGCCCCTATCCTACGCCCCGGGCGCCCGCACTGCTGGTTACCGCCCTCGCCACCACCTCTGCCACCTCCTGCGCTGCGGGCACGGACGGTCGCGCGATCCCAGGCATCGGAGGGTTGTTGCGCGATTCATCTGGGGTCGGTTGAGGATGCGACGCGATCGCCGACCGCGCGAGCACCGTCTGGCGGGCATTGGCGTGCCCGCCGTGGATCCGTCGGACGTGTCCGACCGGTACGTCACCGCCCGAGCGGCGCTGGCGTACGTCAACCGTGTTCGGGAATTGCGGGAGCTGGCAATTCCGCCAGGGAATCGACTGGAGGCGCTGCGTGGCACGCGGCGCGGCCAGCACAGTATCCGCATCAACGATCAGTTCCGGATTCGCTTCCGGTGGGAGGACGGCTATGCCGACGACGTCGAAGTCACGGACTACCGCGAAACGGCCTCCGGTGCTGGTGCAGCGGCGCCTGCCTACGCATCGCCCGCCCACGCATCCGGGTGAGATGCTGTTGGAAGAGTTTCTGCGTCCCCTCGGGATCTCGCAGTCGGCGTTCGCGGTGCAGCTTGGCGTGTCGTTCCCACGACTGAACGAGGTGATTCACGCCAAGCGCGCGGTCACGCCGGATACGGCGCTCCGCTTGGCGCAGGTGACCGGCATGAGCGCGGACTTCTGGCTCGGCCTCCAGCAGGACTGGGACCTGTGGCATGCGTTGCGCTCCGCCGAAGCCGCCGCGATTGCTCGACTGAAGCCGTTGCCGCGCGCCGGCTAGAGGCACGCTATCGAACCGTTGCTGCTGGCAGCGCCACGGAGTGTGCGACATGCTCGGATTTGTCCGTGGATCCTCGGCGCGTCCGCGCGAGAATGAACGCGTGAGCCCGAGAGATGCACGCCGTCGAGCGGCCTGCGCACAGCCGCCTGTGCGATACGACGGTCCAATGCGCGCGTGGTGCGCCATTGAGGTTGGCGCTCGGTGGTCCTGATCATCTATCGCTCTTGACGACGTTCGGTATCACGTGCGAACATGCCTGTGCCTGTCGCGTGACGACTGCCGCGCGATTCGCACGGTAGCTTGCCGAGCGGTAGCTTGCCCACGACACATTACGGGGAGTGCGAATGTGGCTAGCCCAAGTGGAACGGTGGTCGCTGCGGCGGATGGTCGCGCTGTGGATCGGGGGGCTGGTGCTGCAGGTCGCGCTTGTTGGTGGGCCGTTGTGGTGGGCGGTTTCCCATGCGACCGAGCGGCGTGCGGCGGTGCAGGCGGTTGCCGAGCGATGGGACATCGCGGAGCGGTCTGACTCGCTCTCGGTGGCTGCGCAGCGCGCGAACGAGCCGACGCGCCGGGGCGCAACCGCCGATGGTCCGGTCGGCATCGTGCGAGTACCCTCGATGCGGCAACTTACCGCCGCGCAAGGTCCCGCGACTCCGTCGCTGCTCGCGCGCATGATCTCCGCGCTCTGGGTCTATGGGATTCCCGTGTCGCTCGTTCTGCTCACCACCGTGTGGTGGTATCGCCGGCCCGCTCGGCCCGCGATGGGGTGACCGCCCGCTCGCAGCCATGCTGGTCAAGCTGACGCTGCTGCAGACCGCGGCGCATTGGTGCGCCGTGTAACGCTTTCGCTGGCGCTCAATTGTTCACGACTTCCTCACGAAGCTGAGCATCTACAGCGTGTGAGCATCGAAGAGGCCATGGCAGACGAAGTCACGTCACGCGTCGCGGTGCGCGGTTCTCCCCGAGGTGATCCTATGACGGCAGTGCCGCTTCATAGGCCGCCACACTGAAACCCACCAGCGGCACCCCAACCGCCCCTGTCAGTACCGGCCGTTTGATCAGACTCGGGTTGGCGACCATCAGCGCAATCGCTTTCGCCTCATTCAGGTCGGCCTTGTCCGCCGCGGTCAGCGCACGGAATGTCGTGCCCGCGCGGTTCAGCAGTTTCTCCCAGCCCACGGACATCGCCCACGCGCTGAGCGTCGCCGCATCAATGCCCGCGACCTTGTAGTCGTGAAACACGTACGCGACGTCGCGTGCATCAAGCCAGGCGCGGGCCTTCTTCATCGTGTCGCAGTTGCGGATCCCGTACAGCGTGATGGTCATGGCGTGGGAGGTCTCGTCGTCCGTTGCAATAAGCAGGTCATCCGTGTCGCCTCCTCAGCGTAAGTCATGCAAGGCTGCGGTCGCCGCGGCGACGGTCCGCGCGACATCACCGCTGCTCGTATTCCAGCCACACACGCTGATGCGCATCACCCGCTGATGCTCCCACGTGCCGCCACTCATGAAGGCTTCGCCGCTGGCGTTGATGGCCGCAATCACCGCGTCGCTGATGTTGCGGCCATCAACCGCGTTGAACTGGATCAGCCCTTGGTTCATCGTCGGTCGCGCGAGGCCGGTCGCTCCCGGCAACGCCGCCATGCCGTCATAGATGGCGGCGGCATGATCGCAGCATCGCTCGATCATCGCCGCGAGACCATCGCGGCCCAGCTCCATCAACGCCGCCAGAGCCGGCAAGGCCCGGGCTCGGCGCGACCACTCCGGGGTGAAATCCATCGGATCACGGACATCGCCACCAGTCGTCAGGTACGCCGCCGTCATCCGCATCGCCGCGCTGTGCGCTGCCGGATCACGGGTGATCGCCATGCCGCAGTCGTAGGGCGTGTTCAGCCATTTGTGGCCATCGGTCGCCCAGCTATCGGCCCGTTCCACCCCGGCCACCAGCGGGGCCAACCGCGGGCTGGCATTGGCCCACAGTCCGAAGGCGCCATCGACATGGACCCATGCGCCCGCCGCGTGCGCGATCGGACATAGCGCCGTGAAATCATCGCAGGCACCGATATTGAGGTCGCCGGCATTGAGGATGACAATGGTCGGTGCGTCGGGGGCGACGGCCAGCGCATCGCGCAGCACGTCGGGGGAGACGTGGCCGGGTCGGTCGCCGCTGAGCGGAACCACGCAGTCACTGCCCATGCCGAGGAGGCGCAGCGCCCGCGTCACCGAGGAATGATGATGCGCGTTGGCGAGGACACGGACGACCGGGGCACCTTGGAGTCCCTTGGCTTCGACGTTCCAGCCGCGGCGCGCCAGCACGGCATGTCGCGCGGCGGCCAGCGCGGTGACATGCGCCATCTGGCAGCCGGTGACGAACGCATAGCTGCAATCGGACGGCAGCCGCAGCGCGTCCAGCAAGAACCGTCCGGCGACTTCCTCCAGCACGGCCCCGGCGGGACTGGTCGATGCCAGTACCGCATTTTGATCCCACGCCGAACACATGATGTCGGTGGCCAGCGCCGCGGGCAGCGCACCGCCCTTCACCCAAGCAAAAAAGCGGCCGCCGGCATTGCCGGTCAATCCCGGCTCAGCCGCTGCGGCGATCGCGCGGACGACATCGGTGGCGGGCAGGCCATGCTCCGGCAGATGCGTCGGCAGCGGTGCGCGCATTTCGCTCGGCGTGCCGCGCGAGGCGACCGGGCGGGTGTCCAGCGATGCCAGATAGCGGCGGGCTTCGGCAAACGCGATGTCAAGGGCGTCCATGGTGGGAGCGTAATGAGCGGACCTCATCGCGTCCATGATGGCGTCCTCCCGTTCACGCCGGGAAGGTACCCCGCCACGCTCGACGAGATGGTCGCGCCCCTACGAAGTGGCGGTGCTTGAGGTGTACGGACGGTCGTCCACGGTACCGGCCGAGTATCTCACGGTGGACGGCTGCGCCGTGGTTGCGGTGTGGACCAAACGCGGGTTGGGGAACGTGCCGGTGTTTGGTCCGCCAAAGCACAAGTAGAACGGGCGAAGCGCCACCCGCGAAGGCGCCACACGCGAGCGCACTCGGACGGCACCGGCGTCTCACGCTGCGGCCCGCGGAACGTTGCTTACCGCTTCGCCCTCACCATCTCTGCCAACACCGCCGCCAGCATCTCGGGGTGCGAATTCATGATCATGTGCCCCGTGTCCAGCGTGCGCCGGTCGAGGTCGGGGCCAAGCACACCGACCATCGCATCGACCAGCGCGGGCGGCACGGGAATGTCGCGGGCCAGTCCGATGTACGCGCGGTGGGAGTCGAGCGGGTGGCCGCTGACGGTCGCGTTGAGGATCGCGTAGCTGTCGTCGACGAGGCGCGCCGCGACCGATGCCCACTGTGCATCGGTCAGGTCCGTGGCAAACAGCGCTTTGGCCATCTCCTCGGGCATACGCGGCATCATGCCCGAGGGCAGGTCCGCGCCCGTCGCGAGGCGCGCCGCCGAGACCTCCGTCGTGGGCACCAGCGCGCCGAGGTAGATGACGCTGCGTACGCGCTCGGGATGGCGGTATCCCGTCTCGGTGATCGTCACTCCGCCCAGCGAATGGCCTACCAACGCGAACTGCCGAAAGCCCGCGGCATCGGCGGCGTCCAGCACGGCGGCGACGCAGTCATCGAGCGAGACGGTGGCCAGGTCCGCCGGGTTGCTGCCGCGCCCTGGCAGGTCCACCGCCACGGCGGGGAAGGAGAGCATCGGCCGCACGTCGTCCCAAATGTCGGCGGCGCAGGTGCCGCCGTGCACCAGCACGACGCCATCCACCATGGGTACTTCGTTCACGAGACACTCCGCCGCTATATGGCTGCTTCTGAACGTGGGCAAAAGATGCGGGCGTCGAAGGTACCCGTCGGATCGGAGGACAAGATAAACACCGTACCCGGGCAGCCCTCGTGCGGGCTATGCGGATCGGCGCCACGATGGTGGCCAGCCCGGCATCCAACGAGACGCGCAGGCATCGACTCGCGGCGCGTGGCCGCCGTGCTGACGCACGCCGCCCGTCCGTTCGCCATATGTTTGGAGTCGCTGCAACACCACGCACGGCGTTCGACACCGACCGAGTACCGTCTCATCTTTGGGTCATGACCGAAAAACACTACACGCTGATCGGCCCAGACGGGACGGCCGTGCTGAGCGCCGTCCCGGGCACGCTGGGCGGAAACCGCCGGCGGAAGATCTACGGGCGCCTCGACTGCCGAAGCGCGGTCGGCTCGCTTCCCACGGGATATGCGAAGCATCGGGTCTTCTTCGCGGACGAGGCGACCGCCGTCGCGGCCGGCTACCGACCGTGTGGCACCTGCATGCAGGCGGAGTACGCCGCGTGGGTTGAGGAAGCCATGCGCTCGGGGCACCTCTAGCGTCGCGCGTCCGCTACGGCACCACCGTGATCACGACCGACGACGACACCGTCGTTGGCGCGAAGCTGCCATTGCTCGGCGCTGTCGCGGTGACCGTGATGGTCGCCGTGCCCGCGGCCACGGCGGTGACGACGCCGGTCGGCGATACCGTCGCGATGGCCAGATCAGACGACACGTAGGTCACCGTCGCGGCGGCGGCGCCAACCGGCTGCGTCACCGTCGGCGTGATCGCCCGTGTCTGGCCGACCGTGACGGTCGCTGCGCTCGGCGTCACGGCCAGACTCGTGATCGAGGCCGGCGCCGGCAACACCGTGATCGTCGCCGTGCCGATGACCCCCTCGATCGTCGCGGTGATGGTCGCACTCCCCGCCGCCACACCGGTCACGAGGCCGCTCGCGTTGACGGTGGCGGCCGAGGCGTTCAGCGACGCCCAGCTCACCGTGCGCCCCGAGAGCGTCTGCCCGGCCGAATCGCGGGCGATGACCACCAACTGCTGCGCGGAGCCCGCCAGAATACTGGACGAGTCCGGGGCCACACTGACCGTCGCGACCGGCACCGCCGTCACCGTCACGGTCACCGTCGCGGTCTTCGTCGCGGCCGAGAAGCCGGTGTTCGCGAC
>JARIEV010000131.1 GCA_031127225.1 Gemmatimonadota bacterium | reverse complement strand
CGCACGGGCATCGCGCGGGCGCCGCGTGGTGCTGTCCTGCATCACGATGCGCTGCTCGGCCCCGCCGTTTACGCGGTAGCGCAGTTCGAGGGCCACCACGCCCAGGTCGTCGCTGGCCTGCACGGCCACCGTGACCTCGTCGGTGTTCGACGCCTTGGTGTCGCGACCCGGCTCTTCAATGGTCACGCGTGGGCCGCGATCGGGGATGGCATCGATCACGTACTCCACCGAACCGGCCACCGTCGTGCCATCGGTGGTGATCAGGTCCACGTGATAGAACCCGCTCTTCGACACCTTGAAGCGACCGCTGACAGCACCGTCGCCCTCGATCGCCATCGGCACCGTGGTGCCATTGTCGAAGCGCAGCAGGCCACTGGCCACCTTCCGTGTGACCGTGGCGTGTACCACGACCGTGGTGCCAACAATCGCCGCCACGTCGCCACCGTCTTCCACGTGCTCCGCCGGCAGCCCGCTGTACGCCGGGAAGTTGAGGTCGAGCGACACGTTCGACACCGCAGGCAGGTCGTTCACCGTGAGCGTGTACGTGGGCGACCGCACGTCGGCCGACTCCACGTAGTACTCCGTGGGCTTGGTGATGTCGAACAGCCGCGAGCGGAAGCGCGACGAGTCGGCTTCGGGGCTCATGGGGAGGCGCTGCCACTCACTGGCGGAATCGCTGCGGAACACGAGCTCGGCGCCATCGGCGGCGAAACCCACCAAGGCGGCATGCACTTCGATGGCACCACCACGCGGCACCGCCACGTTGCCGGGCTCGATGCTGAGAGCCCGCACCGGCACCGCCGCTTGAGCGGTCCCGAACGGGACGAACAGCAGCGTGGCGCCCTCACGCACCCGATCCGGTCCTGCCACGAACATCAGCACCGCTACCGCAGCCACACCACCCAGCATCTGCCCCGCGCGCACCATGCGCGGACGCTCCAGCGCGGCGCGCTGCTGCAGCGGCGCAATGGCGGCGTTGGCGCGTGACATCAGCCGCGCCGAGAGCGCGCTCGACTGCCGCTCGTTCGCCGGCACGTGCGCTTCCTGCACGGCGGTGATCAGCGTCTGCTTGAGTTGCGGTGCGCGTTCTTCCACGTACAGCGCGAAGCGTTCGTCGCTGGCCCGACGCAACAACGGCAGCACGAGTCCACGGATGAACGCCGCCGCAATCAGCGTGTACCCCACCACGCGCGCGATGACCGGTGCCCGACCGTCGCCACGGAACAGCGCGAGCACGAGCATGGTGGCGAGTACCGCCAGCAGCACGGAGGCCCCGATCCAGACGAGCGACTCAAGGAAAATGCGCTGGCGCCACTGGCGGCGCAGGGCACCGAGTGCGGTGAGCAGCTGACGGTCGGGACTCATGTGGGGCTCCGGTCGGAAGAAGACGCGGGAGTAACAGGACGGACACGTCGGGCCACGGCGCGCCATCCGCGCGTGGCCATGATCGTTTCAATCACCAGCACCAAGGCCACGATGATCAGCAACACGCGCCATGGATTCTGACGACGTTCGAGCTCGGCCGTGGTGGGCGGCGCGTTCGACGCCATCGTGCCGGGTGCGGCGTCTCGCACGCCGAGCAACAGCTCGGTGGTGTCCATCGGGGTGAGCTCCGACTCGCTGGCCGGCGCGTTGGCCGCCACCCGACCCACAGGGGCGCCGGTGGCACTCACCGCAAACGCTTCGTACACCCCGGCATCAGCTAACGGCACGGCGGTGCCCAGGGAGTCCGCCTGCGGCCGCAGCAGCGTGCCATCGGGGGCGCGCACCACCGGATCGTTCACCGACGGCGCCAGCGACCAGCTCTCGCTGGTGGCGCGCCAGAGCGGCACGGCATCACGCCCGGAGGTGTGCAGCACAAGCTGTCGCACGAAGGGCAGGAAGGCGGGCTGCAGCGGGAAATCGCTGCGCTGGGCATCGAGCGGCACCGCCAGCACCACCAACCGGCCTTCGCCGATGCGCTGTTCGAGCACGGCAGGCAACCCGTCGTCGAAGCGCGCCAGCACATCGAGCGCACCGGAGACATCCACGCGCGGATAGCGCAGGAAACGCACCGAGCTCAAGGCGTCGGGCACTTCGCGGAACGGCGTGAACAGCGGATGTTCGAGGCGCACATCACGCAGCGTGCCGCCGCGATCGGCCAACCGGTCGGCCAGTCCACTCATGCGCACCGGCAGCAGCGGCAGGTTGTCGCCGCGTTGTGCCGCCAGTCGCGAGCCGGCGGCGATTACCACGCCACCACCCTTGGTCATGTACTCCTGCAACGCGGCCACCGACGAGGCCGACGGCAGCATGTCCCAGAACAGCACGAGGCCGGTACGGGCCAGCGCCTCGCGGCTCACCGGCGCTGAGGCCAGCCGGTCAACCTGAATGGCGGGAGCGGCACCGATCGCCAGCGCCCGCTCCAGAAAGAGCGCGTCGCCGGCGGCGCCGGCCGATGGCGACACCAGCGCCACGCGCACAGCGTCATCGCGCGGCACCACGGCGTGGAGCGTGTCGTCGGCCACCAGCGCGTCGGACTCCAGCGACACCAGCAAGGCTACGGCATCGTCGGGGGCGGGCACCGGTGTGAATGTCACCACCGTTTCGCCATCAGGCTGTAACGACACGTCGCTGGTGGCGGCATCGCGACCGTTCACCGTGAGGCGCGCCTTCACCATGCGCGCCGCCGGCAACTCGTGCGATTGCACCCGCGCCTTCACCGCCAGCAGCGTCCGCGACCCGGCCACCACCCGCCGCGCCTCGATCACGCGCACCGCACTGTTGGCGCGCGTGGCCGCCCCCACAGGGATGCCGCGCAGCTTCACACCCGCCGGCAGGTCGATGCCGGCAATGCCCGCCGCCCCCGCTCGCTGCAGATCGGAAATCACGATGATCTCGGCCGCCGCGAACGGGGCATCCAGCAGCATCTGGCGCGCCGCCCGCAGCGCCGGCGCCAGTCGCGTGCCACGCGACAACGGCGTGAGCGTGGAAATGGCCGCCAGCGCCTGCGCCTTGTCGTCGCTTAGGCGCTGCAGCACGTCGGCGGCATCGTCGTAGGCGACCACGCCAATGCGATCGCCGGTGCCAAGTGCCTTCACCACGGCCCGCGCGGAATCGAGCGCCCGTGGCCACACGCCGTCGTACCCCATGCTGAGCGAGCGATCCATCACCAGCACCACGGCCCGACGACGCGTGTCGCCGGCGGCGGCCGCGCGGTCGGTGAGCACCGGGCGCGCGAAGGCGAACACCAGCGCCGCCACCGCCAGCGCGCGCAGCAGCAGCAACGGCCAGTCGGTGATGCGCTGCCGCTGGGACGTGCGGATGGGCAACTGCTCGAGGAACATCAGCGAGGGGAACCGGAACGGCCGGTCCTTGTCGCGGTGCCGCAAATGCATCAGCAGCGGAATCGCCAGGGCGGCGAGTCCGGCCAGAAAGGCGGGCACGAGAAATCCGATCCCCATGGGCGGCTAGCTCCGGACCACGGTGTGCGGCATCAGCGCACCCGACTGCGCGACAGCCGCGCGTCGAGGTAGGCGTGGAGCGCCCGGTCGAGCGGCTCGCTCGTGTCGAGGCGCACGTAGTCGGCTCCGGCGCCGGTGAAGCGCTCCTGCAGCGCCGCGTGGTGTGCGGTGATCAACGTGGTGTACTTGTCGCGCAGTTCGCCGGGGCGCAGCGGCAACAGCGCGCCGCTCTCGGCGTCTTCAAAAGTGGCCGGCATGTCTCCCGGCAACTGCGTCTCGGCCGGGTCGACGATGTGAAAGACGATTACGTCGTGCCCGCCCATGCGGAGCGCCGCCACCGCGCGGCCGAGCGCTTCCGGCTGCTCGTAGCAGTCGGTGACCAGCACCACGATCCCGGTACGCGTGGTGAGATGCCCTATACGACTGATGGCGTGCACCAGCCGGCTCGGCCCCGCCGCCTTGGCGCGCGCCAGCGTGTGCAACAGCAACTGCAGATGACGCACCGAGGGGGGCACGACATCCACCAGCTCTTCCTTGAACGTGGCCAATCCGATGCGATCGCCCTGCGACTTCGACAGCCAGGCCAGCGACGCCACCAGAAAACGCGCGTAGTCAAACTTGGTGACCGCACCGCTGCCGAAGTCCATCGAGCCCGACGCATCGAGCGCGAAGATCACGCCGGCGTTGGTGTCCGCGTCGTACTCTTTGATGTAGAACCGGTCGGTGCGGCCGTACACCCGCCAGTCGATGCGACGCAGGTCGTCGCCGGGCTGGTACGACCGGTGCTCCGCAAAGTCCGACGACGAGCCCTTGCGCAGCGACCGGTGCTGGCCGTGCATAAAGCCGTCCACGACCGTGCGCGCCAACAGCGCGAGATCGGAGAGACGCGCCAACAGGGCGGGGTCGAGAAACGATGCGGGGGCGGTAGCCACAACGTGCTCAGAGCGAGGAGCGGGGGAGCGGCACGCTCTCGAGCAGGCGCCCGATGAGCGAATCGGTGGTCACCTTCTCCGACTGCGCCGTGAAGTTCACCAGCACGCGATGCCGCAGGACGGGACGCGCCAGCGCCCGCACGTCGTCGAAGCTGGCGCTGGCCCGCCCCTGCAGCAGCGCCCGCGCCTTGGCACCCAACACCAGCGCCTGCGCGGCGCGCACCGAGGCGCCGTACGACACGAACTGCTTCACGTAGTCGGGCGCGCCCTCACCGGGGCGCGTGGTGCGCACCAGCTTCACGGCGTAGCGCGTGACGGCGTCGGCAATGGGCAGGCGACGCACCACGCGCTGATAGGCCAGAATCTCCGCCTGCGAGACCACCGGCTGCACGGCCTCGGGGGGCAGCGACGTGGTGGACTTCACCACCGCCACTTCGTCTTCCTCGGGCAGGTAGTCCAGCAATACTTCAAGCATGAAGCGATCCAACTGCGCTTCCGGGAGCGGATACGTCCCCTCGAGTTCGATCGGGTTCTGCGTGGCGAACACGAAGAATGGCTTGTCGAGCTCGTAGGTGCGCCCCTGTACGGTCACGCGACGCTCCTGCATGGCCTCCAGCAACGCGGCCTGTGTTTTCGGCGGCGTACGGTTGATTTCGTCGGCCAGCAGCACGTTGGCGAATACGGGGCCGGGCATGAAGGCGAGCCGCCGCTGCCCGGTGGCCGGGTCGTCCTGAATGACATCCGTGCCGGTCACATCGCTCGGCATGAGGTCGGGGGTGAACTGGATGCGCGAGAACTTGAGGTCGAGGGCGCGGGCCAGCGTGGAGATCAGTAGCGTCTTCGCCAGCCCTGGCACGCCCACCAGCAGGCAATTGCCGCCGGCGAAGAGCGCAATGAGCGCCTGCTCCACGACCACGTCCTGGCCCACGATGACTTTGCGGAGTTCGCTCGCGATGCGCTGGCCGGCGCCTTGCAGGCGGTCGGCAAGAGCGCCGTCGTCGAGACGGTCGAGTTCGGACGCGGAGGGGGCCGGAGCAGTCACCTGATTCCTCGGAGGCTAACGGGTCAGTGCGTAGATGATGTAGTTCACGCCCAGCTTGTACGCTTCGTTCGACATGTCGAGTGGAAACATCCCCGTATCGGAGAATTCCCAGTACTCGGACAGGTCGTTGTTGTAATTCACGATCGCCAGCATGCGTTTGGTGGGGTCGTTGTCCTCGAAGACCCCGTAGAACACCGACTTGTAGCCCCGGTACATGGGGTGGTCGTACTCAAGGCTCTTGATGCGGTAGAACGCGTCGAAGATCGGATGCGAGAGCGCGAGTTCGATGGGGCGCAGCTTGGGCAGCACCTTCTGCATCTGCGTCTCAAAGTTCATCCAGTGTTCGCCGGCGAAGTCATCGAAGATGATGAAGCCGCCCTTGGCCAGATAGTTCCGCAGCCCCAGCGCTTCGGCTTCGGACGGACGCCAGAAGCCCGCCTCTGCCATGTAGGCGATGGGATATTTGCCGAGCTGCGGATCGTCGAGCGTGAGGATGTTGCTGGCGTCGATGCGCACGCGGGCGCTGGACAGCTCGCTCACGATTTTCGTGAAGTGCCGCTCGCCGCGGGGGTAATCGTGGCTCCACGGCAGGTCGCGGCTGCCCCGGAATCCACCACCGCCGAACTCCGGCATCTGGTACTTCACGCGCACGAACGTAAGACGCCCGTCGTACGGCACGTTGGGCTGCATGGCGGGCTGGCCGCGACGCTGTGCCTGCACCGCCGCGGGGCGCGCCCAGGCGGTCAGGCACAGTCCGCCACAGAGCAGCAGTCGGGTGAGCGCGTTCATTTGCCGCGGAGCTCCAGCAACAGGGTCTGTGCCTTTTCAAACGACGGCGCCTCTTCGAGCACCTGCAGCAACTCGCGCCGCGCGGCCGTGACGTCGCCGGCATCGCGCAGGGCGCGTGCCAGTTCATAGCGCGCCTCCAGCCGGTCGGTGGGCCCCATGGCGAGGATCGCGCGCCGCTCGAGCACGGCGCGCGCGCGGTCGCCCTGCGCGGCAGCGAGTGTGGCCAGCCGCGTGTGCACCGTGACGTCGTACGGCCAGATCCAGTTGAGCCGGTCGAGCGCGCGGATGGCACCCGCCGCATCGCGGCGCGCGTCGCGCAGGTCGGCCTCCATCAGGTTGGCGTCCCACGCCGTTTCGTTGCGGCTCGTGATCTGCTCCAGCAGCGTGAGGGCGCGCGATGTGTCGTTAGCCGTCGCGGCCAGCTGCGCCAGAAACCACGCCGGACCGTCGTCGCCCGCGTAGCCGGGGAACATGCCCTGTGCCCGCTCGAACAGCGCCCGGGCCGCTTCCCGGTCACGCCCCATGGCGGCGGCCGCTTCGCGCATCGTGGCCACGAATTTCCCGCCGCTGCTGTCGGTGGGTGACGCGCCGCGCACAGCGGCCAGTGGCAGCGCGAATTTGCGCTGCGTAAAGGCCTCGAATTCGGCATCGATCTGCGCCGGCGTCTTGCCCAGCACCTGCTGAAACACGGCCGGCGTGTCCATGCCGTTGCGGTATGCCGTGAGCATGGCCGGCAACGCCGCGGCGCCTCGTGACGCCTCCACCATTTCGCAGAACACACTTGCTTGGTAGTAGCTGAACTGCGTCTCTTCGGGGAAGCGCGGCCGCAGGAAGCCGTCGCCGATCTGACTGATGGGGCGCAGTGTGCCCCTGGCCATCGCCAACACGTACGACACCGTCGCATCGGCACCCCAGCCGCGCCCCACCCGCCGCTCCTCGAGCACCGACAGCCCCTCGGACAGCCAGCGCGGCACACGATGGTCCGACGCGCCCAGCGTGAAGGCGTGCGTGAGCTCGTGCCATGCCGTGCTGCCCCAGTTGAACTGCCCCTTCTCGCGGCCGTTGGGGGTATCCATGGCCAGCAGGCTGCCGAAGCTCACGCCCAGCGCGCCAAGTCCGGCCAGTCCCACGGTGCGTACCGAGAAATCGGCGTGATAGCGATAAAACTCGAGACGCACCGGCGTGGGCGGCTTGTAGCCGTAGCGCACCGCCAGCGAGTCGTACGCCTGCTCCAGCAGCGGCACGATATACAGCGCCAGCAACTCCGCCTCGTCCGGCGGCGCGACCACGCGGAAGCGTCCGCGGTCGATCGTGCGGAACGACGTCATCTTGTCGAGCAGGTCGAGCGTATTCTTGTGCCACAGGTTGAACGGGTCGAGCGCGAACGCCCGCTCGAGCGCCGCGCGCCCGGCGTCCATCTGCCCGATGCGCAGCTGATTGGTGCCCATCACCCCGTAGGCCGGCACATACAGCGAGTCGTAGCCCACAGCGCGCTGCGCGAGTTTCACCGCCTCGGTATACCGACGCTGACGCACCGACGCTTCGGCGAGGTCGGTATAGAACTCGGCGGGCGCTGGCTGCAACGCGGTCACGGCCGCCAGCGACTTCCGGAACGTGGCGCTGTCGCCGTTCAGGAACGCCATCGACCCCAGCACCGACCAGCCGGCGCTGGAAGTCGAGTCGGCATCGATGGCGCGCTGCGCATACACCCGCGCCGAATCGTACGACTCGGCGTCGCGATGCATCTTCGCCACGAACGCGAGCGCGTCGGCATAGCGCGGACTGCTGGCGATGCTCAACCGCGCCGTGGCCATCGGGTTGCCCTTCCCCTCGAACTCCTCCACCCGCGCCATCGCCAGCAACGCCTTGGCGTCGGTGGGGGAGCGACGCAAAATCCCTTCGAACGACAGTCGCGCGTCGGGCGCGTTGTACTTCTCGAGGAACAGTTCTCCAGTCCGCAGCTGCGCGTCGAAGTTGTTCGAGTCCGCGGCGGTGGCGCGATCGAAGGCGGCCAACGCCGCGCGTACGGCCTGCGCATTGCCGACGCCCAACAGCACGTAGGCGCGACCGGCCGAGAGGTATTCGTCGCTGTTGCGCGCGCCGCCTTGTTCGTAGGTGGCCGTGATGCCACGCGCACGCTGCGTGGCGTCACGCCGGTCCCCTCGCCGCGCCGACGCTTCAGCGGCCGCGATCTCGACGGCCCAGCGATCGGGGCCCGGCACCCGCGGCGGCAGCGGCGCCACGCGCGCTGCGGGCTGTGCCGCGGCGCGATCCTGCCCGCACGCCGACAGCGGTGACAACGCCGACAAGGCCACCAGCATCCACGCTGAGCGCTTCACTTGCCACCCCCCGCCGCGCGGATCGCCTGCGTCTTCTCGGCCAGCGCCAGCAGCAGACGTTCCAGCTCCGCGTCGTACGCCTCAGAGGTCATCGTGGATTTCTTCGCGCGCAGCGACGCGACCGCCGACTCCAGCGCCTGCCGTTCGGCGATCAGCGCCGCGAGGCGCGGATCCGCCGTGGCGGCGGTTGCGCCGAACGTCACCCGCGCGGCCAGCAGCGAATCACTCACCAGCGCATGTTCGGTCTGCATCCGGTTGCTGCTGGTGTACACCTTGCCCACCTCGGTGCGGGTGTAGCGGAACACTTCGAACACCGATAGGCGGCCGTCCTTGTCGGCGTCGGCGGCGTCCATGCCGAGCGCGCCGGCGAAAAACGGCAGGAACACCGACTCGTTGCGTTCGTTGGCGGTTTTGGTGGCGGTGACAATCACGCGGTTGGGCGCCGCGAGGACGGGCACGAAATCACCGCTGCCGGTGGCCGCGTTCACGAACACCACCTGCTGCCGACTAAAGCCGGCCAGCCACGACGCATACTCGGCGGCCGTGGCGTCGGGGCCGGGCAGGTTGACCTTCGATTGTGCCCCTTCGCCGCTGCCATGGCCCATCAGCAGCACGAACAGCACGTCGCCCGGTTGTACGCGGGAGGACAGCGTGAGAAAGGCCCGCGCGATGTTGTCGCGCGTGGATCGTCCGGAGGACAGCGCTGTGCGCACCGAGTCTTCGGTGAGCACGATGAGACTGGAATCACGCACGCCCCAGCGATTCGTCGCCGCATCGCGCGCTGATTGGGCCGATGCTTCGAACGACCGCTTGAACGACGGCGCCCCCGACAGGCCGCTCACGAGCAGCACGTGCGTGCGCTGCGCGTGGAGCGGAAGCGCCACGGCCAGGGCCATCGCGCCATGCCACGCGAGCGTCCGTGCACACTGCGCCAGCAGACGCGTCATGCCAGTCCCCTCCATCGGCGATAGCCCCACTCGGCGCCCAGCAGCAGCGCCACCAGCAGGAAGACCGCGGGCATATCCCAGAGATCCTTCGCTTCGCGCACCGTCACACCCGCATCGGTAAAGACCGCGTCCTCGGCCAGTTGGCCGGCGTCCGCTAATGGATAGTAGCGGCCGCCGGTTTCGTCGGCGATGCGGCGCAGCAGTGCGGTGCGCAGCTCCGCCTGTGCGACGTCGGCGCCGCGCTCATCCACGAGCAGCGAACTCGTGGCGCGCTGCACCGTGTCGCGTCCCCGTGCCGACGTGGCGTCGAGCACGTAGCGGCCGGTGTCGGTGGGGGTGAAGCGCGCGGCGTAGATCCCGTCGTCACGCAGCGTCCACTCGAGGGGCACGGTGGTCGTGGCGCCGGTGGGCGACGTGATCGTCACGGCCACCGTAGCGTCATTCACGTCGGCGAAAAACGGCGTGCTCACCCGGGCCCGCAGCGACACCGGTTCACCCGGGGCCACCCGCGACGGCGAGGCCATGATTTCGAACGGGGCCGGGGCGTCGTCCACGAGCCAGCGCACCAGCTGACGCCAGAGCGTCTGATGCGTGACGTCGTCCACCGGGATGCTCGTGTCCATCTTCCACAACCAGCTGTCCTGCACGCCGAACACCGCACTCATGCCGCGTCCATAGCGTTGCCACGCCAGAATGGGCACGTCGCTACGGCCTCCGTCGGCGGCCCCGGCCAGCAGCAACGTGGCGCCGGCGCGCAGCGCGCCGAGCCGGTTCACCGTGGTGAGCGGTGGCAGCGAATCCCAGCGCGCGCGCGAGGCGGCGAGGGTGGCGCCGAGCTGCAGCGCGGCGTGCACGTCGCCGGCGCGTGTGGGGCGCACCCGCACCGGCGTGGCGGGGCCGTCGAGGTTGATGCTGCCGGCGAAGATGGTGACCGGCAACACGTCGGCCAGCGGCGTGCCGGCGTAGCCACCTTCGGAGAGCGATGCACGTCCACCCAGCACCAGCAGTCCGCCGCCGCGTACGCTCACGAAGTCGGCCAGCATGCGCAGCTGCTCGGCGGTGAAGAACGACGCCTCGATGCTCCCCAGAATG
>JARIEV010000130.1 GCA_031127225.1 Gemmatimonadota bacterium | reverse complement strand
TGGAGCTGCAACATGCGGTCGACGTCATCGGGTGTGCGCAGGGCGGACCTCTCCACGGTAAGGGGACCGGGAAAGGGTGGGGGTAAGTCGGTCATGAGGGGACCTCCGGCTGGGGATTCAGGGGGGAGGGGTCAATTCCTCATGTCGCCCGGGGGGTCAATTTCTCGTGTCGCCCAACAGACCGCTCCCTGCGAGTAGAGATCGAGCACCACGGCGACAACAGCCACCCGTCGGTGGTCCACAGATGCGTAAAGTCGACGCCCCAGTTCTGATCCGGCGGCGTCGCCGTGAAGCCGCGATCCAGCAGGTTGGGCGCGATCGCGTGTGGCGAGCGTACGCCGTGGTTCGTCGGCAACGCCCGTCGATGAGGACGCGCTCGCAGTCCCTGCGCTCGCAGCACGAGCTCGAACTGGTGGGAAAAGCCGTCGGCACGCAGATCGCGCTAGAGTCGTCGTCCCCCATACGTCCGATCACTCAGGCGAAAGCGCCGATGCAGCGCCACCGCCGACGGGGCATCCGCCCTTGCGCGTGCGCTCTCGGGGCGGACGGTCTGCGCGTATAACCCACTTGCTGACACACCGAGCATGTCACACGGCAACCTCACCGGCCACGTCCCTCGATGCTTCGCTACAAGGTCGAGCTTTGCATCGACTCCGTGGCACGGAATCTGAGATGGCTCAGTCTCCATGGGAAACCTTCTCGAAAAACAGTACGAGAACATTTCACTTGTGACTATCCCGCTGTTTACGAGGGATCCACGGGGAGGTCACCCGCACGATTCACGTTGAATGGACAGGCACGGAGTAGAGCCTCCAAATCACATCGCACATCGATTCGCTCAGCGCGGCTCGCGATGTCCTCGACGTCGGTATCCGCCGTAATGATCTCAGGTTCGCGTGATTCCTGTCCGATTCCGAGGTAGTAGTCGTTGAATTTGAAGCTACCCCCCACAAGGCCATCTGAAAGTTTAATCCACCTACTAGGGACGCCGTATGCGTCGGCACATATTAGGCCATGCAGAGAACTTGAAAGAATCACTCGGCAAGACGTAACCTCTCGAACGAACTGTCGCAGGTCGCCCTGAACGTCGATCACCCGAACTCTAGGGTTCCGACGCAGCGCTTCGATCCATGGCAACTGAGCGTCTACCATGTGAGGAATGACCCCAATCTCGTGCCGCCGATCTACCTCTGCCCGCCAGTACCGCGGAAGTAGCAATGCTGGATCGCCGTACACCTCGGGACACTCTATTCCTAACGCAAGCAGGCGCGCGCGAGTCAGGGGACCTCGGACGGCGTAAATAGCTTTCGGCGTCGAGGCAGGCGTAGAGTCAGCACGAATAAAGCCTGCGCCCCACACTTCAGTATTGTGATCAGCAGTCTGCAGGATACTGCCGACTACTATGTAGCGACTCAAAGCTGGATTCGTGACGTGTAGAACTCGCCGACCAGTGAGAAGTCCAACCAAGACCGGATTGAGCGCATCGCCCCAGTTGCGCTCAAGGTGCCATGACAGAGGGACCCGGTTGCGATACAGAACCTTTGCTTCAATCGTGTTAATGGAGCGCAGCACCAGAGAGCGAAGCGCACGCCGCTGTGCCTTCAGAAAAAGTCGCAGGTTTTCCATAAGAGTCTGCTTCCACCTTCGGGCAATACAGCTCGACATTAGAAGGGAAGTGCTGGGAAGTGTGTTCTACGTGTGTTTCGCGGACACGCTTTACAATCTAAATCTGGGTCGGTAGCCCCGAAGTACACCAACATCTAAGGACAACCTCACGAGTGATCCAACAGCAGAGCGAGGTTCCAATACGATCTGAGCAATGCATTTGCAGATCGCAGTGATCGCATCGCGGACAGCCCACAACGTGGAACGGCCTTGAAGCGCAGAGTTTCGTCCAATCATGCGTCCCTGGCCGTAAGCACGGCGCACCAAGTAGCGGAGCGAATTCCGCTCTTCGGGAAGGCAATGCTGGAGCGCACAATCCGCCAGCCACACTCCCGCGATCCCCGTACCCTGTAACTGGGCGAATAATTCCGCCTCTTCGCCGGGGATCAGTGCGCCGTGGCGGTATCCAAGCTCCGGCGAGAAGGGGTGATCAAGGAGCAGATCACGCCGGATGCACATGTTCGCGCCGAACGGGAATTGCGTGGGCATAAAGGGCCGTGTGGGGGGACCGAGATCTAGGCAACTATAAATCCACGGGTGATCCGTCATCACCGCGCGAGTCCACGCACGAGTGGCCCCATCAAATAAGGGTCGCACTGGTCCACCGAAATATCCGGCGAACGCATGTGACGCCATGCCGGCCAGATAGTTCGCTACAAACGTCGGCGCAACCAACACGTCGTCATCAAGGAACAGGATCCATTGCCCGGTGGCCTCCGCTACCCCACGGTTCCGCGCGTGGGAAAGCCCCGGATTGGTTTCCAGCACGTACCGTACCGCACCTGTCTGCACGTACGCATCAACCGTTTCCCTCGTGGCGTCGGTGCTTCGATTGTCCACGACCAGGAGCTCGCAGCATGAAAGTGCGCTGGCCTCCGACTGCAGCAGTGACGCCAGCGTCCGGCGCAAGCGTGGTGCCCGGTTCCACGTGCAGATCACGATGGAGAGACGCGGCCGATTGACGGTGCTCATGCGGATGCGCCGGACAGTGACAGGCGCATGGTCTCCACGATTTGCATGATCTGCCGGTGCTGGGAAAACTCTCGCAATACTCGCTCGCGGGCGGCAGCTCCAAGCTGTCGGCGCAGTGATGCATTGTCAGCGAGCCGTCCAATCGCCGATGCGAGAGCATCGACATCGCCGGCGGGTACCATGAGGCCGGTGACGTCCGGGACAACCGCCTCACGAAGCCCGGGCAGATCGGAGACCACCAACGGCACAGCGGACGCCGCAAGTTCGACGGCGGACATGGTGAAGGAATCCCATCCGGTCGATGAAATCGCACCTATCGCCACGTCACGGTGTATCCGGTGCAGGTCGTTCCGGTATCCACCGAACGTTACATGCGTAGCGACTGGCGTGTCGGCATACAGGTGGGCGAAGCGCTCGGCTTCCCCGTCCTTATTGCCCAAGAGGAGGAGTTGCAGGTCGCGCCGTCCCGACATGGTCAGCAGCTGAACGAAGGCGCGGATGAGCACGTCCACGCCCTTTCTCGGCTCCATGTGGCCAGAGAAGAAGACGATCTGTCGGTCGGCGGGAATCCCCCAGAGCGCGTGGGCGTAGTTGGGCGCGCTGGCGTCAGGGCGGAACACGTCGGTGTCGACTCCCAGGCGGCACAGCGATGTGCGGTCACGTGGAATCATCGCACCGTACACTGCACCGTTACGCATCCCTTCCGATTCGAACACGTAATGATCCGGGCGATGCGGCGAGGCGAGATACTGCAAGCGGCGGAGCGGTCGGAAATACCACGGATACACCCCGCTGATCGAGGCGCCCCAATACGCCACCACCTTCGCTCGCCCTGCGGCGCGGATGGCGGACAGCACCGGCGCCCGGAGCGGCAAGTCAAATCCCAGTACCAGATCGATCTCGCGCTCGGCGACCCATCGACTGAACACGGCCACCTCATCGGCGGACAGTCCAACGTATGAGACCGTTGTGACGTCCGTCGACCGGCCGTGCAGGTGCTGCGGCTCCCCGCCGGTCATCGAATGATATGCGTAGTGCACGTGGCCGGTCGCGCCAGCGACGATGCGCGCGGCCGCATCGAACACCTGTTCGAGCGGCGCGATGGCGTAGCCGGTGTTCGTGGCGCAGTGAAACAGCAGGAGAATGTTGTGTGCCATCAGCTGTGGGCTGCCGTCTCCCCGACACATCGGATCGGTTGCGTGTGATTCGCGGATCCGTTCATCCGATCAACCGTCCACGCAAGCGAAGCAGAAAGCCATTGCGCGAGATCCCGGCTGGCACGTTCCAGCGTGGAACGGCATGCGCAGCCGGGCGGACGCGTATCCAACCGCCGGACACGAGTGCACCGAACGAGAGACCCGATGCCGCGCACACGGCTGCTGCGTTCCCGGGCGCGATACCGAACGGGTATGCGGCGACGGGCACAGCCTGCCGCGGGAACCGTTCCCGTACCCACTCCCAACTGTCACCGAGCTCTCGTTTCGCGGCCTCAGCGGTGAGCACGCCAAGGTTGGGATGGGTCATGGTGTGCGCGCCAATCGATACGCCGGGATTCCGCGCCGCGATCACGAGTTCTTCGTGGGTCGCAATGCGGGCTGCGGACGGCGTGGCGTGGGATGAGGAGATCACTGTGTCGATACCGCCATGTTCCCAGAGAAAAGCGGTGCGGTCCCTCTCGGTCCACGTATTCGCGTCGCCCCTGCGGTCCCAGATGGGGATCGTACCTAGCAGACCGGGACTGACGAAGATCGTACAGGGAGCGCCGGCATCTACGCACGCTCGCACGCCGATCGTCACAGCGCTGGCGTACGCATCGTCGAAGGTGATGGCAACGCGCCGTGATTGTGCTACATGCGTATTCAGCAACTCCATCAGTGGCACGATGTCAGCTTCCTGACGGATCACGCTCAGCTGCGCCTCGAATTGATCGAGCGCAAGGTGAAGCGATCGGTCGCCGAAAGGCCGCGTGCCGGCGGGTCTGATGTTGTGGTACGCGAGGATGAGGCGATCGCCAGCCCGTGTGCGCCGTGGGAAACGGGCGAGCACGGGTTCCAGCGTCCGACGCAGCCGCGACCGCACTCCGTTCACGGAATCCCCCCAATCAACCGGGCCCCTAACGGTCCCGCGACCGCAATCGGCAGCCGCTGCCACACCTTCACCGCCAGCGCAAACGCCCCCTGATCCGGGTTCGGCGGTGCGCTCGGCGCGCCCGACGGGCTGTGCTGATACCACGCCAGCGGCTCGTCCCGCGAGCCCCACTGCCGCTTGAATTTGTGCGTGCCGGATTCCGGTGTGCACCGGCCGAAATTGAACACGGCGAATCCGCGTTCGCACGCGCGCCGGATGAACGCCCCGTATAGTGCCATGTTGGGGGCGATCTTCGCGTATCGGCGCAGCGCCGACGCCCACGAGATCTCCACCTCGCCGCCGTTTTCGATCGCGAAGCCGCCGGCAATCGGCACATCGCCCAGGTACGCTACGCCGATCCACGCCCGGTCGCCCAGCGCATCGGCCAGCCGCTCGAAGAATGCCTGCCCGTGCGCCGGGGAGCCCAGATCGCGCATGTGTTCGGCGAACACGCGATGGAACGCGGCGACCTGATCACGACCGAACCGCACCGTCACTCCCTCGCGCTCCGCTCGACGCACCTGGCTCCGCAGCTTGCTGTCAAATCCCTTGAAGGTGGCGTCGTAGTCCCCCGGCACCAGATCGCGTAACACGGTGATCTTGCGCGACACCAGCGTGAGGTCCGTGTCGATCGGCTGCCGAGCGCGCAACTCCACCAGTTTGGCGCCGTTCGCGATCCCGGCAGCGTGCGCGCACAGCGCCCGCTGCGCCTCGGCGTCGCCAAGGGGCCCACCGTAGCTCACGAACGGCGAACTCACGAGGTAGTGCCCGAACACCAGCGAGCGCACCCGCACCAGCGGCAGCACGCCCACCAGTTGCCCTTCACGCCGCGCTTCCAGATAGGGCGTGGCGTGCCCGTAGCTGTTGCGATACACACCGCGCCACTCCCAGCGATGGAACGTGCTGCCATGCGCCGCTCCCTCGACGAACGCATTCCACGCGCTGCCGTCGCCGCCTGCTTCCCTGATCTCCAGCACGACTATGCGACCCCGCCGTTCATCAGCCCGTGGAATGAGTCAAAGCGCCACGTGCGCAGGAGCCTGCGGAGCCGCGACTCGGTCGCTGCCAATCCCCGGTAATGGCGGATGCGCGTGAGTAACCCCACCGGTAGACGCGGCTGACCAGGATCGATCTCCCACGGGTGGATGTAGAACACGGCCGGACGTCCCGCCGTGAGCACGGCACCCAGCCCTCGCTGAATCACCCACAGCGGCAATTGCCGAAACCACCCGCCACCGGCCACCGGCACACGTACGCCTGCCACATCCCACACGGCGGGTGGGAACTCCAGCAACGGCCCCGATGCCGTGTTGATCACGTGGGGGTCGGCGCGACCGCTCGCGGTGCCGTAGCCGCGCCGCGCGATCGGAAAGCGGCTCGAGTCGTATACATGCCCCTCTTCTACGAGCACGCGCGCCGCCCACAACACGTCGTCGGTGAGCGAGAAGGACGGCGCCCGGTAGCCCGTCACGGGCACCCCGGCGGCATCTTCGAGCGACGCCTTGGCGGTGCGCACGTCGTCGCGAAAGGCGCGCTCGCTGATGGTGGGAATGCGCTGGTGCGCGTACCCATGCGAGGCGATCTCATGCCCGGCGTCGGCGATGGTACGCACCAGCCGAGGAAACCGGTCGGCCACCCAGCCCAGCGTAAAGAATGTGCCCCGCGCTCCCGACTCGGCCAGCAACGCCAGTACCCGGTCGGTGTTGCGCTCCACGCGCGATTCACGGCTGTCCCAGCCGGTGCGCGCCACGTGCGGTTCGAATGCACTCACCTGAAACCAGTCTTCCACGTCTACCGTGAACACCGGTACCGCACGGTCGGCGCCGGGCGGCGGTCTGTCGCCCGACGCCGTCGTGGTCATTTCCGGATGCTGTCCTTCCGCGCCCGCGGAAACTTCTCGGCCAGCTGGTCGGTGTACTGCCGCTCGCCCTCGCCGATGTAGATCTGACGCGGACGGGCAATCTTCTGTTCCTTGTCCAGAATCATCTCTTCCCACTGCGCCATCCACCCCGACACGCGCGCCACCGCGAACAGCACGGTGAAGAAGTCGGTGGGGAACGCCATGGAGCGGTAGATGAGCCCCGTGTAGAAGTCGACATTCGGGTACAGCTTGCGGGCAATGAAGTAATCGTCGGACAGAGCGATGCGCTCAAGCTCCAGCGCGATTTCGAGGTCCTTGTCCATGCCGACCTGTGCGAACACTTCGTCGGCCAGCTTCTTCACGATGCGGGCGCGCGGGTCGTAGCTCTTGTACACGCGGTGGCCGAAGCCCATCAGGCGATGCTCGCCCTTGCCGCTCTTCACCGACTCGATGAACGCGGGGATGTTCTTCTTGTCGCCGATGTCGCTGATCATGCGCAACACGGCTTCATTGGCGCCGCCGTGCAGCGGGCCAAACAGCGCCGCGATGCCACCGGCCACGGCCGAGAACGGATCCACGCCCGACGAGCCGATGGCGCGCACGGCGCTGGTGCTGCAGTTCTGCTCGTGGTCGGCGTGCAGGATGAACAACACCTCCAGCGCCCTCACGAACACCGGATTGGCTTCGTACTTAGGCTCCGACATGCGCGCGATCATCGACAGAAAGTTCTCGGTGTAGCCGAGGTCGTTGTCGGGATAGATGAACGGCAGCCCCTTCACATGGCGATACGCAAACGCGGCGATCGTGGGCAGCTTCGCCATCAGGCGAATCATCGAGATGTAGCGCTGCTGCGGATCGTGAATGTCGTGCGCCTGCGGATAGAAGCTGGAGAGGGCGGCTGTGGCGCTGCACATCATCGACATCGGGTGCGCGTCGTACCGGAAACCTTCCAGGAACTTGCGGATGTTCTCGTGCACGTACGTGTGGAACGTGATGTCGTGCACCCACGTGTCGTACTGCGTCTGGTTGGGCAGTTCCCCATGGCGCAGCAGATACGCCACCTCGAGGAACGTCGCGTTCTCCGCAAGCTGCTCGATGGGATAGCCGCGGTAGCGCAGGATGCCCTTATCGCCGTCGATGAACGTGATCGCACTGCGGCACGAGGCCGTGTTCATGAACGCCGGGTCGTAGCTGAGCAGGCCGAATTCGCCGGGCTCGCGCTTGACCGCGCGCAGATCCATGGCGCGCACGTAGGTGTCGCCCTCGGGACCTTCCGTGCGGATGGTGGCGCCGTACGCTTTATCGGTGCGCGTATCGCGAAGCTCGAGCGTATTCTGCGCCGAGGGGGTTTCGGTGTTCGACTGGCTCATCTCTGCCGGCTCCAAGGGGTCACGACTGAAAACAGTGGGTAGCGGAAACTAAGGCGCGGGAAGATCCAGCGTGAACTGCACACGCGTCCCGACGGGCGTCAACGCATCGGCCGACAGACTGCTCCCCAGATCGGCCAGCAGGCGGCGGCAGATCCCGATGCCCAGTCCGGCGCCGGAGAACCGGCCCTCGGCCAGCGGTCCGGACCAGCTGGCCAACGAGAGCGAGGCCAGCACGGCCTCCGGCATCCCCCGTCCCGTGTCGTCCACCTGAAACCGGACCGCAGTGTCACCGGTGGCCTCGGCGGTCACGGTTACGGTGCCGTTATTGGTGTATTTCAGCGCGTTCGTGACGAGGTTGACCAGGACGCGATGCAGGACGGCCGGCTGACCGATCCGCCGGTCACCGGCGGGTCCACTGCAACGCAGCACCAACCCTTTCTCTTCGGCGATCGGCTGGACCAGCTGGCGCACCGAGCGCAGCAGGTCACCGATGGAGAACGGCACCGGGTCGGCGGCGGCCAGCCGCGCGGTGCCGCGGGCGAAGTCGAGCGCGTCGTTGGACATGGCCGCCAATCCGAACGCGGCGCTGTACAACAGTCCCAGCTGTCGCTCCTGCGCCGGCGTGACCGGTCCGGCCTGCCCGGTGCGCAGGCGCTCCAGCAGCACGAGGATCGAGCTGAGCGGGGAGCGCATGTCGTGCGTGACGCCCACCAGCAGTTCGAGGGCATCCTCCGCGCCGAGCGCGGGCGCCGCATCGGGCGTAGGCGACAGGGCGGGGAGTTCGGGCAGCCGCAGTGAGGCGGCACCCTGAGCCACCAGCGCCGCAATGGACTCCGGGCTCACGTCGGCGGACGTCTCGGACAGAGGCGCAGTGAGGCGCGTACCCGCAGTGTCGGTGGTCATCAGTCAGCCGGCCCCGAGAGCACGTCACGACGGACGCCGTGTTTCTCCATGAGCCGGTAGAGCGTGGTGCGGTCAACCCCCGCCAGCCGCGCGGCCTTTGACATGTTGCCGCCCGCCCGGGTGGTGAGGCGCGACAGATACTGCTGCTCGAAGTGGGCGATCAGGTTGTCCTTGGCCACGTGGAATGAATCGTCCATGATGGCAGCGGGGAGCCCCGACTGCTCCACGATTGCCGGGCCGTCGTCGTAGATCGGAATGTCGTCGGGCGTGATGGGGCGGTTCCCCTCGGCGATGACCGCCACATGCTCGATCACGTTCTGCAATTCGCGCACGTTGCCCCGCCACGGGCGCGACTGCAGAAACGTGACCGTTTCCGGCGTGAGCGCGGGTGGCGGACCACTGTGGCGGTGCCGTTCCCAGGACCGTTTCAAAAAGAACTCGGCCAGCAGCGGAATATCTTCCAGTCGCTTGCGCAGCGGGGGCAGCTTGATGGGCACCACGCGCAGCCGGTAGAACAGGTCTTCGCGCAGCAGCCCCTGCTGTACCGCTTCCTGCGGGTCACGGTTGGTGGCCGAGATGAAGCGCACGTCGACCACGGCATCCTGCGTTTCGCTGCCGAGTCGGCGCACCACGCCGTCCTGCAGCACGCGCAGCAGTTTGGCCTGCAGGGGCATGGTCATTTCGGTGAGCTCGTCGAGGAACAGCGTGCCGCCGTTGGCGACCTCGAGCAGGCCGGGCTTGTCGCGGTCGGCGCCGGTAAAGGCGCCCTTGCGATAGCCGAACATCTCCGATTCCAGCAGGTTGTCCGGGAGGGCGGCGCAGTTGATCGGCACCAGCTTTCGGTTGGTCCGGCGGCTGTGCTTATGAATGAACTGCGCGATCATTTCCTTACCCGTGCCGCTTTCGCCGCTGATCATCACCGAGGCGTCGGTGGCGGCCACTTTCTGGGCCAGCTCCACCGCCTTTTTGAAGGACGGTGATACACCGAGCAGTGCCATCGGCTCGCCGGCCCCGTTCTGCGTGACCAGTGAGGGCTTGATCTGCTCGCGGGTATCCTTGCTGGCGTTCACAGCATGCGCCGCACGTCCTACTAGGACCTGCAGGTGGGACGCCGAGAACGGCTTGGGGAGATAATCCCACGCGCCCGCGCGCAGCGCCTCAATGCTGGAGGCGACGCTCGGATTCCCTGTCATGACCACGACGATCACATCCTTGTGGGCTTCGACGGCGGCCTTGAGGACCTCCATGCCGGAGATCGGTGTCATGTACAGGTCCGCGAGCACCAGATCGAAGCGGCGGCGGCGCACCATCTCCAGTGCCTCGTCGCCGCGCCCGGTTGCCGTGACCGTGTGGCCATCCATCTGGAGCACCGACGCACACCCCTCGCGGAGCGTGCGATCATCGTCGACGACGAGGATGCGCAGCCCCGTGCCTTTGTCGGGCACGGCGGACGAACTGCTGTCGGAGAGGAACGGATCGGTCATGGCGGTATGGCGGCGGGCGTACAGCGGATCACGGACGGACGGACAACCGATTTACGTATGGAAGACGACACAAGTGCTGCATTGTCTCAACACCCGATGATCTTTTGCAACAATTCAGCATCGATGGGCGTCTTCTCCGTGCGAACATCATCGGTTTTGTAGCACAATATGATGAAGAAACCCGACAGATGCACTATGTTTGTC
>JARIEV010000129.1 GCA_031127225.1 Gemmatimonadota bacterium | reverse complement strand
CCCGGAAGCCCCGCGGGGATCACGGGGCTCGATGCCTACACGTCGATTTACGCCGACTCGCGCACGTGGCTGCAGCGCGGGTGGGTGGCCTACTTCTCGCCGCAGCTGTACTGGTCGATCGCGTCCACCGGACAGAGTTTCGGCGCGCTGCTCACCTGGTGGGGGCAGCAGAACAGCGCGCGTCGGCACCTGTGGCCCGGGCTGGCGGCCTATCGGGTGAGCGACGGCAGCAGCAGCGCCTACGCGGCCTCGGAGATTGCGTCGCAGGTGCAGCTGGCGCGGACGCAGGCCGCCGTGGCCGGCGGGGCCACCGGCACGGTGCTGTACAACACCACCGTGGTGCGCGACGATCGCGGCGGCCTGCGCACGCTGCTGTCTGGCGGCGTGTATGCCGCGCGCGCCGTGCCGCCGGCGACCACGTGGCTGGACGGCACCGCGCCCCCGGCGCCGTCGGTGGCGGTCACGTCGTTGGGGGGCGTCTGGCGCGCGTCGATCACGGCGGCCGGAGGAGAACCGCTGTCGTGGTATCTGATCCGCTGGCGGTCCAACGGGGTGTGGTCGCAGTGGCTGCAGCCGGCCACCACGCTCACAGCCGACGTGCCCACCGCCGGTACTGATGGCGTGGTGGTGAACGCCATCGACCGCGTGGGCAATGCGAGTGCCGACGTGGTCTGGCGTCCGTAGCGGCCGCGTGGCCGCCGCTACTCGTCCATGTGGGTGGCGTCGCGCGTCTCGGGCATGGTGGCATACACGACCAGCGACGCGAGAATGCAGCCGGTGACGTACCAGTAGAACCAGCGCTCGTGCCCCATGTTCTTGAACCAGAGCGCGAAGTACTCGGCCGTGCCGCCGAACACCGACACGGTGACGGCGTAGGGGAAGCCCACGCCGAGGGCACGGATGCTGGTGGGGAAGAGTTCCGCCTTCACCACGGCGTTGATGGCGGTGTAGCCGCTCACGGCGATCAGCGCGACGATGAGCAGGCCGAGTGCCTGCGGTACGGTGCGGGCGCTTTCGAGCGTGGTGAGTAGCGGGATCGTGCCCAGCGTGCCGAGGATGCCGAAGGCGGTGAGCACGGGGCGGCGGCCGATACGGTCGGAGAGCGCGCCCACGGCCGGCTGCAGCATCATGTACACCAGCAGGGAGATCGCGTTGATGTAGGTCGCGTCGCTCTTGCTGAAGCCCGCGGTGTTCACGAGAAACTTCTGCGCGTACGTGGTGAAGGTGTAGAACGCCACCGTGCCGCCGGCGGTGAGTCCCACCACCGTCAACACGGCGCGCGGATGCGCCATCAGGCCGCGCATGGTCGCGCCGGCACTCTGCGGCGGCGCGGACGCGCGATGCTTTTCGAAGGCGGTGGTTTCCTCGAGGCCACGCCGCATCGCGACCGCCACCACCGCACACGCGGCGCCGACGATGAACGGAATGCGCCAGCCCCACGACTCCAGCTCGGCGGGGGTGAGCAGGCGCTGCAGCAGCAACAGCACGGCGAGCGCCAGCAACTGCCCCATGATCAGGGTGACGTACTGGAAGCTGGACCAGAAGCCGCGGTGCGTCTTGCCGGCCATTTCGCTGAGGTAGGTGGCGCTGGCCCCGTACTCCCCGCCCACGCTGAGCCCCTGCAGCAGGCGCGCCAGCACGAGCATGGCCGGTGCGATCACGCCGATCTGTGCGTAGCTGGGGGTGATCGCGATGAGGAGCGAGCCGCCGCACATGAGCAGCACCGACAGCGTGAGCGCGGCGCGTCGGCCGTGCTTGTCGGCGTAGCGTCCCATGAGCCAGCCGCCGGCGGGGCGCATGAGAAAGCCCACGGCGAAGACGGCGGCGGCATTCAGCAGCTGCACCGTTTGGTTGGCGGGCGGGAAGAAGCTCTTCGCGAAGTACAGCGAGAACGCCGAGTAGACGTACCAGTCGTACCACTCGACCAGGTTGCCGACGGACCCGCCGACGATGGAGCGCAGCCGGCTGCTGGCGGTCTTGGGGGCGATCGGAGCGGAAGCGGTCACGGGGTCACCTGCGCATCGATAGTGCGCTCAAGGAGGTCGAGCAGATCGGACTCGGTCCGTACGGCGGGGATGTCGTGCATGTCGATGGTGTATCCGTACCGGGCCGCGATCGCTTCGTACCGCGGAATGCGGTGGGCCAGCAGTTGCTCGAAGCCCCAGACGGCGAATTCATCGGGGTCCACTTGGTCGTCGTCGGACAGGCCGTGCTTGGCTTTGAAGCCGCGCCACGTGGCGTCGAGAAACGCCGGGGTGTAATACATCGGCTTGGGGTGCGCGCGGAACCGCTCCACGAGCATGCGGGTGTGCTCCGGCGTGCCGCGGATGT
This sequence comes from Gemmatimonadota bacterium, assembly GCA_031127225.1. GTDB lineage: Bacteria > Gemmatimonadota > Gemmatimonadetes > Gemmatimonadales > Gemmatimonadaceae > Gemmatimonas. Next base: position 8,293 of record JARIEV010000129.1, on the reverse strand, counting down.
ACACGAGCATGGTGTGCGCCGCCAGGCAGGCCAGCACCTCGTCGGCGTCGTCGGTGGCATCGACCACTTCACAGAGGCTGCCCCCCGAGTCGCACACGAAGTGCGAATACCCGTAGATGTCCTTCGCGCGCTCGATGAATTCGGGGACGTCGAGCAGCGCGCGGACCTCGGCCTGCCGGTGCTGCGCCTGCCGCCGCCGGTACTCCGCGAAGCTCAGTCCACCCAGCTCGGGGTTGCCGGGCTTGCCCAGGTACGTGGAGAGCGGGCTGAGGTTTTCGAACGAAATGTTGGAGCGGATGTAGATCGAGTCGGAGCGCAGCAGCTGGCGCAGGAACGGATTCCGCATCGCTTCGCGCTTGAAGTTGTCGACGATGTGCTCGTCCATGTAACGCGTGCCGATGCGGTAATCCACGGAGTACTGGAACCAGTCGTGCTTCTGCAGCAAGCCGGCCAGCGTGGTCTTGCCCACGCCGGACATGCCGAAGAAGGTGACCGCGTGGGCCGGCTGGTCGCGGAGGGCTCGTCCCGAGGAGAATCGCATCGTGCTAACTTCCGCCGTGGGTCGACAGACCTCAACCCCCACGGCCGCACTTCCGGCCCGGACTCCCCCGATTCGCCCCGATCATGTCGTTTGCCACCCACGGCCTGCAGGTGTTCGACATCCCGATCACGGTCCTGCCGACCGACATCGACGACAATGAGCACGTGAACAACGTGGTGTACCTCCGCTGGATCTTCGACGTGGCGCTGGCGCACTGGAATGCCAGCGCTCCCGACGCCATGAAGGAGACCTACGCCTGGGTGGCCACACGCCACGAGATCGACTACCGGCGGGAGGCCGTGCTGGGCGACGCCATCGTGGCGCGCACGTGGATCGGGGCGGTGGACTCGCGACGGTTCGAACGGCTCACCGAAATCGTGCGCACCACCGATGATCACGTGCTGGCCCGCGGAAGATCCATGTGGACGCTGATTGCACGCGACACGGGGCGCATCACGCGCATCCCGCCGGAGATGACCGCGCTCTTTGCGGCCTACATGCACCCGGCGTGAGTTGACGGCAGGATCCGTCGCGCCCCCTTACTGCCGGGCGTAGGCCCGCGAGCCAGCGTAGAGATAGGCGGCCCGGCCGTTCTCGGAGCGAACGTAGATGTGGCGTGCAGCCCCCTGCGGCGGGGTGACCAGCAGTTCGTTGGGGCCCACGAGTTTTGCGGTCATGACCGCGACGCCCTGCTTCACCGTGAGCGCGCCGTCCTGCTCGAGCACTTCGAGCACGTTCCGCCCCTGCGCGTAGCGACCCACCAGCGCAGCGCGCTCGGCGGCGTTGGCCTCACGCGGCGCGGGGGCCGAGACCTTGGGCTCGGCGTAGCCAACCGCCATCTGCAGCGCCGCCGACTCGATGGCGTCGATGCCGGCACCCGGTCCGTTCACGATCACGATGACGGCCGCCTTGCGGTCGGGGAGCATCGTGATGCTCGCGTTGTAGCCGTTGATCGAGCCGCCGTGCGTCCACACGCGATCCTGGCCCGAGCGACCGACCACCAGGCCGTAGCCGTACATCGCCGAGTCGAGTCCCGAGCCGCCCGGATGCGCGACGTAGCCCGTGGTGACACGGCGCACGGCACCAGCGGAGAAGGCCTGCGCGCCGTCAATCATGCCGCCGTTCATCAGGGCGATTGTGTAGCGCGCTAATTCCGGCGCCGTGGCGAAGAGGAATCCGGCGGCCCACTGCGCCGTGTTCTCGGTCATCGGCCGCACGATTTGCATGCCATTCGTGCCGGCTTCATGTCCCAGCGCGATGGGATAGGTGAGCGCTTCGAGTGGCTTGAAGGTGCTGAGGCGCATGCCGGCGGGGCGCATCACCAGCGACTCCACCAACGCGGCGAAGCGCTGCTTGCCGGCCACCTCGCCCACGTACCCCGCCATCGAGATGCTGGGGTTCGAGTACGAGAAGGTGCGTCCCGGCTCGGTGTAGAACAGAGTGTCGCTCACTTCGCGCATCACTTCGCCGAGCGCGCCTTCCCCCATGCGGCCGTAGGGGACGGCGTTGTCGAGCCACCCGGCGCTGTGCGTCATGAGCTGCTGGGTGGTCACGGCGCTGACGCGTTTGCCCTTGAGCGACGGCACGATCTCGCCGATCGGCTGCGCCATGTCGATGCGCTGCTGTTCGGCCAGCTCGGCCAGCATGGTTCCGGTAAACATCTTGGTGACCGAGCCGACGCGCAGCAGCATGTTGGGCGTCATCTGTTGCTTCGTCTCCACGTTCGCGAGGCCATAGCCCTGCGCGTAGGCGAGGCGCCCGTTCACGACCACGGCCACGGTGGCGCCGGGAGCCTTGGAGCTGGTAAGCGCGGCGCGAGCTACGCTGTCGAGACGGGCCGCCCACGCGGGGGGCGCCGTTTGCGCGTGGCCGGGGCGGGCGGTGATCGCCGTCAGAGCGGCAGCGACCAGCAGGCGGGAGCAGGAAGTGAGCATTCGTGGAAGCTGCCGTTCGGACGGCGACTGGCAAGTAGCCGCGGCTTCGGGGTGGCCGCATCGGGCGCGAGCGGGCGGATCCCTTTCGCCGCTTGCTGCGCGGGGCCATCCCGGCGCAGGAAAGCCGCGAAGGGGAGAGCACGCGCCCGAACCGCATGCCGGTCACCGAATAGCGGGACATCACGTCGCGGTCGCGTGTGTCGAACAGGTTGCGCACACTCGCCACCTGAAGAGCACGGGGTGACCTACGGTAGCCGCTCCCGGTTTCCCGAGCAGGCGATCAGCTTCGCCAAGCGCCGGGCCCGGGTGGCTGCCTGCTTGGCGCTGATCACCCACCAGGTTGCCTGCTTGCGGTACCCAGCCGGCTGTCGCTCGAAGAACGTGAGCGCGTGCGGCGTCTCGGCGAACTGCGCGAGGTCCTGGGCCGAGAACGCGACCTCCGTTTGCTCGAAGGCGTACACCTTCGACTTGGCGTCGGTGCGCGCCTCGTAGGCGGCCAGTCCGGCCGGCTTCATGCGCCCTTCGGCAAGCAGCGCGTCCACATGCTGCAGATTCACGGCGCTCCAGATGCTGCCGGCTTTGCGCGGCGTGAAGCGGATGGAATAGCGCTCGTCGTCGATGCGCCGTCGCACGCCGTCGATCCAGCCGAAGCAGAGCGCTTCGCGCACCGACTCGGTCCACGTCATGGAGGGCGTGCCAGTGCCCACCTTGTGAAAACCCACCACGAGCTCGCGGTGCGCGTCGTGGTGGGTTTCGAGCCAGCGCCGAAAGTCGGCGGCGCTGGCGAAGTACTGCGGAGGCGGTGGTGTGGTCACCACCCAAAGTTACGGCACGAGCGCCGCCTTGGCGGGCGCTGGCGGGCGCGTCCTCAGGTGGCCGTTCGGGGGGCAGCAAACGAGCGTGGGGCGCGTGCCGTGCCAAGGCTCGCGGTGGCCCGCGTCGGTAGGGGGCTCTGTGGCCGGACGTGCGCCTCACGGGCGGTGCGGGTCCGGCGGTGGGTGAGGATCTGGTGGATCACCGACGTCGGGGTGATGACGACGACGAGGCGCATCGCGCCGTGGCAGGTGGGGGCACGCGAGCGGGTCCACCGTACAGATCTGTCAAAGATCTGCTGGCGGAGCGTCGCCGTAGGGCCTACGCCCTCCGGCGGGCGGCCTCGGTCGGCGCCAACCGCACCGCGGCAACCATCGCGGGGCCGGTCACGCCGTATTGCCCAAGTGCTGCAGGAGCTCCAGAAGCGAGATGGCGCGCACGCCGCCCGGCATCGGCCACGATTCGCTTCCGCTGTGGACCACGTACGCCGCACCGGGCGACAGGTCCTCACAGGCGACGCGAAATCCCCGCGAGACGGTGGGTGCGGTCGACCGCTTGATCTCGATCACCATCTCGACTCGGCCGCCACGCTCGAAGAGCAGGTCCACCTCGGCGCCCTTTTCGGTGCGGAAAAAGAGCGGGATGCGCCGAGGACCGGCGGCGGCGATCAGGTTTTCGATGACGAACCCTTCCCAGCTGGCGCCGGTGATTGGATGCGCGAGGAGGTCATCCAGCGTATCGAGCCCGAGCAGCGCGTGCACCAGCCCACTGTCACGCACGTACACCTTTGGTGCCCGGACCAGACGCTTGCCGAGATTACCGCTGAAGGGCTGCAGGCGCCGCACCAGCAGAAGGTCAGAAAGCAGATCGATGTAGCGCCCAACGGTGGGTGAAGAGATGTCCAGGCTCGCCGCGAGTCGTGCCTGATTGAGCAGCGAACCTTGGCTGCTCGCCAGCATGCGCCAGAGCCGGCCCACGGTTTCGGCGGGCATCCGGGGCGCGAACATCGGCACATCGCGCTCCAGATAACTGCGCAGGAAGTTCTGCCGCCACGTCGCGCTCGCCACGTCGGTGGGGGCCAGCAGGCTCTCTGGAAAACCGCCGCGCGTCCACAACTGGTCCACAGGCAGCGTCGGCCGATGCTTCGTCGGCAGTTCATGCGCCAGCACCGGCGTCAGCTCGAGATACGCCACGCGCCCTGCCAGCGACTCGCCGGCCTGTCGTTGCAAGTCGAGCGACGCGGAACCGATCAGGAGAAAGTGCCCCGTGCGATCCTGTTCCCGCCGACGCTCATCGATGATGCCGCGGAGCAGGGGGAAGAGCCCTGGCGCCCGATGGATCTCGTCGATAATCACGAGTTGCCCCTGCTGCGCGCGCAAGTACGCGTCCGGATCCTCGAGCCGCCGCAGATCGGCCGGTCGCTCCAAGTCGAGGTAGCGTGCGGCCGCGCCGTACTCGCGGGCGACCGTCTGGGCGAGCGTCGTTTTCCCTACTTGACGAGGGCCAAGCAGGACGACGGCCGACGTGTCCCGCAGGCGCGCCGCCAGAAGGTCGTCGAGTCGTCGATGAATCATCCTCGTAAATCTAACGTCTACTATTAGGATTCCGCCACTAAATGCGACGCCGTTCGCCCCCGCAACGCCCGCCAGAACGACTCGATCCAGGCGCATTCTGGGTCGCCCCAAGCATCGTCGATCTGGCCGAAGCTGGCCAAGAGGTCGAACTCACCCGACGCGGCGAGTCCGTGGCCGTCGTGCTCTCGTTGCGCGAGATCCAGCGGCTTCGCCGTGAGCGCGACCCGTTTCGCGAGAGTTACCGACAGTGCCTGGCCACCCACGCACTGACTGACGTTGGCCTCGACGCGGAAGATCTCGCCGGTCAGCGTGCGAATGGCGGCCGTGACGGTGCGGGCGGCGACGCGAGCAACCTCGCCGAGCAGGCGGCGGCGGTCCAGGCAATAGGCGCACAGCTGCGAGCAAACAGCAGCTTCGACAACCGATTCGTGACCAAAATCCGTTCCATCCCCACCCGGAATGCACCGGGTGGTATTGCGGTAGGCGTGAATGCTAGTTCAGTATCTCCAGCTGAGCGTATCCGCACCACGCGGTGCGCGGGCGCGCATGCGCTCGTATATGCGCGGGATGTACATCTGGTGATAGCGCAACCGCGAGTACGCGTTGCTGCGCGTGGCGTCGCCGTTCCAGCAATGCTCGGCGCGATCGCCGTAGGTGATCTCACCGGTCCACTTGGGATTGGTGGTGCTGCGCAAAAACTCTTCGGTGAGATAGACGGCGTTGTTGAGATAGTAGTTGTCCATGTCGCCGACATAGATGTTGATCTTGTCGAACAGCTTGGGCCCCAGCGTGGCCCAGTCGCGCCGCAAAATGAACGACAGGTCGTAGTGATCACGCCAGTAGCGCGCGACCTCATGGTCGATCACTCCCGTGGCTTTATCCCAGATGGGCTTGGGATAACCATCGGCACCCATGGGTGAATACGTGGCCTGCCAGATGTCCCACTGGTCACCGCTGCGCCCCTTGCTGCCCAGCGCGGCCTCGCGGCGATTGGCTTCTTCCATGGTGGTCTGCACCTGCCCGAGCGCGTTGCGGTGTGCCGGGCGCGGCGTACGCTTCCACCGGCTCGGTAACACGTAGGCGTTCGCTTCTTCGTACAGGTTGAACACCGTGTTGGCGCGGAAGTCGATGGGGTCGGGGCATGCAATGAACGCGCCGTTGAATTCGTCGGGATAAAACATCTGCACCGCCATCGCTTCCCAGCCGCCCGTGGAGCCGCCGTAGGTAATACGCGCCCACCCTTGGCCGAGTCCGCGGAATTGTTGTTCGACGGCGGGGATGAGCTCGTACATGATGGCATCGCCCCATGGCCCCTGCGACGCCGAATTCACGGCGTAGGAGTCGTCGTAGTAGGGCGTGGGGTGACGCACTTCCATGAGTAGTACGCGCGGAAACGACGGCCCCGTCCAGTCGGTGTAAAACTGGTGGTTGAGCTCCTGCTGAATTTTGTTGTAGCCGGCCAGGTTGAAACGCGCCGAGAAGTCGGGGGCGAGGTTCGGGTCGGGTGGCGTTTCGCGGAAGCCTTCGAAGGTGGCGGGAAAGTGCCCGTGATACACCACCAGCGGATAGCGCGCGTCGGGATGGGTGTCGAAGCCGGCCGGGAGCAGCACGTTTGCGCCAATGAACATGTCGCGCCCCCAGAACTTCGAGAGGCGTTCACTGCGAATGGTGACGTGCTTGATCCACTTCGTATCCTGCGGCGGCGCGATGGCGGGGATTTCGCGGTCGAGGGTGATGGCTGCCCCCATACGCTGCTGCGGGTCAATGGTGATCCAGCGCGGTGTGCTGAGCAGGTTGCCCGGCTTGCGCGCCCACTGCTGTCCCTCGCCCTTGTCGGGGGGGAGCTTCACGGTGTGCCCCGTGCTCAGCGTGAACGTTTCGTAGCGGTTGAGCAGCGCCTGTACCCAATAGCGACCACGCGGCAGTTCGCGCAGCGAGACCAGCGGATAGCCGTTGGCCTGGTTGCCCACGACACGGTTGGTGCCCGGCGCCCAGCCGTTCACATCGAGGCCAAACACCAGCTGCGACTCGGGGCCGTCGGAGATCTGGAAGCGCGGTTCGCGGGTGCTGTCGTTGGACACCAGCAGCAGCAAACGACCATCGAGCGGTACACTGGCCCGGTCGCGGGGCAGTGTTACCGCGATAGCGGCCGCCGGCTGTGATGCGGCCGGGCGGGTGGGTTGCGCGTGCACGGCGGTGACCAACGCCGCAAAGGCGAGACACGCGAACGGCGCGGTGATGATGGAATGTCGCATAGCGCGGGCTCCCAAGGGCAAAGAGGTATGGGGCGAAGCTACGCCGCCGTGGCCCAAAACACACGGGGCTCGGCAACCGCCGAGCCCCGTGATGATCACACTGTACAGCGCGGTGCGCAGACCGCACCGCGCACAGTGGGCACCGTTAGTACGTCACGGTGACGCTGTTGGAGCAGGTGGTGGTGCCGGCGTTGCACACCCGGTAGGTGCGTGTGCCGCTTTTCGTGCCAAGGTCGTTGACCAAGCTGGTGGCGGTCACGGTGGTGATTCTGGTGTTGTTACGGAACACATCGACCGTGGCCAATGCACCGGTCCACGACAAGTTGGCGCGGTTGCGGTTGGATACCTTGGTCATGCGCACGGTGAGCACAATGGCACCCGCCGGCGCCGTCGCGACCACACTTTGTGTTTGCGTGCCGGTGGCGCCGCTGTTGTCGGTCACCGTGAGCGTCACGGAATACGTGCCGGCCACGCTGTACGTTTTGCTGGCGGTCGCGCCGGTGGCCGAGGTGCCGTCACCGAAGCTCCAGTTATAACTGCTGATCGAGCCGTCGGTATCAGCTGAAGCGCTGCCGTTGAACGTGCAGGCGAGGGCGGCGCAGCTGTTGGTGAACGACGCGGTGGGGAGCAGGTTGGGGGTGCCACCGGTGGCGCCGAAGTCCAACGTGTACAGCAGGCGGTTGGGCGACCCCGTGCCGGGGTTCGTGACGTTGTTGAGGGTCGAGCTACCGAGAATGGCACTGGTGACCGTGGCCGGACTCGCGGTGGGCGCTCCTTCCAGGTACAGCGCGGCGGCGCCAGCCACATGGGGGCTGGCCATGGAGGTGCCGCTGATGGTGTTGGTGGCCGTGCTGCTGGTGAACCACGCCGAGGTGATGCTGCTGCCCGGTGCGAACACGTCGACGCAGGTGCCGACGTTGGAGAAGCTGGAGCGCGCGTCGGTGCTGGTGGTTGAGCCCACCGTAATGGCCGACGGCGCGCGGGCGGGCGAGTAGTTGCACGCGTTCAGGTTGTCGTTACCAGCCGCCACTACCACCGTTACCCCTTTGCTGACCGCGTTGGCCACCGCGGCATCCGTCGTGGAGCTGGCCCCGCTGCCCAGCGACATGTTGGCGACCGCGGGCCGGTTGGTCTGGGCGGCCACCCAATCCAACCCGGCGATGACGCCGCTGTTGG
>JARIEV010000128.1 GCA_031127225.1 Gemmatimonadota bacterium | reverse complement strand
GCGAAGAGCGCGACGTGCAGGGGCGCAAGCAACGGCAGGGGCGCACCCCGCCCGGCGGGAAGGACTGGTGAGCCACATGCATCATCCTGCGCGCACCGGCACGGCGCGGCGGCCGTTCGCGCGGCTGGTCGCGCTGCTGGTCGTGCGGCTGGCGCTGTTGCTCGCGCTCATCGTGTCGGCCGGTTGGCGCGCCACTCTCGGCGCGCAGCCGTCACCCACCGCCATTCTCGACCGGCTGCGCGCTGATACGCGCCGCCCCATCGATTTCCACGCCGCCGCCTACCCGGACACGGTGTATGTGGGTCAGCAGGTGACCTATCAGGTGGCCGTGCTGCTCAGTGAATCCGCCCGGTCACGCCTGCGCCGCAATCCGGAATTCATTCCGCCGGAATTGCGCGGGCTGCTGGCCTACGAGTTGGGCACCCCCCGTCGCGTGGCGCCGCGTGCGTACGGCGGGGGCACGTTCGAGGCCCACGTCTTTCAGCGGGCGCTCTTCGCCGTCGCCCCCGGCACCGTGGTCGTGCCGGCGCCGCAGCTCAGCTACGGGCTCCCCCAGTCATCCAGCTACTTCAGCCGCGAGGAGCAGTTTGTGGTGCGCGCCGAGAGCGCACAGCTGGTGGTGAAGGCCCTGCCGAGCGAGGGCCGACCGTCGGAGTTCACAGGGGCGGTCGGGGTGCTGCGCGCCTCGTTGCGCCTCGATACGGCCAGCGCGCGGGTGGGCGATCCGCTCGTGCTCACCATGCGGGTCGATGGCTCCGGCAACGTGAAGCTCCTGCCGCGCCCGTTGCTCGAGGTGGCGTGGGCCTCCGCGGTGCCGGGCACAGAGCGCGTGCGGATCGACACCTCCGGTGCGCTGGTGCGCGGCTACAAGGAATTCGACTGGATCCTGACCCCCGCGCAGTCGGGGCGCGTCGAGTTGCCGATCCTGCGGTACAGCTACTTCAACCCGTATCGCGGCGAGTACGCCTACGCGGAAACCGCACCCGGCACGATCGCGGTCAACGATGGCGTGCTCGCGGCGGCGGTCGAGGGCGACAACGTGGCCGCGGTGCCGCTGCGCCCGTGGCGCGGCCCCGATGCGATCTCGCTCGCGCAGCGGCTTCGCGCGTGGCGTACGCCGTTGCTGGCGCTGCTCCTGCTGTCGCCGCTCCCGTGGCTGCTGCTCTGGCTACGTACGCGGCTCCGCACCCGTCGACCGCAGCAGGCGTCGGCATCGGATACCGGACGCGTCGCCGTACGCGATGCCGCCGCCCGTCACCCCGCCGGCCATCCCACGCGCGCCGATGCCGGTGACCACGCCCGGCAAACGCGCCGGACGCTGCTCGCGGCGCTCGCGCAACGGCTGCAGGTGGCGCCGCAGGCGTTGGTGTCGCGTCGCGAGGTCGAGCGGACACTGCGACGGCGCGGCGTCACGCGCACCACCACGCAGGCGCTGCTCACCCTGCTCGATGCGCTGGCGGAGCAGGGATTCAGCGAGCACGCCAGCCGCGATGTGCCAGCGTCCGGCAACGGCGCACGCGCAGCCCAGGCGGAATCGCAGGCCGACGCACTCCTCGCGCGGATCGACGCGGAAGCGGTCACGCACGGTCGCCGCATCCGTCCCATGTTGCGGTCGCCGGGCGGCGTGCTGCTGTTCGCGGCGGCGGGGCTGACCGCGTTCAGCGCGTACGCTACACCCGCGTACGCCACACCCGCGTACGCCACACCCGCGTCGGCGCAGCCGGCCGGTGTCGATACCCTCGTGGCGCAGGCTGTGGCCGGCTATGACCGGCACCAGTACGCGCGGGCCGCCGAACTGTTCGCGATGGCCGTGCAGGAGCGCCCCGACGATGCCGATCTGCTCGCCAACTGGGGCGCGGCCGCTTGGGCCGCCGGTGACACCGTGGTCACGGTCATCGCGTGGCAGCGCGCCGCGCGGCTCCAGCCGCTCGCGGTCGACCTGCAGGAGCATCTCGCCGCCCTGCCGGCGGGCGCCCGCGACGGCGTCGCTGCCGTCCCCATGCTCCCCGTCGCGCCACTCGTCATCGGCGCGCTGATCGCGTGGCTCCTCGGCTGGACGCTCCTCGCGTCCGCGTCGGCGTCCGCGAGGGCGTGGGCGACGGGCGCGCGGACCGCCGGTCGGTTCGCCCTCGTGCTCGCCGTTGCGGGCGGCGGCTTCGCGCTCTGGGGCGCCCGCCAGCTCGACGCCACCGACCTGCTGGTCGTGCGCCGTCCGGACACCATGCGCACGGCGCCCGATACCGACGCCGATGCGATCGGCGGTGTATCCACCGGCGATGTCGTGCGCCTTGAGCGCACGGGTCGCGCCAGCACGCCCGCCGACGTGGCGCGTAACGGTTGGCTCCCGGTTCGGCACGCCGACGGCCGCCGTGGGTGGATTCCGGCGACCCGCACCGTGCCGCTCGTGCCGCCCATCGCGATCCGGTAGCTTCCCACATGCCGCGCATTGCCATTCTGCCCAGTGCGGTCGCCGACCAGATCGCCGCCGGTGAGGTCGTCGAACGCCCCGCGTCCGTCGTCAAAGAGCTCGTGGAAAACGCGCTCGACGCCGGCGCCACCACGGTCGATATCACCGTGGAAGACGGCGGGCGCGCGCTCATTCGCATTGCCGACGACGGCTGCGGGATGGATCGCGACGACGCCGTCCTCTCGCTGTCCCGTCACGCCACGTCCAAGATCACGAGCGCCGAGCAACTCGTCGGGGTACGCAGCTTCGGCTTCCGGGGCGAGGCGCTCCCCGCCATTGCGTCGGTGTCCGAACTCGTCATCGAATCGGCATCCGAAGACGGGGCCGGTACGCAGGTGCGTGCCGCCGCCGGCGCGGTCGTCGAGACGCGCGAGGCCACTCGCCGTCGCGGCACCACGGTGTCGGTGCATCGGCTGTTTTATAACACCCCGGCGCGGCAGAAATTCCTCAAGAGTGCACGCTCCGAATGGCGCGGCATCCTCGACGCCGTGCAGGCCATCGGCGTGCTGCGGCGCGACGTGCACTTCACCGTGCGGCACGACGGGAAGGTGATGCTCGAACTCCCGGCCGTACCCACACTCCGCGCGCGTCTCGCCGAACTGTGGGGACATCGCGATGTGCAGCGCTTCGTCGATGTCGACGACGTTCAGGGCCCGATTCACATCACGGGACTCGTCGAGCGTCCCGCCGACGTCGGCACCGCCACGCGCCGCGTCCTGCTCATCATCAACGGGCGCGTGGTTCGCGATCACGGCATCGTGCGCGCCGCCGAAGCGGCCTATCGTTCCACGCTCCCCTCGGGCGTGCGCCCCTCGCTGGTGTTGCAGTTGCACGTCCCGGGGGCCGATGTCGATGTGAATGTGCACCCCGCCAAGTCGGAAGTCCGGCTGCGCGATCGCTGGCCCACCGAGCGCGCCGTGGAAACCGCCGTCCGCCGTGCCCTCGGTCTCTTCGACGCCAGCGCCGGGATCGGTTGGCGCAGCTGGGCCCCCGCCGCTGCCCCCGACTGGCGCGACGACGTGCACACCATGGACCCCGCGGCGTTGCGCGCCGCGCCGGTGGGCGAGGGACTCTTCGCGCCGCCGTCCCCGTCCGACGGCGGTGCCACGACGGGTACCGCCGAGTCGCTCTCACCGGCCGCGTTGATCGAGGTGGCCGCGCAGGCGGCACACGCCGCACAGTCGCCGGCCACCGAGGCGCCGATCGCCGTCCCACCGCTGCTGCAATTGCGGCGCATGTACCTCCTGTTCGAGCACGAGGACGGCGTCGTGCTCATCGACCAGCACTCGGCCCACGAGCGCGTGTTGTACGAGGACTTCCTCGGGGTGCTCGAGCGCGGCGATGCCCCCTCGCAGCGGCTGCTCTTCCCCATGACGCTGCATCTGGGCCCCGACGAGGCCGAGGCCTTTGAGGCCAATCGCGCCGCTTTCGAGACGCTGGGCTTCGAGATGGACGGCTTCGGCGGGCACTCGCTGCTCGTGCACGCGGTCCCGATGCCGCATCCCCGGTTCGACGCGGAGCGCTGCCTGCGCGAGACCCTCGCCGCACTCACCGGCGACCGCGCCGCCGGCGACGCCAAGCGGCACGAGCGGCTCGCGGCCACGTTCGCCTGCAAGGCCGCCATCAAGGCCGGCGACGCCATGTCCCCCGGCGAAATGCGCGCCCTGTTCATCGCGCTGGCCAACACGCGGCTCCCCGCCCACGACGTCCACGGCCGGTCCACGATCGTGCGTCTCTCGTGGGACGAACTCGACCGTCGTTTCGGCCGCAAGTGAACGGGGCGGTGCGGCGCATCATCGTCGGCCCCACGGCGGCGGGAAAATCCGCCCTGGCCCTCTGGCTGGCACAGCAGCGCTCACTCGCCATCGTGAGCGCCGACTCGCGGCAGCTCCATCAGGGATTCGACATTGGCACCGCCAAGCCCACGCCCGCCGAGCGGCAGGCGGTGCCGCATTACGGCATCGATGTCGTGTCGCCGCAGGACCGCTATTCCGCGCACGCCTGGGCCGCCGACGCCGAACGCTGGTGCGAGGCGGCGCAGGAGGCCGGCACGCCGCCGGTCATCGTCGGTGGCACGGGGCTGTACGTGAAGGCGCTCGTGGAGCCGTTCGGCGCGATCCCCACGCTCGATCCGTCGCGCCGCGCGGCACTAGCGGCGTGGCTCGAATCGCGCGCCACCGCGGAACTGGTGCGCTGGTGCGCCCGCCTCGATCCACCACGCGCCCATCTGGGACGCACGCAACTGCTGCGGGCCATCGAAACCGCCCTGCTCGCCGGGGAGCCCCTCAGCGCGGCCCTTCGGCCGGTATCCGACTCGGCTACGCACCGGCCCGTGCGATATCTTGTCGTGGATCCGGGGCCGGTGCTGGCCTCCCGCATTGCTCTCCGTGTGCATCACATGATCGCCGCTGGTTTCGAACAGGAAGTGCAACAGCTCATGACAAGCGTTCCCTCCGATGCGCCCGCCTGGTCGGCCAGCGGCTATCGCGTGATGCGCGAAAGCGTCGAGGGCACGCGGCCGCGCGCGGAGGCGATCGAACGCGTGATCATCGAGTCGCGGCAGTACGCCAAACGCCAGCGCACGTGGTTCCGGCACCAGCTGCCGCCGGAGCTGGTGACGCACCTCGACCCGGACGCGCCCGACGCGCCGGCGCGCCTGCTCGCCTGGTGGGATCGCGGGGACGCGGTCACCGGGCACGAGTCATCCATGGGGCACGCATGAAGATCGGCATCACCTGCTATCCCACCTACGGCGGCTCCGGTGCCGTTGCGACGGAGCTCGGCATCGCCCTCGCGGCCCGTGGTCACGAGGTGCACTTCATCACGTATCAGCAGCCCTTTCGACTGCCGAGCTTCTTGCCGCGTGTCTGGTTCCATGAGGTGGATGTCGGCCGATATCCGTTGTTCGAGTTTCCGCCGTATGATCTCGCGCTCGCCGTGCGCATGCACGAAGTCGTGCGCGATCACCAGCTCGACGTACTGCACTGTCACTACGCCATTCCGCATGCCACCAGCGCGTGGATCGCGCGCGAGATGCTGCGCGAAGGCGAGGGTGACGTCCGGCTGGTGACCACGCTGCACGGCACCGACATCACCATCGTCGGACAGGATCGGTCGTTTTACACCATCACGCGCTTCTCCATTGAGAAGTCGGATGCGGTCACGGCGGTCTCCGACTACCTGCGCGACGAGACGTATCAGGCCTTCGGCTGTGTCGGGTGTGACGTCGACGTGATTCCGAATTTTATCAATCCGGAGCTCTACGATCGCCGCCGGCATGTCTTCCCGATCCCCACGGATGTGATCAAAGGGAGGAAGGTGCTCATGCACATCTCGAACTTCCGCCCCGTCAAGCGCGTCCGCGACATCGTGGGCGTCTTCGCACAGGTCAACGCGCAGGTGCCATCGGTGCTCGTCATGATCGGCGACGGGCCGGATCGCGTGGACGCCGAAGCGGAAGCGCGCAAACTCGGCGTCGCCGAGCACGTGCTGTTCCTCGGCAAGATCGACGCGATCGCGCCGCTGCTCGCCGGTGCGGATCTGTTTCTGCTCACCTCCGACAAGGAATCGTTCGGGCTCAGCGCGCTCGAGGCCCTCGCCTCCGGCGTGCCCGTCATCGGCGCGCGCGCCGGCGGACTCCCCGAGGTGGTGACCGATGGCGAAACCGGGTTCCTGCATCCGGTCGGCGATATCGACGGCATGGCCACGTCGGCGATCGCGCTGTTGCAGGATCCGGCACGCTGGGCGTCCATGAGCGCCGCCGCCGCCGCTGATGCACGCCGTCGGTTCTCCGAAGACGCCGTCGTGGCGCAGTACGAGGCCTTGTACGAGCGGACCATCGCCGCCGCGCCTTCCCGTTCATGACGGTCCACTCTTTCCGCAGGCGGGTCACCGCGTGACGATTTTCCAGGCGGTGGTGCTCGGTGTTGTGCAGGGATTGGCCGAGCTGCTCCCCATTTCCAGCTCGGCGCATCTGGCGCTCACGCCGTACTTCTTCGGTTGGACCGATCCCGGACTCGCCTTCGATGTGGCGCTGCATCTGGGCACGCTCATCGCGCTCGTCTGGTACTTCCGCGCCGAGTGGATCGACATGACCCGTAGCGCGTGGCGCATTGCGCGTACACGCCGCATCGAGACGGTGCACGACCGGCGGCTTGTCTTCCTGGTCGTCGCCACAATCCCCGCCGGCCTCGGCGGCCTGCTGCTGGAGGATCTCGCCGAGACCACCTTTCGCTCCCCCACGGTGATCGGCACCACCCTGCTCGTGATGGGGGTGCTGCTCTGGGCCATCGACCGCTGGAGCGCGCGGACCCGCGGGCTCGAGGACGTCACACTGCGCGACGCCGTTATCGTGGGCTGTGCGCAGGTGCTCGCCCTGGTGCCCGGTGTGTCGCGCTCCGGTTCCACGATCACCGCCGGACGTCTGCTGCAGCTCGACCGTCCCAGCGCCGCGCGCTTCAGCTTCCTCATGAGCATGCCGATCACGCTGGCGGCGGTCATCCTCAAGGTCCCCGATGCCGTGCGTGTCCAAGGCATCTCGGCGCCGCTCGTGGCCGGTGTGCTGGCGGCGGCGGTGAGCAGTTGGCTCGCCATCACGGTCCTGCTGCGCTACGTGAGCAAGCGCAGCTTCGGCGTCTTCGCTGTGTATCGCGTGCTGCTGGCAGCGGTCGTCTTCGCCACGATCGCCTCGCGCGGCTGATGACGGTGGCCACGCCGGAGCACGCCTCGTCCGCGCCACCGTCGGTGAGTCCGTGGGGCTCCGCTCTCTTCGCGGCGCAGTGCGGACTGGCGGCCCTCGTGCATCATGCGCGGATCGGCTCTACCATGGACGAGGCGCATCGCCTTGCGCACGCCGGTGCCGCCGCGGGGACGCTGGTCGTGGCCGATGCGCAGGACGGTGGCCGCGGACGCGGCGGGCGCAGCTGGTCCTCCGAACCCGGGGCGGGGCTCTGGATGACGCTCATCGAGCGCCCTCGCGATCTGGCCGCGCTCGACGTGCTGGCGCTGCGCATTGGCATGGCCCTCGCGGACGCGCTCGCGCCACACAGCGACGGCGCGATCGCGCTCAAGTGGCCCAACGATCTGTACGTGGGGGCAGGGAAGCTGGCCGGAATTTTGATCGAGGCCCGGTGGCGCGAGGCGATGCCGGAGTGGGTCGCCATCGGGGTGGGCATCAACCGGCGTGTGCCGGCGGCGTATCCCGGTGCCGCCGCAGTGCGCGCCGACGTGTCCCGCGAGACCATGCTGCAGGCCCTGCTGCCGCCCATGCGGCGCGCTGCCGCCGCGCGTGGCGCGTTGTCGCCCGCCGAATGTGCGCAGTGGGCGGCGCGCGATCTGGCACACGGCCGCGACATCACCGCCCCGATCGCCGGCCGCGCGACGGGCATTGATGCCACCGGCGCCCTGCTCGTCACCGCGCCCGATGGCACGGTGCGCGCCGTTCGGAGCGGGTCGCTAGTCTTCGCGGGGGAGGCGTCGTGAACATTCTGAACTTCGTCAACGGACTGCCATGCTGATCGTCTTTGATGTGGGCAACACCGAAACCACGATCGGTCTCTTCGACGGCGAGACGCTGCGTGCCGATTGGCGGATCATGACGGCGGTGACGCGCACCTCCGACGAATTCGGCGTGCTGCTGCGCAGTCTCCTCGGCGCCTCGGGGGTCGCGCTCGACGATGTGAACGCCGCGGCCATTGGCTCGGTCGTCCCGCCGATCACCGATCCGCTGGCCCGTGCCTGCGAGCGCTACTTCGGTGTCACGCCCTTGATCATCGACGCCAAGGCGCCGCTGCCCATCACGCTGCAGGTCGATGAACCCATGAGCGTCGGGGCCGATCGCATCATCAACACCTTGGCGGCCAGTCGCCTGTACGGACGCGATACCATCTGCGTCGATCTCGGCACTGCCACCACCTTCGACTGCATCACCGCCGACGGTGTCTTTCTGGGGGGCGTGATCATGCCCGGCGTGCGCACGTCGGCCGAGACGCTCACACGGCGCACCTCCAAGCTGCCGGCGACCGAGTTGATCGCGCCCACGCGCGTCATCGGCACGCGCACCGAAGAATGCATCCGGGCCGGTGTGATCCTCGGCGCCGCCGACGCGATCGACGGTATCGTGCGCCGGATCAAGGCCGAGTGGCCGGGGCGCGAGGTGCCCATGGTGGTCGCCACGGGTGGCCTCGCCGAGGCACTGCAGCCGTGGTGCACCTCGTTCGACCGCGTCGAGCCCACGCTCACGCTGCAGGGGCTCCGGCTGGCCCACGCGCTGCTGGCGGCGTCCTAGCACCAGACCGTGTGGCGATGGCGGTTCGCTGCCTTATTGGCAGGCTAATCCGTGATGGAGCTGCGTCTTCGGCAGTCCGGTGTCGATTCGGCAGGTTGTCGGCGTGATCTAAATGCTTCTAGCCGTTACACTTACACGCTTCCGGCGGCAAGGGCCCCCGCTTGACGGCCAGCCACGCCCCATGTACGTTACGTCCTGTTAGCACTCGCCCCGTGTGAGTGCTAACGCCGAGCAATTTGCTGTTCGATCCCTGACACATACGCAGGAGACACTAGTTATGGCCACTCAGAGTGCCGCCAAGGTTGCGCCGCTCGCGGATCGCGTCGTCGTGAAGCCGAGCGAAGAAGCGGAACAGATGCGCGGTGGACTGTACATCCCGGATACCGCCAAGGAAAAGCCGCAGCAGGGGACCGTTGTGGCGGTGGGCCCGGGCCGTTTCGAAAAGGAGACCCGCGTGCCGATGGACGTGAAGGTCGGCGACAAGATCCTGTACGGGAAGTACAGCGGGACGGAAGTGACGATCGAAGGTGAGCAGCTGCTCATCCTCCGCGAGTCGGATGTGCTCGCGGTGATCGGCTAATCGTCTTCGAACCACTCAACGGTAAATAGCAAACTATGGCTGCCAAGGAACTGCATTTCAACGTGGACGCGCGCGCGGCTCTCAAGCGTGGCGTCGATCAGCTCGCCGAGGCCGTGAAGGTCACGCTCGGACCGAAGGGACGGAACGTCGTCATCGACAAGAAGTTCGGCGCCCCCACCGTGACCAAGGACGGCGTCACGGTCGCGAAGGAAATCGAACTCGCTGATCCGATCGAAAACATGGGCGCGCAGATGGTGAAGGAAGTCGCGACCAAGACCTCCGATCTGGCTGGTGACGGCACGACGACCGCCACGGTGCTCGCCCAGGCGATCTTCCGTGAAGGCCTCAAGAACGTGACCGCCGGCTCCAACCCGATGGCGCTCAAGCGCGGCATCGAGAAGGCCGTCGCGAGCATCGTCGAAGAGCTCAAGCGCATCTCCGTGCCCACCACGGGCAAGAAGGAAATCGCGCAGGTCGGCACCATCTCGGCGAACAACGACCCCGAGATCGGGAACCTCATCGCGGAAGCGATGGAAAAGGTCGGCAAGGACGGCGTGATCACCGTCGAAGAGGCCAAGGGCCTCGAGACGACGCTGGAGACGGTGGACGGTATGCAGTTCGACCGTGGCTACCTCTCGCCGTACTTCGTCACGGATCCGGAGAAGATGGAGGCGGTCCTCGAGAACGCCATGATCCTGATTCATGACAAGAAGATCTCGGCCATGAAGGATCTCCTCCCGGTGCTCGAGAAGGTGGCCCAGCTCGGCAAGCCCCTGCTCATCATCGCGGAAGACATCGAAGGCGAAGCCCTCGCGACGCTCGTCGTGAACAAGCTCCGCGGCACGCTGCGCGTCGTCGCCGTCAAGGCGCCGGGCTTCGGCGATCGTCGCAAGGCGATGCTGCAGGACATCGCGACGCTGACCAAGGGTCAGGTCGTGTCCGACGAAGTCGGCTTCAAGCTCGAGAACGCCGTCCTCACGGACCTCGGCTCGGCGAAGCGCGTTGTGATCGACAAGGACAACACGACGATCATCGATGGCGCCGGCGAGACCAAGGACATCGAAGGCCGCGTGAAGGAAATCCGTGGTGCGATCGAGAAGAGCACGTCGGATTACGATCGTGAGAAGCTCCAGGAGCGTCTCGCGAAGCTCGCCGGTGGCGTGGCCGTCATCAATGTCGGCGCCGCGACCGAAGCGGAAATGAAGGAGAAGAAGGCCCGCGTGGAAGACGCGCTGCACGCCACGCGTGCCGCGGTCGAAGAGGGCATCGTCCCGGGCGGCGGCGTCGCGCTGATCCGCGCGCAGCACGTGCTCAAGGACGTGAAGGTCGCCGAGC
>JARIEV010000127.1 GCA_031127225.1 Gemmatimonadota bacterium | reverse complement strand
GTGAGAACAGAACCGGCGACGGGGAGCGGGAAGTGCTCCACGAGGCTCCGGTCGTGATGACCGCGCCTGTGCTCGTGTTGGGTGTGCTCACGGCTGTGGGCGGCTGGCTCAACTTGCCGCCCCTGCTGCCGCTCGGTCCCGTTGGCCTACTGGAGTCGTGGCTGGCGCCTGTAACCGGCAGCAGTGCGGTGCGGCTCGCGGGCACAGGGCATCTCGACCATCGCACAGAAATGATGCTGGTGGCGGTGGCGACCGGCGTCGCCCTGCTTGGACTTGCCGTGGCCTGGTGGCAGTACCGGAAGCCGGTCGCCGACAGCGCGCAGGCGCCACTCGATGGAGGGCTCCTCGCGAACGCGTGTTTCGTCGACCGCGTGGTTGATGCGGTGATCGTGCGCCCGGTGAGCCTGTTGGCTAGTGTCGTGCTCGCGCGCGGGGTCGACGCCGGGGTCGATCACGCGCTGACAGCGGGTGGGGGAGTGTTCGCCCGCACGGCCGCGCTGGTCGGCCGCCGCCTGCAGGATGGTGACGTGGGCAAGTACGCGTGGCTGCTCGCCGCCGGCGCCATCGCGTTGCTCGCCGCTCTCACCCTGAGCTGACCGATGCGCGAACTCCTACTTTCCAGCGGCGTGGCGGCGTGGATCCTGCCGGCCATGTTGTTGTGGCCGGTGCTGGCCGCGGCGTTAGTGCGCTTCGGCGGCCGCGATATTTCGCGTGATGATAGCGGGACCGAGGCGCCGAGTGGTGGTCCTGACGCGCGGACCCTCACACTGGTGGCGTTGGGCATCGAAGCGCTGCTCAGTCTGGCGCTATGGGGACTGTACGATCCCGCCGGCCGAGGGTGGCAAGCGCGCGTCGATCTGCCGTGGCTCGCGGACCTGGGTGCGACCATCAGTCTTGGCGTTGATGGGCTGTCCTTGCCGATGGTGGTGATGACGGCCACGCTGTTGCCGCTGGCACTGCTGGGCGCGTGGAATAACGTGCGCGTGCGGACCCCGGCCTTCGGTGCGCTGATTCTGTTGCTCACCAGCGGCCTGATCGGCGTGTTCATCACCCTCGACTTACTCGCGTTCTATCTGGCGTGGGAATTGATGCTGATCCCGACCTACTTCCTGCTCGGGATTTGGGGAGCGGCAGGGCAGTCACGGGCCAGCTTGCGCTACGTGCTGTTCACACTGGTTGGCTCGCTCCTGATGCTGGTGGCGATCATCGCGCTGTGGTCGATCGGTGGCGGGACGTCGTTCCACCTTGATGACGTGATGCGAATCGCCCTCGCGCCGCGGGCGCAGCTGTGGCTGTTCGGCGCCTTCTTTCTCGCCTTTGGCGTCAAGTCGGCACTGGTGCCGTTTCACACCTGGTTGCCGGACGCGCAGGGGGCTGCGCCGACGTTTGCTGCCGTGACGCTCGGTATCAAGGTGGGCGCGTATGCAATTCTGCGCTTTGCCATTCCGCTCTTCCCGGCAGCCGCGATGCATCCCGCGGTCCGCGACACGATTCTCATCCTGTCGGTAATTGCGATCATTTACGGCGCGTTGCTAGCCCTGGCGCAGCGCGACCTGAAGCGCATGGTCTCGTACAGTTCCATCAGCCACCTTGGCTTCATCATGCTCGGGTGTTTCGCGTTGACCCAGCAGTCGGTGGAAGGCGCCGTGCTCAGCATCGTGAACAGCGGCATCTCCACGAGTGCGCTGTTCCTCCTGGTGGGTATGCTCGAGGACCGACGCGGCACCACCGACATGGTTGCGTTCGGCGGGATCGCCAAGGTGGTACCGGTATTCAGCGTGATGCTGACGCTCGTGATGCTCTCCACGATCGGTCTCCCCGGCACCAACGGGTTCACCGGCGAATTCCTCGTATTGATCGGTACCTATGCGGAGCGACCGGTCCTCGCGGTGATCGCGACGAGTGGCGTCATCTTCGCGGCGGCGTACGGGTTGCGGGCACTACAGCATGTCCTGTTTGAACGACTCGATATGGAGCGCAACGGGACGCTGCCGGATCTGACGGGCCGCGAGCGTGCCGTTATGTGTGTGTTCGCTGTGATGATTCTCTATCTCGGCATCGTTCCGCAGCCGCTTTTACAGCGCATCGAACGCGCCTCACAGGGCATCATCGAGTCGGTGCGATTCGGTCCGAACGCATCGCCGTCGCTTTCTCACGTTTCCGTGACTCACTGATGGGCGCTACTCTTTCCGCCGGCGCCCTGTTCCGCGCGCTGGCCCCCGAACTGCTCTTGGCCTCCGGTGCCATGCTGCTGCTGCTGGCGTCCGTCTGGAACCGGCAGAGCAACGACGCGGCCATGGCCGAGGGCGCTGAACGGACGAGCGTTCTCACGCGATTTTCCATGGTGCTGTGCCTGCTCGTTGCGCTCGTCGTGATGATTGCGTGGGGAGACGGCGTGAGTGGGACCCCCGATTTGCGACTGGCCGGTGATGGCTTTCGCTGGGGTGTCGATCTCGTGATCCTGCTCGGCACCGTCATGGCACTGATACTGCTCGACGCGGACCATCACCGCAGCGGCGCCTTCAGTCCCGAGGTACCGGTGCTCATGCTCCTTGCGGCGACCGGTATGATGGTGCTGACGGCCGCGCGTGATCTGATGTTCGTGTTCCTCGGCATCGAACTCATGTCGCTCGCTATCTACATTCTCGCCGGCGTGAACCGGCGTAGCGCGCGCGGCGCCGAAGCGGCTGTGAAGTACTTCCTGCTCGGTGCGGTCGCGTCGGGCTTTCTGCTCTACGGGATGGCGCTACTGTTCGGTGCGACAGGGAGCACCCGTCTCGTTGACATCGCGACATGGGTCAGCGCGCAGCCGACCCTCAGCCCGATGTTTCTCGTCGGGACCGGGTTGCTGCTCGTCGGGTTCGCATTCAAGGTGGCGGCGGCGCCATTCCACCTCTGGACGCCCGACGTCTATGACGGCGCCCCGCTCCCGATCACCGCCTTCATGTCGGCGTGTGTGAAGACGGCTGCCTTCGCGGTCTTCGCGCGCGTGATGATCGAAGCGCTTCCCGGCGCGGCGCCCCGGTGGCACTCCGCCATGTGGTGGCTGGCCGTCGTCACGATGGTCTCCGGGAATGTGCTGGCGCTGACGCATACGAACATGGTGCGCCTGTTGGCGTACTCCAGTATCGCCCACGCCGGCTATCTGCTGGTCACGATCGTGGTGTCCTCCACGGCGGGGACGACGGCGCTGGTGTTCTACACGGTCTCGTACACGCTCGCGACCATGGGTGCCTTCGGTGTGCTGATCACTGTCAACGGCGGGCGCGATCGTTCACCGACGATCGATGACCTCGCGGGCCTGTGGTTGGTCCGACCGTGGCTCGCGGTCTCGATGGCTGTCTTTCTGCTGGCGTTCCTCGGGATGCCGCTCGCCGGCGGCATGGGCTTTTTCGCCAAATGGTATCTGCTGCAGGCGGCGTTGCAGGCGTCTACGCCGCAGTCCGTGCTGGCCGTGATCGTCGTGTTGAGCAGCGCCGTCTCGGCGGCGTACTACCTCACCGTCATCTCGGCGATGTTCATGCGGCCACGGCCGGAAGGACATCCGGTCCCCTCCACCATCCCCATGGCGCAGTCGCTCATCACCGTGTCGGTGATCGCCCTGCTCGTGCTTGGTGTGTATCCCACGCCCATGATTGAATTGGCCCGCCGCGCGCTCCCCGGACTCGCAACCGATACGGTGGCACCTGGTCGGACCAGTGGACCGCGCTTGCAGGCGGCGAGTCTCGGGCGGTGAGGCCGCCGCGATGCCATCCTTCGTCACGTCTCTCAGCACCTGAGTCCTTCCTATAATGTCGATCAGTCAGACGATCTTCCGGCAGTATGATGTCCGCGGCATCGTCGGTCATGACCTCACGGAGGAGGTGGCCTACGGGCTTGGCCGAGGGTATGCGGCGTATCTCGACGCCCACGGCATGACCGGTGCGGTTGCCGTCGGACGCGACAACCGGCCGAGCGGAGACGCGTTGCGTGATGCGCTCGTCCGCGGGCTCACCGAGTGCGGCGTCGATGTGATCGAAATCGGCGTCGTGCCGACACCGCTGTTGTACTGGGCCCTGCATCACGAACCCGTGGTCGGGGGGATCCAGATCACCGGGTCGCACAATCCCGCCGAGTACAACGGGTTCAAGATGTGCGTCGGGACGGGATCGCTGCACGGCGAAGAGATTCAGGTGCTGTACCGTCTGATCACCGGTGGCGTGTTCCCCGCGGGGATGGGCACGGTGCGGTCAGTGCCTGTGATCGATCGCTATGTGAGTGATATCGCCACGCGGGTCGGGCGCATTTCCCATCCGGACGGATCGGCGCTCAAAGTGGTGTATGACTGTGGCAATGGCGCCGGTGCGCTGGTGGCGCCGCAGCTCTTCCATGCGCTCGGGATCGAGGGCATCGGGTTGTTCACCGAGAGCGACGGGACGTTTCCCAACCATCATCCGGATCCGACGGTCCCTGAGAACCTGGCCGACTGTATCGCCGCGGTGCAGGCGAGTGGCGCCGAGATCGGGGTGGCCTTCGATGGGGACGCAGACCGGATCGGTGTAGTGGACGGTCAGGGTCGGATCATTTGGGGGGATCACATCCTCATCCTCTACGCCCGTGACGTGCTGGCGCGCACCGGACCCGGGCAGCCCATCATTTTCGACGTGAAGTGCTCGCAGGCGCTGTCCCATGGCATCACCCAAGCCGGTGGTGTGCCGGTCATGTGGAAGACGGGGCACTCTCTCATCAAGGACAAGATGAAGGAGACCGGTGCGCCGATCGCCGGCGAGATGTCGGGACACATGTTCTTTACCGAGAGTTTCTACGGCCACGACGACGCGCTGTATGCGGCCGCCCGGCTTCTGCGCATCATCGCGGACGCGGGCCGGCCGATTGAGGCCCTGCTGTCGGACGTCCCCCATTATGTGTCGACCCCGGAGCTGCGCATCGATACCGATGAGGCGTCCAAGTTCGCCATCGTCGCCCGCGCCGCGGCCCACTTTGGGGCGTCGCACGACGTCATCGATGTGGACGGCGTCCGCGTCTTGTTCGGCGACGGCTGGGGACTGCTGCGCGCCTCGAACACACAGCCGGTCATCGTGGCTCGCTTCGAGGCGAGCAGCGCGGAACGGCTGGCCGAGATCCGCGGCGTGATGGAATCGTGGCTGCACACGCAGGGCGTATCGCTCTGAGCGCGGACACGGGTCGCTGACGTGCGCACTCGCGGCTGGCTGATCATCGGTCTGGCTCTCGCCGCCGCGTTGCTGCTCATTGGGCGCGCGGTGACCGCGTTGGCCGTCGATCATGCGTGGTTTGCCGCGATGGGCGTTTCGGCGCTGTTCTGGGCGCAGTTCCTCGACACCCTGCTGCTGCAGGGCGGCGCATGGGTGCTGGGTTCGGTGTTCGCCGTGGTGAACTTGCACGCCGTCCGCCGTACCATCGTCGCCGTCACCGTGCCCTCGCGCGTGGCGAATCTGCAGGTGACCGCGATGATTTCCGGGCAGCGCCTGATGGCCGTCACCGTGGTGCTGGGGACGCTCGTGGGCGCGGCGCTTGCGGTCCCGTTGTCGAATTGGGCGGATGTTGCCCTCGTCCGTCACGGACTGGCGTTCCGCGAGATCGAAGGAATTTTTGGCCGGGATCTCGGTTTCTACGTCTACTGGTTGCCACTGGAGGAAACGCTCTATCTCTGGGCGTTGGTCAGCGTGGTGGCGAACACGGCGCTGGTCGTGGTGCTGTATGCGCTCACGCGCAGCCTCCGCATGGAGGGACGACGTGTGGCGGCCTCCACGCATGTCCGGCGACACCTGAGCGTGCTCGGTGCCCTTGTCCTGCTGCTGCTGGCGTGGAGTTACCGACTGGACGGCTTTGACCTGTTGCGGCAGGGCAGCGGTGCCGACGGCACATTTCTGAAGGTCGATCATCGCGTCACCCTTCAGCTCGATACAGTCCTCGCGTTCGGCAGCGCCATCGCCGCACTGGTCGTGCTGCGGTCGGGATGGGTGGGCCACCTTCGCACGGCGTTTCTCACGCTCACCGTGATTCTGGTGTCGGCCATCGGGCTGCGGCAGGCACTGCCCGCCGTGATCTCCCGCACCAGTCTGCTGGGCGATCCCTCGCGTCGCGATTTGGACTACCTCGCGACCCGCGCCCTCTTCAGCAGACGGGCCTTCGACGTCGAAGGAATTCGGCCACGGTCTGACGACCGCCGCGCGCGCGTACCTCGGCGCCTCAGCGCCGCCGACCTGCCGACACGCGTGAGCCTGTGGGATGCCACGGCGCTCATGGGGGCCCTGACCCCGGCGTCGGCGACGTCGACGGGCGCGCGGGACTCCCAACAATCGAGTGAGGCCGCACGAGCGGAGGACACGGGCGGCGGTGCAGGGGCGCGGTCAGGCCTCGACGCCGTGTCCGTTGGCTGGTCGGTCATGGGCGAGCACGTCACGGCCGTCGTCGCTCGTCCGACGGGCGCGGAGCGTGACGGGTGGGTCGTGTCCGCTGTGGATGTCAGCCGCCCGACGATGCGAGACAGCGTCCTCGCGTTTGAGCCTGCCGGTGATGCACCGGCCGGCGACGAGCCGATGGTCGGCCCGGGCATTCGTGGAACGCGCCTGCTCGCCGACCGACGATACCGGAACATCCCCGGTGTGTCACTCCGCTCGTGGCGTGCGCGGGTCGCGCATGCGTGGGCGCTGCGAGATCTGTCGCTCCTGTCGGCTGTCTCAGGGGCCGTGGAGCCGATCCTCATCAGTCATCGCGACGTGCGCGCGCGTGTGGCGCGGCTCGCCCCGATCTTTGTCCAGAGTACCGAGGTGCTGCCGCTCGTCCACGACGCCCGGTTGTACTGGACCGTGCAACTGTACAGCGCGTCGGACCGGTACCCCCTCAGCCAGCGATGGCAGATTGGGGGCGGTATCTACAGCTACTTCCGGTTGGCGGCCACGGCGGTTGTGGAGTCCGCGACGGGGCGAGTCGCATTGGTGCTGGCGGCCAGACCGGATGCGCCGACGCGCACATGGCGGGTCGTGGCGCCGTCCCTGTTCTCGGCCGCCGGCGATCTGCCGGCCGGCGTGCTCGCGCAGTTGCCCGTGCCGACCGAGGGCGCGGTTGCCCAGATCAAAACGTTTGCGCGCTATGGCTCACGGTTCGCGGGTTCCGTGACCCGCCAGCTACCGGACAGTGCGCTGGTCGGCGGTACGCCGGCTCCCCACGCGCTCATCGATAACGCGGACGGGTACGTTGGTTGGAGCCTGCCGCTGCTTGACGCGGGAGACCAAATCGACGGGGTCGTGACCGCGACGGGCGGACCGGCGCGCCAGACGTGGTGGGACTCGACCGCCTCCCCCCGACTTCGGTGGCGGACCGTGACCGGGCGGCTTCAAAGCGCGCTCGACAGCACCAGGTCCGCGGCGCAGGCGGACACCGCCAACCGGTCGCAGTCCGGCACCGGACTCCGCGTGGGACGGGTGTCCACCGTGATGACCACCCGTGGACCGCTCCTGATCCAGTCGCTCCTGATCCCGTCGCTGCGTCCGGATCGTGGTCCGGGCAATCGCGAGATAGGGCGCGTCGCCACGTCGGATGGGACACGGATCGCGGACGGGACAACCCTCGCTGATGCGTTGGGACAGATGGGAGATATCCCGATTCCGCCGGTGTCCCCCCTTGGGGCCGCGCCGCTCCAGCCGGACCCGTTCTCGGCGCGACGGTGGTACCGCAGCATGCGCGACGCGCTGACGCGGGGGGACTGGGTGAAGTTCGGCGCAGCGTTTGACAGTCTGGGCCGCGTATTGGAACGACCGCCGCAGTAAATGCGGCCGTGCCCGACATCGCCGGTTCACGATGTCGGGCACGTACGGGCGCGCTTCGCTCAACAGCCGGGTTGCTGTCGACGGGCACGACCACCTAGCATTGAACCAGTGACATTCCTCGATTCGGAGAACGCGTGAACCTACACGAGTATCAGGCGAAAGAGCTGTTGCGGGCGGCCGGTGTGCCGATCCCGCCCGGCGAAATCGCGACGACGCCGGAACAGGCGGAAGCCCTCGCGCAGCGCTACGGCGTGGCGGTGATGGTGAAGGCGCAGGTCCATGCCGGCGGCCGCGGCAAGGCAGGCGGCGTGAAGTTCTGTCCGACGCCCGAGGCGGCGAAGGAAAAGGCGACCGCCATTCTCGGCATGACGATCAAGGACCTCACGGTCGAGAAGGTGCTCGTCACCGTCGCGGCCGATATCGGCTCCGAAGCGTACGTCGGCATCATCGTCGATCGTGCGACCAAGAAGCCGGTGTTCATGGTGAGCGCGGCCGGCGGTATCGACATCGAAGAAGTCGCGGCCTCCACACCGGAGTTGATCCTGTATCACCCGGTCGACACGCGCTACGGCCTACTGTCGTTCGAAGCGATGCGCATGGGCTTCTTCCTGTACAAGGACGTCAAGCTGGCGCGTCAGGCTGCGAAGATCATGCAGCAGCTCTACACGGCGTTCATGAACGCCGGCTGCTCGCTCGCCGAGATCAACCCGCTCGTGCTCACGCCGACGGGCGAACTGATCGCGGTTGACGGCAAGATGGTCATCGACGACAACGAACTCGATCGCCGCCCCGAGATCGCCGCGCTGCGCGACGAGTCGTCGGAAGCGCCGAGTGAAGTCGACGCGCGCAACTCGAACCTCACGTTCATCAAGCTCGACGGCAACGTCGGCTGCGTCGTGAACGGCGCCGGACTCGCGATGGCGACGATGGATCTCGTGAAGTACTACGGCGGCGATCCGGCCAACTTCCTCGACATCGGCGGTTCGTCGAATCCGGAGAAGGTCGTTAATGCGCTGCGCATCATCACGTCCGATCCGAACGTGAAGTGCATTCTGTTCAACATCTTCGGCGGCATTACGCGCACCGATGACGTGGCCAACGGCATCGTCACGGCGACCAAGGCGAATCCGCTCAAGGTGCCCATCGTCATCCGCCTCACCGGCACCAACGAGGAGATCGCCGTGAAGATTCTGCAGGACAACGGCTTCTCGGCGTCGAACGACATGGACGCGGCCGTGCAGCGCGCCGTGGAACTCGCGACGACGGGGGGTGCCGCGTGAGCATCTTCATCGATAACGGCACCAAGCTGATCGTGCAGGGCATCACGGGCCGCGACGGCTCGTTCCATGCCAAGCAGATGATCGAGTACGGCACGCAGGTCGTGGCCGGCGTGACGCCGGGCAAGGGTGGCCAGATGTTCGAAGGCACCGTGCCCATCTTCGATACCGTGTACGACGCGGTGCAGGCCACGGGCGCGAACACGTCCGTCATCTATGTGCCGCCGATGTTCGCGGCCGATGCGATGATGGAAGCGGCGGCGGCGGGCGTGAAGCTCATCGTCTGCATCACCGAAGGCGTGCCCGTGCTGGACATGACGAAGGTGTATCCGTACGTGAAGGAACATGGCGCGCGCTTGATCGGCCCGAACTGCCCGGGGCTCATCACGCCTGGCCAGTCAAAGGTCGGCATCATTCCAGGCCGCATCTGCATGCCGGGCAACGTCGGCGTCGTGAGCCGCTCCGGCACGCTCACCTACGAGATCGTCAACCAGCTCACCAAGGCCGGCATCGGCCAGAGCTCGTGCGTCGGCATCGGGGGCGACCCGATCAACGGCACGAACTTCATCGATTGCCTCGCGGCCTTCGAGGCGGATCCGCAGACGAAGGCCATCGCGATGATGGGTGAAATCGGCGGAACTGATGAGCAGGAAGCCGCCGCGTTCATCAAGGCGCATATGAAGAAGCCGGTCGTTGGCTTCATCGCCGGTCAGACCGCTCCGCCGGGCCGCCGGATGGGCCACGCCGGCGCGATCATCTCCGGCTCGGAAGGGACGGCCGCGGAGAAAATCGAGTCGTTCAAGGCGGCGGGCATGGGCGTCGCCCAGCGCCCGGTTGACTTCGTCGATCTGATCCGGGCGCGCCTCGGCTAATCGCGACCACGCACGGCAGGGGAGCGGGGCCGGACGCGATCGCGCGTCCGGCCCCGCTTTCTTGCGTCAGCCCCTGCGGTCCCGGGCACTGCGTGGGCAGATTCCATGCATGCCGACCCCACCGCAACGATTGCGCGACGTCCTGATCGCGTCCCGCGTGCTCCTGCCGCTGGACGCGGGAACCGTCGCCGACGCCGCCGCGGCACTCTGCCGGTGCCTCGACGACAGCGGGGCGCTCTCGAATGCGGACCTGCTCCGCGAGCGCATCGAGGAAGCGCGGCCCGAGGATATCGTCGGACTCGCGGATCGCGCCTTCGTCCTCCACTACCGGACCGATGCCGTCCGTGATCTGGTGGTCGCCATTGGCCTGGCGCCCAGGAACGTGGTCCGTCGGCTTGACGACGACGAGCTGCAGCAGGCGCGCATCGTGTGCCTCGTCTGCACCCCGCCGCGGCAGATGGCCCGTCACCTGCAGGTGGTTGGCGCCTTCGTCCGTGCCTTCTCCAAAGACGCCACGGTGGAGGCGGCCTTGGGCGTGGAGACTCCCGCGCAGCTCATGGCACTGCCGGCATTCAGCGCCGGCGACCTCCCGGCCCAGCTGACGGTGCGGGAATTGATGACGGAGCGTCCACGGACGGTCGGGCCGGAGGCGCCACTGCGGAGCGCCGTGCTCGAGATGCTACGGGCGGGCGTGGGCGGCTTGCCGGTGGTGGACGGAGACAATCGGGTGATCGGGATGTTGAG
>JARIEV010000126.1 GCA_031127225.1 Gemmatimonadota bacterium | reverse complement strand
GGCCGCGCGGCGGGACTGTCCCCGACGCACGGGCCGCCGGCATCCGCTGGTCGCCCGACGCCCCCGGTGCACTGGTGGAGACGCTGCGCACGCAGCTCGGCGTGCCCGCGTCTGTTGTGGTGGTGGTGGGGCTCGGGTTCCTCGAGTCGGCGCAGCCGCAGCTGCCACCGGTGGCCAACGCGCTGCGGGTGCGCATGCTGCAGCGCGACAGCGATCGCTATTTCGCCCTGCGTGAACCGGTGGCAGTGGCCACCGACGGCGCGGTGGCGTTCGCGCTGCCGGCCGCCACCCTCGCCGCATGGGTAGACGCGATCGGCGCGTGGAGCCCGGTGCGCGCGGTGCTGTCAATCGGTCAGGTGGCTGCCGCCGCGGGCGTGTCCGGCCACTTCACGGTGGACGCCGGGGCCGGCGCGACGGGATGGATCACGATCGCCGACGGGCGCGTGCGGGACGCCCGCCGCCGACGCGCGGCGGCGAACGGCGGCGCGGACGCGGACGATGCATCGGTGCGCCGCCCCCTGCCGTTGTCCGCGATCGCCGACGGCGCATGGCGCGCCGCTGACGGGCCGTTGGACGGACAGCTCCTGGACGCGGGGATGTGGGCGCGGGCCGCGCGGCAGCGGACACAACGCGTGTGGCAGGCCGTGGCCGTGGCGGCCGCGGCGCTGCTGCTGCTGGGCGCCAGCGTGGATCGGTGGCGTGACCGGCAGCTGGCCGCGCTCCAGCGCGAGGTAGCGGCGCTCACGCCACTGGCCGCCACCGCGCGCGACGCGCAGCAGCGACTGCAGCGGGCCGCAGCGGAGGAGCGTCAGCTGGCCGCCGCGGCGGCGCAGCGTGGCGCGGCCGACGCCCCCGGCGCCGTACTGGCCCGGCTCGGCGCCCTGCTCCCGCGCGACGCCTTCGTGCAGCGCCTCGAGTGGAACGGCCGCGAATGGCGGATCGACGGCAGCGCGGCCGACGCGGCCGCGCTGGTGCCGCTTTTGGATGCCGACGTGCTCTTCGACGCGGTGACGACGGCCGCGCCGAGCACGCGGTTTGTGGAGGCGGGGCGACCGCGCAGCTCATTCGCGATCGTGTTTACCACCACGGTGCCCACATCGCCGGCCGGGAGAGCCCCGTGACGCGTGATCTCGGCGGCGGCGCCGTGCAGCGGCGGGAGCGGCGGGTGGTCGTGGGTGGCGTTGTGGTGCTGGCACTCGCCCTGTTGGCGACCTACGGCGTGATGCCGGCCGCGGAGCGCTGGCGCGCGCGCGAGCGGCAGCTGTTGGCCGCGCGTGATCAGGTGGCCGCCCTCCGCGGCGTGCTGGCGCAAGGCGCGGCGCTGGAACGCGCGGCGGCGCAGGCGGAGGCCTCGTTGGCCGGCAGCCCGAGGCGTGTCCTACACGCCCGCTCAGGCGCGCTGGGGGCGAGTGCGCTGCAGGCCTTGCTGCAGGGCGCGGCCGATGGAAGCGGCATGCTGGTGAACCGCGTGGACGCCGGCACGGCGCCCGACGACGGCGGAGCGCTCACCGCCACGATGTCGGCGTACGGTGACATTCACGGGCTGGCAGCGCTGCTCGAGCAGCTGGCGGGGGCCCCGCGCCTCGTGTCGGTGGAGCGGCTCGCGGTGCAGATCAATCCGGCGCTGCGTGGCGCGCCTGACGTGCTGCAGCTCTCGATCGGCGTGCGCGCGCCGGTGGTGGTGCCATGAGCGCGTCCGCACGCTGGCGCACGGTGCGCGTGCTCGACGGACTCTCGGCCCTGGCCGGGGTGGCGGCGATGGTCATGTGGCTCCTTCCCGCCGATCCCACCGTGGCGCCCGCCGCGGTGCGTGTCCCGGCCACCGGTGCCGACGGCAGCGTGGCGGTAGGGGCGTGGGAGAGCGCGGCCGCCGATTCGCTGCGGCGCGCACTCGTGCGCACCAACCTGTTCAGCGCGAGCCGCCGCGAGCCGGCCAGCCGGTTCGCCGCGCCCGGGGTGGAGACCGCCCCGACGGCGGCCTTTGTGCCGGCGGATGCCGGTGCGCCCACCGATGACGCCGAGGCGGGGCCACGCCTGTTCGGCATCGTCTCCTCGGACGGCGCGCGCCGCGCGCTGCTGCAGCTGAGCGGGGCCGACGAGCCGCCGCGCCTGCTGCGTGAAGGAGAGTCGTACGCGGGCGTGCGCGTGGTGCGCATTGCCGGCGATCGTGTCGTGCTGTCGGGTTCCACCGGGACGCGCACCCTGCGCCTGTCCCGGGAGTTGCCGGATTCCAGTGAGAAGGTGCCGTAACCGTGATGATCATCGAACGTTTCCGCCGTTCCCGCCCACCGCGCGCGCTGCACACCGTGCTGGCCGTGGCCGCGCTGTCCGCGGCGTCCGCGCCGGTGTCTCCCGCGACCGCGCAGGGGGCGGCCGCAGCGCGGAGCAGTACGGGCAGCAACACGACCACGCTGGATTTCGCCAACGCGCGACTGGCCGATGTGATCCGGACGCTCGCGACGATGCTCGGGCGCACGGTGCTGCTCAGCGACGTGCCGGACGCACGCGTCACCTTCGCCACGGCGGCGCCGCTCACCACGCCCGAACTCGAGCGCATGCTGGAATCGCTGCTCGAGTCGCACGATCTCATGCTCGTGCCCAGCGGCACGATCGCGCAGGTGTTGCCCACGGCAAAGGCACCGGCCACGGGGATGTTGCGCACCGGGTTTGCCTTTCCCGATCCGCCACCGCTGGGGTTGGTGACCCAGCTGGTGCCGTTGCAATCGATCCGCGCCGATGAAGGGGCCGACGCGCTGCGCGCCCTGCTGGGGCGTGGCGCACGCGTGGAAACCGTAACGCGCTCGAATGCGCTGCTGATCACCGATCGCGGCGCGAATGTGGCCCGATACCTCGACCTGCTGCGCACGCTCGACGCCGCCCCCGCGGGCGAGTCGGGGCTACGCACCTACGTCGTGAATCTCAAGTACGCCTCGGCCGACGATCTGGCCGGGGCGCTGGGGCAACTGTACGGTGTGCAGGTGGCCAACACCGGCGGCGGCTCGCTGGCCGACCGCTCGCTGTCGCGCGCGCTGGACGGTTTTCGGGCGCGGGAAGCGGAGACGTTCCGGGCGCGGAGCACGAGTGGCTCGAGCGGTGGTATGGGCGCGAGCATGGGCGGCACCGCCGGACTCGCCGCACTAGGCGCGGCGTCGGCGCCGCGCGATTCGGCGTCGGGGCTGCTGGTGGGACGCACCACGATCGTGGCCAATGCTCCCACGAACGCGCTGGTGATCCGCACGGCGCCGCCCAACTATCCGCTGCTGCGCGAAACGATTGACGCGCTCGACACACGGCCGTCGCAGGTGCTGTTCGAGGTCACGGTGGCGGAGATTGCGCTGGGGCGCGGGAGCGAATTCGGCGTAGACTGGTCGGCGGTGAACCGCGGCGGTGATGTGCAGGCGCAGTTCGGCAACCCCGAGATCCCCGACACCGGATCCACGTCGGCGCTGCTGCGGCTGGTGCGGCTCGACGGCGCCGGCGTGCGCACGATGCTGCGCACCCTCGCGTCCACCAGCGACGTGCGCGTGTTGTCGACGCCCGAAATCATCGCGGCCAACAACCGCGAAGCGTCGATCCTCGTGGGAAGCAAGGTGCCGTTCATCGCGTCCACGCGTCTGGGTAACGACGTGTCGATCGACCGCGCAGTGCAGTATCAGGACGTCGGCACGAAGCTGTCGATCATCCCCACGATCAACGATGACGGCTACATCACGGTGCAGCTGCTGCAGGAAGTGAGCTCGCTCACCGCGCAGACGGTGGCGGCGGCGCAAAGCGCGCCGGTGATCTCCACGCGTGAGGCCTCCACGCGCGCGATCCTGCGCGACGGACAGACCGTGGTGATTGCGGGGCTGATCGGCGAGAGCCGCCAGACGCTCGAGCAGGGGCTGCCGTTACTCAAGGACATCCCCTTCCTGGGGGCGCTCTTCAAACGGCAAAGCATCACGCGGCAGCGCACGGAATTGGCGATTTTCGTGACGCCGTATCTGGTGCGATCGGACGCCGACGCCGATGCGATCCGCGAGCGCGTGCGGAAGCGGCTGGAGGACCGGTCGCCCGGGGCGCTGGACGGCACGCCGCTTACCCGGAAGCCGCCCGCATGAGCGGCGACGCCCGCGATCTGCGGGCGGCGGCCGCGGGGCCCCTTGCGCAGCGGTTTCCGGCGCGGTGGCTCGAAGAGCATGCCGTGCTGCCGCTGTCGCTCGAGGGAGGCACGCTGCTGGTGGCCGCCGACGCGGCGCTGGCGCCGCTGGTGCAGGACGCGCTGGAGCGGGCCGTCGATGCGTCGGTGCGCGTGGTGCCACACGGGGCCGGTGACATCCGCGCGGCGATTCTGTCGGCGCCCCGTGCGCGCGACGGATTGACCAGTCCGGATGCCGCCGTAGATAGCCGCGTCACGATGCTGTCGGGTGAGACCACCGCCTCGCTGGACGATCTCCGTGCCCTCGCCTCACGCGAGCCGGTGATTCAGGTGGTGAACGCCATGTTGGCCGAGGCGGCCCGCGCCGGCGCGAGTGACGTGCATGTGGAGTCGCACCCCGACGGCCTGCGCGTGCGCATGCGCCTCGACGGCGTGCTGCGCGACGCGCAACGGCTGGGGCCGGAGTTCCGCGCCGCGGTGCTGTCGCGGCTCAAGGTGCTGGCGGGGCTCGACATCGCCGAACGGCGCCTGCCGCAGGACGGCCGCGCGCGGGTGCGGGTGGGTGACCGCGAACTCGACGTACGCATCGCCACGCTGCCGGCACTGCACGGCGAGAGCGTGGTGCTGCGACTGCTCGACGGTGGACAGGCCGATCAGCCGTCGTCGCTGGAGTCGCTGGGCTTGGCGCCCGCCGTGCTCGCGCAGTGGCGCACGCTGCTGCACCGTCCGTCGGGGTTGCTGTTGGTCAGCGGGCCCACCGGCTCGGGGAAGACCACCACGCTGTACGCGGCGCTGCGCGAGCGCAGCACCGTGGGCGTGAAGGTCGTGACCGTGGAAGATCCCGTGGAATACCGGCTCGACGGCGTGGTGCAACTGCCGGTGAACGTGCGCGCCGGGTTCGGCTTTCCCAACGCGCTGCGGGCGATTCTGCGGCATGACCCGGATGTGATTCTGGTGGGCGAGATGCGCGACGCGGAGACGGCCGACGTCGCCGTGCAGGCGGCGCTCACGGGACATCTCGTGTTGAGCACAGTGCACACCACCGACGCCACGGCGGCGCTGGCGCGGCTGCAGGAGATGGGGGTACCGCCCTATTTGCTGAGCGCCACGCTGCAGGGCGTCCTGGCGCAGCGGCTCGTGCGGCGCGTGTGCGCCGGTTGCGGCGCGTGGCGTGCGCTCACGGCCGCCGAACAGGCGCTGACCGAACGGGCGCTGACGGAGCGAACGCGGACGCCCGTGACGCAGGTGCGCGAGGGCGTCGGGTGCGCGGCGTGTGCGGGGACGGGCTTCCGCGGTCGCCTGGCGATTGCGGAGCTGCTCGTGCTCGACGACGCCCTGCGCAGCGCCTTCACGGGCGGCGCCTCCCTGGTGGCGTTGCGGGCGATGCTGCGGGCGCGGGGCATCGGGTCGTTGCGCGACGACGGCTGGCGCTGTGTGGCCGCGGGCGACACGACGATCGACGAAGTCGTGCGGGTGGTGAGCGGGGACGACGACGCGTGAGTGCCCATTCGGCGTCCGCCGCCATCCGCTGGCGCTACGAGGCGGCCGACGCGCAGGGCGCGCTCACGCGCGGCGAGGTGGACGCGGCGAGCGCGGACGAGGCGGTGTTGGTGCTGCGCCGGCGCGCGTTGTGGGTGATCGAGCTGACGCCCGCCGACGGGGCGGGCGCCGACGGGACAGCGGCGCCCGGGCCCTTCGGCCGCTCGGCGGACGGGGGCGGGAGGGCGGACGGGATCGCGGCGCGGCTCCGGGTTTTGTGGGATCGGCTGGGCGGGGGGCGCGACGACGCGTTGGTGGTGAGCACGCGCACGCTGGCGACGCTGCTCGACGCCGGGGTGCCGTTGGCGCGTGGCCTCGCCTTTGCCGCGTCGGGAGAGACCGACCCGCACTGGCGCGCGGTCTTCGCGGGGCTGCAGGAGGCCGTCACGCGCGGCGAGTCGCTCTCCGACGCGGCGGCGCGGGTGCCGTCGCTGCCGCGCGCGTATGCGCCGCTGCTGGCGGCCGCCGAAGCCTCGGGCTCGATGGCGGCGACGGTGGACCGCCTGGCGGCCGATCTCGAACAGCGGAGCGCGCTTCGGGCGCGGGTGCGGGCCGCCCTCGTGTACCCCACCGTGCTGGCCACGGCGTCAGTGCTGGGGACGCTGGTCATTCTGGTGGTGGTGGTACCGCGCTTCGCCGATCTCATCGCCGACGCCGGCGGCACCGTGCCGGCGAGCACGCGGGCGCTGATCGCGCTGAGCGACGGACTGGCGCGCGCCGGTTGGTGGCTGGTGGCGGCCGGCGTGCTGGGTGCGGCGGGGGTACGCCAGTGGCTGCAGTCGCCGCCGCAGCGCCTGCGCTGGCACGCGGCCCGGTTGCGGTGGCCGCTGACCGGGCGGTTCGAACAGGAGCAGGCGGCGGCCGCGTATCTGAGCACGCTGGCGGTGGCCCTCGAGAGCGGGGTCCCGTTGCTGCGGGCGATGCCGCTGGCGCGCGGCACGGTGGGCAACGCCGCCATCGCGGCGCAACTGGCCGGCGCGGAGGGGGTGGTGCGGAACGGCGCGACGGTGGCTCACGCGCTGTCCGGCACCCTGCCGCCGCTGGCCGTGCGGCTGCTCGAGGCCGGCGAGCAGGGGGGCGCGCTGGCCCCGCTGGCGCGTCGGGCGGCCGACGCGGCTGCCGCGCAGGTCCAGCGGCTGGTCACGAGTGCGGTGGCGCTGATCGAGCCGGTGATGATCCTAGGGTTCGGGGGCGTGGTGGGGTTCGTGGCCCTGGCGTTGCTGCAGGCCATCTACGGGCTGAACGCCAGCAGCTTCTAAGCCCTGGTCGGGTGCGGGACGGGTGCGCGGGACGGGCGCGTCGGACAGGGCCGAACCGTTACAGCGGGGGCATTACCTCGCACCCCGCCTGTACCAACGGCCCTTTTGCGTTGTAACGGCGCAGATCGTCTGTTGACAGGTGCCGTCAGAATCCCGACCATTACGCTGCTCGGTTTCCGGGCCGTTTTCCCTCCGATGCCCTTCCCCGCCCATTGCCATGTCGACGACCGACGCTGACCCGCAAGCGCCCGTGGACGCCACCCCCGACGACACGCGCCCGAGCCGTCGCCGGTTCTTCGCCCTCGGGGCGTCTGCGGCGGCCGCGCTCGCGGCTACTGGGACGGCCGACGCGCAACGCCCGAAGAGCCGTGGCAGCAGCCCCTTCCCGGTGGGCCAGCCGACGGGCACGGCACCGGATCCGTCCGCCGCGTGGAGCGACCCCGTGCTGCGGCTGGTGCGCCGTGTCACCATGGGTGCGACCCCCGACGAGCTCGCGTTGGCGCGGCGCTTGGGATACGCGGGCTATCTGGACTACCAGCTGCGCGCGAGCGAAATCGACGATAGCGCCATCGAGGCCATCATCGCCGCGCGTCTGCCGATGACGCAGATGACGCCCGCGATGCTGGCCATGCAGCAGGACACGAACGAAGTGGCCAACCAGCTGGCCGACGGCACATGGTACCGCGCGGCCTTCGCCAAGGCACAGCTGCGCGAACGCATGGTGGAGTTCTGGACGGATCACTTCACGATCAGTCTGAACAGGGTGGGCTACCGCAAACTCGTCGATGACCGCGACGTGATCCGGCCGAATGCGCTCGGGACGTTCCCTGAGCTGCTGCGGGCCACCGCGCACAGCGGCGCGATGTTGATGTATCTCGATCAGAATACCAGCCGCACCCCCACGCCCAACCAGAATTACGCCCGCGAGATCATGGAGCTGCACACGCTCGGCGTGGATGGCGGCTACACGCAGACCGACGTGGCGGAGCTCTCGCGCATCCTCACCGGTTGGTCCACCACGGGGCCCGGGACGTTCCAGTTCAACCGGAACCTGCACGACCGGAACGCGAAGGTGTTCATGGGGCGCACCTTCCCCGCGATGCCGACCACGGCGACCGATGTGCAGATGAAAGCCGAAGGGGACGCCGCGATCCAGATGCTGGTGCAGCATCCGAGCACGGCCGCGTACCTGTCCATGAAAATGGCGCGCTGGCTGCTGTCGTACGAGCCGCCCCAGGCGGTGATCGACGCCACGGCGGCCACGTATCTCGCCACGGGTGGCGACATCAAGGCGATGATCCGCACGATCCTGTCGGGCAAGAACCTCATGGCGGCGCCGGCGAAGTACAAGCGACCGTTCCATCTCGCCGTCTCCGCCATGCGTGGCATGGGCGCGTCGGTGGTGAACGTGCGGGCCGTGCGTCAGACGTCCGACCGGATGGGAATGCCGGTGTTCATGTGGGAACAGCCGAATGGCTACCCAGACCAGGTGGACTGGTGGAGCGGCCTTGTGCTCACGCGCTGGGCGTACATGCAATATCTGTCCACGTTGAACAGCGCCACCGTGGCGCGGGTGGATGCGATGCCGTTCCGGTCGCCGGATACCCCCGATGGTGTAGTGGCGCAGATCGGCACCCGCCTGTTCGGCGGCGAGTTGCCGGCCGCGCTCCGCACGCAGCTGCTCACGTACATCCGCGGCGGCGCGTACAGCGAGGCGCGCGTGCGCGAAACGCTGGCCCTGGCCGCCAGCTCGCAGGAGTTCCAATGGTTCTGATGCGCCCTTTTCACGTTTGCCGAGCCACCGCATGAGTGACGAATCAACCGAAGGCGGGTGCCATGAATACCACGAACTC
This sequence comes from Gemmatimonadota bacterium, assembly GCA_031127225.1. GTDB lineage: Bacteria > Gemmatimonadota > Gemmatimonadetes > Gemmatimonadales > Gemmatimonadaceae > Gemmatimonas. The sequence continues at coordinate 2,044 of JARIEV010000126.1, read as the reverse complement.
GCACGCCGCGATTTCCTGACGCTGGCCGGCGGCATCGGTGTGAGCGCCCTGCTCCCGACGTGGCTGCCCAAGGTGGTCATGGCGCAAAGCTCGACGGGCGCCCGCGACATCATCGTGTCGGTGTTCCTGAGCGGCGGCACTGACGGGATGTCGCTGGTGGTGCCGTTCGGTGATCCGGACTACTACACTGGGCGGCCGAACATCGCGGTGGCGCGCCCCGATGCCGCCGGAACCGGTCCGAAGGCCGTCGCACTCGACAATTTCTTCGGCTTTTCGCCCGGCATGGCGCCGCTGATGCCCGCGTACACCAACGGCGACCTGCTCGTGGCCCATGCCACCGGGTCCGTGGACACCTCGCGCTCCCACTTCGATGCCCAGCGGTACATCGAAGTCGGTAAGCCGCGCGATCCACGCATTGCCGGCGGCTGGCTGGGACGCCACCTCGCCACGAGCACGCCGTTGCGCGCCGATGCGTCGTTGCGGGCCATGAGCTTCACGGCCGGCCTGCCGCGGACCCTCTCGGGTGGCCCCAAGTCGCTGCCCATTCCGAGCCCGTCCACCTTTGCGATTGGCGGCAACGCCACCACCGCCGCGGCGCGTGCGCAGTGGCTGGCCGCCAACCATGCGGGCACGGTCAACCCGGTGTCGGCGAACGCGCTTGACGCCACCAACACGATCGCGCTGTTGCAGCGCATCAACTTCACGGGCTACGCTGCCGCCAACGGGGCCACGTATCCCACCAGCGGCTTTGGACAGGCGCTGCGCTCCACCGCGGCGCTGATCAAGGCGGACGTGGGGGTGGAAGCCATCCACGCCTTCAACGGCGGCTGGGACACGCACGCCACGCAGGGGCCGGTGGCCACGCTTGATGGTGGCTACATGCACGGCAAGATGCTCGATCTGGCCAACGCGCTGGCGGCGTTCCACGCCGACGTGATTCAGGGAACGACGTCGTACGGGGTGACGGTAGTCGTGATCTCCGAGTTCGGGCGCAACGCGCGCGAGAACGGGAACCGCGGCACCGACCACGGCCGCGGCAACGTCGCGTTCGCCATGGGGAAGAAGATCAACGGCGGTCGTGTGCTGACCAACGGCTGGCCGGGACTCGCGCGCGAGAATCTCGAGTCGGGGCAGGATTTGCGCGTCACGCTCGACCATCGCGACATTCTGGCCGAGATCGTGCAGAACCGATTGGGCAATCCCAACCTGTCGCTGGTGTTCCCCGACTATACGCCGCGCTTCCGGAACGTCACGAAAGCCTAGCGCACCCCCATCATGGGTGGCTACCGTCCACCCATGATGGCGTTTTCCCGGTGTCTCTCCCGATCGCCGCGTCCCCTGCGCCGGTGGGCGTACCTTGTGCGGCGCCCGATGCTGGTATCGGCGCTGCTGTTGGTGCCGGTGCTTGGCGCGTGCCGCGACGACGGTCCCACCGACGTCGTACCGCCCGCGCCGCCGGTCACCGTGCAGGTCTCGAGCCTCGTCGCGGCGCCGGCGGCGATCAACCTGCAGACCGGGCAGCAGCGCACCATCGCGATCGAGGCGCGCGACAGCACCGGCCGTCTGGTGGCCGATCCCGGCGTCACGTGGCGCAGCGACGCGCCCGCGATCGCCACGGTGGACGGCACCGGTACCATCCGCGCCTTGGCACCGGGCACGGCGCGCATCACGGCCGTCGCGGGGCGTGTGAGCGCCCTCGTTCAGGTCACCGTGGGCGCTGTGACCCCGGGGATCGCGCAGTGGCGCGTGGCCCGCGCCGGCCTCTCCGACATCACCATCTTGGGCCTCTGGGACGACGGGGCCGGCAGCAGCTATGCCGTGGGGCAGAACGGGACGCTGCTACGCGCGCGCGCCGGCGGCCCGTGGGAGGCGGTGTCGCTGAACACCACCGAAACGCTCACCGGCGTCTGGGGCTCGTCCCCCACCGACATCTGGATCGTGGGCGCCGGCGGCGTGCTGTTCCGCGGCAACGGCGTCACCTGCGCGCCCGTCCCCAGCGGCACCACCACGACGCTGCTGGAGGTGTGGGGACTCGCCGCGAACG
>JARIEV010000125.1 GCA_031127225.1 Gemmatimonadota bacterium | reverse complement strand
CAGCAGCTCCATCCGCGAAATTCGTTCACCCGGTGGCCTCCGTTGCGATCGTCGCCACGCCTCACAGCCCCAACTCCCGCCGGATCGCCGCGATGTCCATCGCCATGCCGGCGCCCATGCCGGGCATCGGTCCTCGCGACTCCATGTCCTTGAGCAGTGCCACGAGCTGCGGCCGCAGCTTCGGATCCTGCGCGGCGCGTCGTGGGGTGGCGCCGCCGAGGGCGGGGATCTGTTCGTCCGGCCAGTCGGCGGTGAACTTGGCCATCATGGCGCGCATGGCCTCGCGCACTTCGGGGGGCATCTCCGACTCGCTGGTGAGCATGCCGTTCATGGACGGTGGTGCTTGCGCGGCGCGCTCCCGCAGTGCGTCCATGCTCTGTTCGCCGCGCAGTCGATAGCGCACGCTGCTGCCGCAGGCGCGTTCGACGGCGGCCTTGAGCTCGTTCGCACGCTTCACGGAGTTGGTCTCGATCGTGAGCGCGTTGCCCGTGATCGTGATCGTGCCGATGATCACCGACTCCATGTTGATCGTGCTCGCGGTGGGCGCGCGCTGGACCGCGACGATATCCTGTGCGCGCGTGCCGGCGCCCTCGCGTTCGGGCGGCAGTGCGCCGGGCATGGTGAGCAGCTGTTGCAGCACCGCCGCGCGCGTGCCGACCAAATCGAAGCGATCCGACTGCATGCTGACCACGTCGCCGTCGTGGTTGTGCAGCGTGAGCATTGGTTTCGTGTTGGCCAGATCGTCGAGCGCCATGCGCCAGTGGTCGATGATCTCGAGCTGCCAAACCGGATCGGTGCGAAAGGCGAGTGAAACCGGCCTGGTGCGCACACGCGCGCGCTTGCGGATGTCCTTCACCACAAGGGCCACATTGGCCGGCGGGAGGGCGCGCGAATGCAACCCGCCCCAGAAGCTGATGCCGTCGACATCCACGATGTAGCCAAGCAGGCCAAGCCATGGGGTGAGCGACATGGATGACGAGCGGTCGTACACAAACCGTTCGTCGCCTGACAGCAAATCTTTGAGGTGCGCGCCCACGCCGCGCTCAACGGATTGCACTTCCCACACGCCGATCGGTGCATCGAGCTGCGCTTGCAGCACCCGCTCCTTGGCGGGCTCGCGCCCGGCACGACGTGATTCGCGCCAGTCGTGGGCCAGCGGCATCGGGTCGGTGTCGGTCATGGCCCGGTGGTACATCAGCCAGACGAAAAACATCATCCCTTCGTCCTCGTCGAGCTCCGGCTGGTTGTCTATCGAAAAGTCGGCGGCCGCCTGCCGAAACCAACTGGAACCGAACCGCTTACCGGCATAGGCGCGCAGCTGGTCCATGAGCTCCTCGTCCACCGCCTTGGCCGCATCGGCGCGGGTGATTTCCGAGCGACGAGTGATCGAGAGCGCGCCGTCACCGGTGGCGGGCGCGGCGGGGCCACCGTGACACTTCTTGAATTTGCGGCCGCTGCCACACGGGCACGGATCGTTTCGGTTCATGGCCGAAGATCTGGTCGGGGGGAGGCGGTGGCAATCCGGGCAGCCGTCGTGAGGTAGCAGAGCGCAGATATCCTTACGTAAGCGTAATATTCACGTGTGATCAGCGTATACTTCCGTTTAAGTAATATATTGGATAATATGCTAGTTTTCTTCCTTATAAGGAAAGCGCATGCGACTCAGCCAGAGCACCGCAACCCCGATCCACGACCTCGAGCAGCTCGGTGCGGCGTTGCGTGACGCCCGACGCTCGCTCGGTCTGACGCAAGTCGACGCGGCTCAGCTCTCGGGCGTGAGCCCACGCCTCTGGAACGAGACGGAACTCGGGAAACGCCGACAACTCGGGCTCGATACGGTCCTGCGCATGCTCAACACCATGGGCATCGACCTAGTCCTCACCACCCGCGGCGGGTTGCCTGATTCGAACGAGTCCGCGCCATGACCCCGCGTAAAGCCGAACGATACGACACGAGCGAAGCGGCGCTCGATGTTTTGATGCACGAGCATGACGCCGGCGTGTTGGGCGAGCATGACGACGATGTCTGGTATCGCTACCACGACGGCTATGCGCAGGCTGCCCTGTCCGTAAGGCTGCCCGTGCGCCCGCTGATGACGTACGGGCATCGCGAGACGCTCGTGTTCTTCGACAATCTTTTGCTGGAATCGGACACGCGCGATGAGTTGGCGCGCGTGCGGCAAGACGATCGTTCCGATGTGGCGGGACTGCTCGGTCGCGTGGGCGGTGAGTGCGCCGGCGCCGTCTCGGTGTGGACACCGGGCGCCGAGCGACCAACGACGGCGACCTACCGTGCCTTGAGCGGACAGGAACTCTCGGCGCTGTTCGATGAGCGGCACGGCGAGCGACTGACGGCGGCGATGCTGGAAAGTCGGCAGGTGATGAGTGGGGTGCAGCGCAAGCTCGTACTGCGGCGTTGGAACAACACGTGGCAGCTTCCGCTTGACGGCGCGGCGGGCACGCACATCATCAAGCGGGCGAGCGGGCGCTACGATGGCCTCGTGGCGAATGAGCTGGCGTGTCTCGCGTTCTACCGTGCGCTCGGACTTGCCGTGCCCGCGGCGCATGCGATCGCGAGCGAAGACGACTCCACCGAACCGACACTGCTCGCGATCGAGCGGTATGACCGGGTCGAGGCGACGGCTACTGAGGACACGTCCACCGAGGCGACGTCCACCGATGCACGGTCGTTGCCGCCGATCACCCGCGTGCATCAGGAAGACATGTGTCAGGTCACGGGCCGCCTACCACGGCGCAAATATCAACGCGACGGTGGGCCGGGTGTGCGCGATCTCGCGGCCGCGATACGTCGCTACAGTGTGCGTCCCGCCATCGATCTGCAAGACCTGCTCACCGCCGTGGTGGCCAACGTGTGCCTGGGTAACGGCGATGCGCACGGCAAGAACTTCGCGTTGTTGCACAGCACGTCGGGTGCGCGGCTGGCGCCGTTCTACGACGTCGTGAGCACCGAAGTGTACCAGTCGCTCTCGCCGGACCTCTCCATGCGTTTCGGGCACAGCTATCAGCCGCACACACTCACCACCGACGATGTGCAACGATTGGCGGCCGATCTCGGGGTCGCCCCGGCGAAGGTGCGCTCCACGATCGAGCAGGTGACGACCACGCTGCAGCAGGCAATGCCCGATGTGCTGCACGCGACGACCGCGATGGTGGGCGGCGAGGTCGTGGCGCTCTCGCGGCTTGAGGCGTTGATGCGGGTTCGCGTGCCGAGTGTTGCGGCGCTCGCGCGGCGGGTGTAGCGAATGTGTGCGGACGGTCGGGGTGCGTGGTCGTGAAAAATGCCAACATCGTATGCACGTCAGAACAACGTGCATAGAAACGCTCAAGACTAATACATGTCTCCGTCGATACTCACGCTGCGTCCGACCCGCCAAGCACCGCCGAGAGCGGGGATAGATCGGAGTGCAGCGGTCGAAGATGCACACTCACTTCGTAGCCGCACGCCTTAGCGACGCGCACGAAGGTGGCGATCTCGATATTCGTGCTGCGCTCGAGTTGCTGGATGCGGGCACGGGTGACGCCGACTTTCTCGCCGATACTGGCGAGGGTGCGACCGCCGCGGGCGCGGGCGAGCAACTCGCCCGTCGTCGCGTTGATGACGACGTCCTCGATCTCGTTGGGTGTGTAGCCTCGCGTGGGGATCGGCACCACGGGGCCCGGCGCGACGTCGCCGTCGCCGAGTTCGGCCAGCAGCGTCATGAACTCGTCGGTGGGCTCGGAGTCCAGCTGTAGCGCGGCCCGTACCTCGGCCTTTCTGTCTTGGGAGTATCTCTGTCCGCTCACCTCGCCTCCTCGAACACGGGGATCCCTTCGTTGTACGCCTTCATCGTCCGTAGCCCAACTGCCAGCTTGGACTGACTCGCCTTGGCATCCGGCTTCTTGACCTCACAGTTCACGATTCCGGCCTCACCCGTCGGCAGCAGAAACAGGTACACTCGGCAGCCGCCGCGCTCACCACCGCGACTCATTGGCTTGAGTTCCCACAGCGGGGAATGGGAGAGTTTTACCAGATAGGGACTGCTGCGCCCTTCAGCGTGCAGGCTGGCCAGCATCTCGATGATCGTCGTGAGGGCGACCGACTTCCGATCCGCCGCCAGCGAGAGCAATTCCTCGATGATCACTGGGTGCACCGCCTCCAGCCGATGCGGCTCGCGCCCAAGCAAAAGTCTCATGTCAATGATATCCTATACGTCAGTGCGCGTAAAGTCTTGACTACACAGAATCCCACCCTCGCCGGCGGTTCAGCAGCGAGCGACGAACATCGGGCCGAGTTGCCAGCCATATGTCATCGGAATAACGCGAGCGCGGTTCTGCCAACGCCGACTGCTCTCCGCTCCGCCGCCCCTCTCACGGATTCCATGCTCCGCTCCCCGCTCCTTCTGCACATCCCGCACGCCTCCACCCGCATCCCCGACGACGCCTTCGGTGACTTCGTGGTGGATCGCGACACGCTCGACGCGGAGCTGCTCCGGCTGACCGACCGGTTCACCGACGCGTTGTACGGTGACGGCTTTCCATCGGCGCAGATCGTGGCGGCGGATGTCTCGCGGCTGGTCGTCGACGTGGAGCGCTTTGCCGACGATGCGCACGAGCCCTGTGCGGTCCACGGCATGGGCGCGGTGTACGTGCGCACCAGTTCGGGGGCGCCGCTTCGCGCCATTTCAGAAACTCGGCGCGCTCAGCTCATGAACGAGTACTACTGGCCGCATCATCAGCGCTTGGATGCAATGGCGGCGCGCGCACTCGAGCAGTTCGGGCGTTGTGTCATCATCGACGCGCATTCGTTTCCGGTGGTGCCGATGCCCACGCAGGTGGACGTCGGCGATCCGCCGGAGATCGGCATCGGCACCGACGCGATGCACACGAGCGCTGAGCTCGCTGAGGTGGTGCACACGTTCTTCACCGATCGCGGCTTCCGCGTGGGCGTGAACCGCCCGTTCGCCGGCGCGTTGGTTCCGAATGCGTATTACGGTCTGGACCGACGCGTGCAGTCGGTGATGATTGAGGTGCGTCGCGATCCGTATATGGATGAGCGCACGGGCGAGCGGCTGCCGGGGTTTGCCGATGTGCAGCGTGTCCTCACCGAGTTCCGTGCGCTGCTCGAGACATGGTCACTGGCGCGCGGGTCAAACGCGTAGGCCTGTCCTGCCGCTGCCTCTACGCGACGGTGCGCTCGACGGCCATGTGCGGCGCCTGGAGCTCAAGCTGCAGCAGATCGACGGTTTGACTGGCCTGATCGATATCGATGCCGACCACGCGCCCCTCGGCGTCGTAGTCGAGCACAACCCCGGCCGAGACCTCACGGCTCTCCACGCTCGCCCGGTCCACTAAGTCGATGTAGAGCGAGTCCGTGTCTGGGTAGTAGTTGAGCTTCATGGCACGAATCCGCGATCGGGGAACGCGTTGTGGATGGTCCGGCCATCATCGAGCAGCACCACCCGGAGGTACCGACCGTCCAGATCGGCCACCGCTCCCCAGAATCTATTACGGCCGTCGAGCTGACGCTCCCAGCGGAGTGGCGAGCGCACCACCGCTTCGCGCGCAGTGATCACCCTCCCCTCTCCGCGCCGTAACACCGCCGAGCTCATCTATGTGCCGCGCATCGTGACGCTGGATTGACGGTAGCACACCATACTTGGCTCAGCTACGTCGGCGATGCCGTCGATGTGCGTTGGTACCGCCGTTGCGTTGTTGTACGAGGTCGTATGTCGATCCCCGTTCGCATTGCCCGCCGTTCTGCCGTTCGCCGTTCTGCTGTCCGCACCGCCGTCACCCTTTTCGCTACGGCGCTGCTGGTCGGGTGCCGCAGCGAGGTGCCCGAACCGCTCCAGATGGCGGAGGCCGCCGGGACCCTCGTGGAGCGCGCCGACGCACCACCCCCGCCGCCACTGGCGGTGCCGCGCGACTCGGCGTCGGTGGCGTACGACCGCTGCCTGGCGCTGTACGAGACCCGTGAAGAGCTCCAGCAGCGCCGCGAGCAGGGCGAGGCACCCACCGCGGCCGACACCACCGCGCTGGGGCAGTTGATCGAAGACGCCAGCGAGCGGTATGCGGTGTGCCGGTGGGGCTATTCCACGTTCGCCGATCCGCGTCCGCTCCCCTGAGTGGGGACGCGCGCTGGCGGAGCCGCGTGGGCGGAGGCGCGCTCGCTACACCTGAAAGACGAGGGCTTCGGCGACCTTCCGCTGCGGGAGGTCGAGCGTGAGAAAGGTGAGTTCCGACGGATCCGACTCGTGGCCCAGCGGCAGCGGATGACGGTGGCCGAATGGGTCCGGCAGGCGCTGCGGGCGGCGCGCGTATCCGGTGGGCGACTTGCCGAGCATGCTCACGGACATCGAGTCGGGCGATGTGCTGGACGACGTGGAGCGCATGGATGACGCGCCGGGCTCGGGCGCATGATCAGCCGCGAACGGCCCGAACCGCCGAATACGGTCTTCATCGATTCGACTGTGCCGATGTATCTCATCGGGGCGCCGCATCCGAACAAGGAGACGGTGCGGCGGATGCTCGAGTCGTCGATCGCCTGCGGTGATCGTCTCGTGACCGATGCGGAGGTGTTTCAGGAGATCCTGCATCGCTACTTCGCGATCCGGCGTCCTGACGCCATGCAGGCGGCGTTCGACGCGCTGCACGGGGTGGTTGACGAGGTGTTCGCGGTGGAGCTGGCGGATGTCGAACAGGCGAAAGCGCTGATGCTCACGGTGACGGGGTTGTCGGCGCGCGATGCGGTGCATGCGGCGGTGCATGCGGCGGTGCATGCGGCGGTGCATGCGGCGGTGCATGCGGCGGTGAGGAGGAGGAGGGGAGTGAGGAGGGTGATGAGTTTGGATGCGGGGTTTGATAGGGTGGGAGGGGTGGAGCGGGTTCGTTAGGGGGGGCGTTGGGCTGGGGGCTCTCGGCTTTGGGCTTTGGGCCTTGGGCCTTGGGCTTTGGGCTGGGGGCTCTCGGCCTTGGGCCTTGGGCCTTGGGACTTGGGCCTTGGGTCGCAAATCAGTGGGCAGTACTTAGTGTTCAGGGTATGAGACGAATTTTGGTGGGGGGGATGGTTGCGATCATGGCGGGGTGTGCTGGGGCGCCTCGTTTTGCTCGGCCGATTCCGGCGGTGGAGGGGAAGGCGCTGCCGCTCTTCGCCCTCGAAGCCATCGATCTGGTGGACGGGACGGGCACGCCGCTCACGTCGGGGCGCTGTGTGTACGCGCACTACACGGGGTGGACGACCGACGGCAAGCAGTTCGACTCGTCCCGCGATACGACGGCGGCGGGACGGCCCAAGGATCCGATCAGCTTCCCGCAGGGGTTCCGCCGCGTGATCGCGGGGTGGGATCTGGGATTTCAGGGGATGCGCGTGGGCGGCTCGCGCCGGCTCATCATCCCCTGGCAGCTGGCCTACGGCGAGAAGGGACGGCCGCCGGTGATCCCGGAAAAGGCGACGCTGATTTTCGACGTGGCGCTGATGCAGGTGGCGGATACGGTGCCGCGCGCTGATGGACCGCCGCGACCCGCTGGCCAGGCGCCGTCGTGTCCGGCGTGGAGTGCGGTCAAGCCCGCGCCATGAGCGACGTGATGAAGCCGTCGGGTGATCCGTTGCCGCCGCTGTCGGATTTCCCGGCCACGTCGCCTTGTCTCAAGGTGTGCCTGCTCGACGTGGCCCAGGAATGTCGCGGCTGTCGCCGCACGCTCAGCGAAATCGGCGGCTGGTCGCGGATGACACTCGATGAACGACGCGCCGTGAATCGGCGCATCGGGTTTCGCGGACACGACGAGCGGCGATAGGTCGCGCCTGAGGGCTTCGCTTACGGCTTGATGACGGCGGCGATCGCGGCGGCGGCGACTTGTTCGTCCTGCGCACTGGTCGCGCCGCTCACGCCCACGGCGCCGATCACTTTGCCGTTCACGGTGATGGGCAGCCCGCCCTGCAGCGCGACGAGCCCGTCCACCGACAGAAAGGTCAGCGTGTCGGTGAGCACGCGGTCGGCGTAGACCTTGGTGGGGCGCCCAAACCGCGCGGCGGTCCGCGCTTTCCCCTGCGCGATCTGCACGGAGCCGGTGCTGGCGTTGTCGAGCTTGAGGAAGCCGAGCAGGTCGCCGGCGGCATCGGTGACGGCAATGGACACCAGCCACTTGTTCTGCTTCGCCGTGGCTTCGGCGCTGGCCAGCAGGCTCTTCACGGCGTCGGTGGTGAGCACCTTGGTGTCGGCCAGCTGCGCCGACGCGATCCGCGGGGCGGTGACGGACAGCGTGAGCGCGGTGGCGAGCGTGATCAGTCGGGGGATCTGCATGGCGGGTGGGGTCGTGGGGACGCTGCATGGCGCGCCGGACGTCGTACGGCGACGGACCCGGATCATCTAGCGCCCGGACGCCACTGCCGCCAGCGTGGGGAGGTGGCTGGCCTCGCTGTTAGCCGCCCCTCACCCGCTCAGCGGTCCGCCGGTACGAACCGCGCCATCGGTGGCATGTGCGCGCGGCTCAGTTCGAGGGCGCCGGCCCGCACGGCCACGTGATCGACGAGCTCGAGCACCTGCGTGAACTCGTTCTCGATGAGCACTCCCGGGCAGGTGCGCGGCGCGATGGTGAGGGGCGAGAAGCGCAACGCGCTGCCGTCGCCGGTTGCCGTGCCCATCGCGTAGCGTCCAGCATACCGGTTGCAGCCGCCGAACCCCGCGATGCGCTGGCCGTCGCGCGTGAAGGCGATGGTGGGCACCGGGCTCTCCGCACTGTCGGTTGTGGCTGGCACGGCCAGTCCGCGCAGCTGCACGAGCCGCCATGCAGCGGGCGCGGTGAGCAGGGCGATGGTGGAGTCGGGATCCAGCGGGGGCGTGGTGTCGGGCGCCGGCGTGGCGTTCGCCGCGTAGGCGACGTCGTCGGCCAGGGTGCCGTCGGCACTGCCCACGGTCGTGGTGGTACACGACAGCAGCAGTGCGGTCAGCCAGACTGGGGGGATAGGGAGACGGCGCGGGGGCATGGGGGCTGTGGGCTGGGGGCTGGGGGCTGTGGGCTGTGGGCTGTGGGCTTTGGGTATGAAGGGGGTGGGGGGAATGGGGGGGGAGGGTGAGGGACCCGACATGGTGTACTGTTTTCTCAGGACACGGCTGGACCACGGCACTTCGGGAGCGATCGCGATGACCACAGCACAGAATCCCGGCCGCGCGCGGCGGCATGGGGCGACCATCACGGGCACGACACGCCGCACCGCGTACATCGCAGCGCTTGTGGCGCCGCTCCTCACAGCCTGCGCTGCCAGCACGGCGCCGGCTGATCGCAGTGGGGTGGATTCGCTCACGGCGCTGCCGCGGGCGCTCACGTCGGTGGAGCGCGACGCGGTGTCGGCGGGAAACAGCTTCGCTCTGCGGCTGCTGCGCACCTCGGATGCGCGGGCGGCGGGGAAGAACGTGCTGCTCTCGCCGCTCAGTGTCTCGCTCGCCATGGGCATGACGATGAGCGGCGCCGCCGGCGAGACGGAATCGCAGATGGCCGGCACGCTGGGCTGGCGCGGTCGCACGCGCACCGAAATCAACACGGCCTACCGCGACCTCATGATGCTGCTGCCCACGCTCGATCCGGCGGTCACGGTCACGCTGGCGAACGCGATCTGGGTGCGCACGCCGCTGGTGGCCGACACGGGATTTGCGGGTGACGTGCGGCGTTACTTCAACGCGGAAATCCGCAGCGCTGCCACGCCCTCGGCGATGTTCGACGCGGTGAACGCGTGGGGGAACACGCAAACCAAGGGGCTGGTGCCCAAGGTGCTCGACACACCGCCGCCCGATGATCTGCTGATGCTGCTGGCCAACGCGGTGTATTTCGACGGCGCGTGGCGCGATCGGTTTGAATCGGCAAAGACCAAACCCGGCCCCTTCCGTTTAGAGAGCGGCGCCGACGTGTCCGTGCCGCTGATGACGCGCGACGGCCGGTTCCGCGGCTTTACCGACGGCTCGGTGCTGGCGGCCGAACTGGCCTATGGCAACACGGCGTACTCGATGCTGCTGCTGGCACCGCAAACGGGGACGGTGTCGTCGTTGGTGGCCACGCTCGATTCCGCGCGGCTGGCCACGATCACGAACGGGCTCGCGACGGTGTCCGCCACCACGCCGCTCACGCTGCCGCGCTTCCGTGTGTCGGGATCACTGGAACTCTCACCGCACCTCGCGGCGCTCGGCATGCCGCGCGCCTTCACCGATGCCGCACAGTTTCCGCGTCTGCTGGGACCGAGCGTCAAGATCGGTTTCGTGCGGCACGGTGTGGCCGTGGACGTGGACGAGGCCGGGACGCGTGCGGCGGCGGTGACGAGCGTGGGGATCGTCCCCACGTCGATGCCGCTGCCCTATCGCTTCGATAAACCGTTCGTGTTCGTGATCCGTGAACGGTTTGCCGGCACCGTGCTGTTTACCGGCGTGGTGCGCGATCCGCGCGCGTGACGCGTTTCGCGTAACGCACTTCGCGGCCCCGCGCGCTACAGCGATCCCAGCAGGTCGTCGATGGCCTTCTGATCGGCGTCCTGCAGCGGTTCCGCGCCGTGAATGATGCGCTGCAGGATGTCCACCGCTTCTCCCGCGAGATCGTCGGGGTGCTTGCGGTCTTTCGCGAAGCGCACGATGTGGCCGAGCAGGATCGTCTCGTACGGTGACGTGTCGTCGTCATCGTCCTCGTCGTTCTCGTCGTCATCCTCCTCACCATCGTCGGCGTCGCGCATCGCTTCGTAGCTCGGCACGCTCGCCTTCCACGGCTCGGCGCTGTGCGCTTCGGCCTCGAGCGCCGTACGCGGCACCAGCGCGAACAAGCGGCACTGCAGCCCCGGCTCGGCCTCGAAGGCAAAGAGCCCCAGTGGCACCGGCGACTCGAACAGGTGCAGCCCGATGAGCCGTTCGATGGCTTCGGGCGGCATCGCACTGCGCGCCACCATGCGGCCGTCGATGTAGGCGGCCAGCGCCGAGGAATCCGGCGCGCGCGGGTCGTCGAGACGCGACACGAGCAGCGCGATGGGCTCGCGCGTGGTCACGAACACCGCGGGGCGCGATTCATCATCGCCACCGTACGACTCCGCGTCGGGG
>JARIEV010000124.1 GCA_031127225.1 Gemmatimonadota bacterium | reverse complement strand
GGCTGCACAGGGCATGCGGCGCGCAGACTACGCGCCGTGGCCCCGTGATCGAGGGTCAGATGAAGAATCAGTAGTGGCAGGTGGCGCAGTCGTAGCGCGCTTTCTTGGGCGGCGCTGCTTCCAGCTCGGGCGTCACCGGCATGCCGGCGAGTCGCGCGCCTTCCGCAGGCTTGTAGCCCTGCACGTGGCAATTGATGCACCAGCCCATGTTGAGCGAGTTCACCTGCTGCACCGGCACGTAGTTGGTGTCGGGACCCTGCGCACCCTGGTTCTGGATCTGGCCATGACAGGTCTGGCAGGTCACCCCGGCATTCACGTGGCGCATGTGCGGGAACTGGACGTAGTCCGGCACCTTATGCACGCGATTCCACGGAATTGCCTGACCCTTCTGGTAGAACGCGGCGATTTTCTTGATTTCCGCCGACTGCGGCTTCACGAGCACGTGACAGCCCATGCACGTGGAGACCGACGCGTTCCCCGGATCGGGGGACTTGTTCGCCGCGCTGTGACAGTAGAGGCAGTTCATGCCGGCCTTCTGCACGTGCGGGGCGTGGACAAACTTGACGGGTTGTTCAACCCGGAGTCCCTGCGACGACGATGCGCCGCTGTACGCCGACAGCAGCGTGGCCGCTGCGGCGAGCGCGAGGAACCCAGGAATTACCGTCCACTTCTTCTTGACCGTCATCGACTTTGGGGCCGGGAAGGCGTTGGTGGCGGAAGACACACGTCACGTACGAACAGCAGCGCCGTTTTCGTCCCGATTTTTCGGTGACGAAGCGTGACCGTGGTCATGCGTGTAAGTCTGTGTCAACCCGATTTTTGCAAGCGCGAAGTATGCCCGTCACCGTATTTGTACGCAAGTGTTTGCGTGCTATACGGCACAGTTGGTACGGAACTTTCCTGCTGATGCGTTAACGCACGGCGCGGACAGGCGTTCCCGCCTCGCCATCGCGCGCCGATTTCAGCGGCTGGACGCGCTGTGCCGCCGCCGCGATCGAGCGCCCGTCGGCGAACGCGTGATCCGGAACATCGACCCGATCGGCGTCGGGGAGCAGGTCGATCAGCGCCCGGGATTGCTGGGTGAGACGCAGCGGCCACCAGCTGCTGAACGCCAGACGCCGGGCGCCGATAGTGCGGACGAGATGAGCAAAGTGATCCTCGGGCGGACCCCAGACCCAGCCAAAATCGTAGTAGACCCGTTCCTGCTCGACCTCCGTGAGTCCCCAGTGCGTTTCCTCGATGAGCTCGCGTGCGGCACCGGCCACGACGAGCTGGCAGCGCGACCCCGGGAGCCGGGCCAGCGCACGCAGCGTGGCCGCCGAGACGTCGCCGACCGTATCCATGGTGTGCCGCTGCCGCAGGTCTTCGAAGCGGACCGTGATGTGGAGGGCGAGCCCAGCCTCACCACAGGCGAAGGCGAGGTCGGCCATGGCCGGATGGGCCGGCCCGAGCCCCCACTGCGCGGGGTACGCCCGCACGGCGGGTGCACCCGCGTTGACGGCGTCGCGCAACATGCCGGTCCAGTCCGGCCAATCGGGACGCACGATGGGCGCCGGCAGGAGCACCCCCGGCCAGCGTTCGACCGCCGCGTACAGTGCCCGGTTGGACGGGACCGGATCGCGGTGAAAGGCCCCCGGGAGGTGGCCCACCCACGCGCCGGCCAGGCCCTCCCGCTCGAGCACCCGCACGAGAATGTCCGGCTCGGGGTGCGGGACCTCGCGGAACGGGTACCCACCGATCCACGCGGTAACGTCGATCGGGCGGCGGTCTGTGACGGGAGGCGTCATACCACACTCCGCGGCCGGTCGGCCGCCGTGCGCGCCGCGGCAAGTGCGGCGTCAAAGGTTCCGGCGGGAAAGATCCGCACGGCGTTGCGCCAGCACATCGCGGCGATGTCGTCGGGGGAGGCGCCGGTGTGGGCGAGGGCCCGCAACTTGGTGAGCCCGGTGCAGAGGGTGAGGTCGGCCGCCCAGAGCAGGCGCGCGGGGCCGACCCAGCGCATCGCTTCGTCGATCATGCCGCGATCGATGCCGCTCCCGGACAGATCCATGACCACGTTGGGCATGTCGCGCACGGCGGGGTTGGTGTGCGCCCAATCGCCGCCGCCGCCGATGTGCGCCAGCAGGAACGTGGTGCGCGGATGGCGCGCCGCCAGACGGGCGAGTTCGATGCCGTCGGACGCGTCCTGATTCGGCCAATCGCGACGGCGGTGCTGCCAGACATGCTGGAGGACCGGCACGCCGTACGTGGCGGCCGCGGCCGCGATGTCGTCGAGCAGCGCATCATCGGCACGTCGTCCGGCGGCCAGCTTGATGCCCACGGCGCCGCGCGCCATGCCCTGTTCGATCTCGGCGAGAGTGTGCGCCGTGAAGTTGGGATTGACCGCGACCCACGCCTTCACGCGGGGCGTCTGCGCCGCGGCATAGTCCAGCATCCACGTGTTCGCCGGCGTCTGATCGGCCGGTGAGGCGAAGTAGGTGGGCGACGTGGCACCCCACGAGCCCAGCACGGACGCGACGTGACAACAGACGCCCATGCGGGCGCCCGCGTCGAGGCGTGACTGGTTGTAGCGCGCCCAGTCGCTGCGATTGGTGTGGGGCGTGTGGAAGTGCGCGTGGACGTCGATGACGAGGTCGATGTCCCGCGGGGATGTGTGGTCGTGTAGGCCGGCCATCCGGTCAATCCTCCATGCGTCGCGGCCCGGGCAGCAAGGCCTGCGTGATGCCGGGCATCGCCCCGGCGAGCGCGTCGAGCGAGGGCTCATCGTGCGCCAGCGCGCCGAACTGGTAGGCCCCGCGCTTGAGCAGCACCCCCCCGCGCACCGCCGCGGCCACGAGGGCATCGAGCTGCTCCGGGGAGTCGCCCACCAACCGCCACATCATGGGGGGCCCCTCCGCGCGCACCCCCACCCACGGCGCCTCGGTGAGCGCCGTGCCGATGATCTCCTGCATCATGCCGCCGGCGATCGCCATGCGGTCGGCCACGTCCACCCGTTCATGCCACTCCAGCACGGCCTTCGCCGCCGCGAGCCCCGTACTCTCGGTGGCGGCGGTGGACGAGATCCACGTTTTGGTGGCGTTCGTCATGACGGCGGCGCGACCGACGAGGGCCGCGAGCGGGTAGCCATTGGCCATGGCCTTGCCGAGGGTGGTGAGGTCGGGGGTGACGCCGGTGAGTGCTTGGACGCCGCCGGTGAGGACCCGGAAGGCTGTTTTGACTTCATCGAAAATGAGCACGGCGCCCGTGCGATCGGCGAGTCGCCGCGCCGTTGCAAGCCACGCGACCGACGCCACCTCATGGACCAGCGGCTCGATGATGATCGCCGCCGGCGCCTGATCCAGCGCGGCAATGGTGGCCTCGAGTGCGGCAATGTCGTTGAAGGGCACCCACGATACGGCGTCCCGCACGGCACGCGGCACCCCGGGCGCATCGCTGCACCAGTCGAGCCAGCCGAAGTACCCCGACGCGATGACGTGCTCGCGCTGTGTGCAGGCCCGCGCGAGCCGGATGGCGGCGGCGCTCGCTTCGGCGCCCGTGCGCAGAAAACGCACCTGCTCCGCCGACGGGATCACGTCGACGAGTCGCTCCGCGACCTCCACTTCAAGCCGGTGGGGGAGCGTGGTGACGTTGCCGCGCGAGGCCGCGTCGACGACCGCGCGGGTGACGGCGGGATCGGCATAGCCGATGCCCACGGCGCCCAACGCCATGCCGCAGTCGATGAACCGGCGGCCGTCGGGGGTCCAGAGCCAACAGCCGTCCGCACGTTCGAAGTGCGTGGGGACCGCCGCGTCGAGCGCCCGCGTTCCGTAGAGCGCGTCCGGGCGCTTACTGCCCGTGGAACTCCCTCCCGGAATGACGTCGGCCGCGCGCGAGCGCCAGTCGTCGTCTGGGGTTCCGGTAAAGGAGATCCCGCGCGTCACGCGCCGCCTCCACTCTCCTGCACCGCGTCGCCCCGCGTTGCCGCGTCGCGGGCGGCCAGCGCCCGCTCGACCGCAAGCCGCGATTCCCGCTCGACGGTGCGCAGCACCTCGATGCTGGCGGTGCGCAACAGCAGCAGCTCCTTCTGGTCGGGCTCAGCGCGGAAGACCACGGAGCGCAGCGCTCGCATGATGAGTTCGGGGCTGCGCGTCTTGAAATAGGCAAGCGCCTCGAGGGCCTTTTCGGCGTCACGGAAGGTGAGCTCGAACTCCTGCATCGTGGGCGCCCCCTTCGAGTGCTTGGGGCCTGCCAGCTTTTTTGTGGCATCGCCGGCCAGCAGATGGCACTCGTAGAGCGCGAGCAGGCACGCTTGCGCAATGTTCAGCGAGAAGTGCTCCGTGGTCGGGATGGTGGCGACCGCATGCGCGCGATCGAGCGCGTCGTTGGGGAGCCCGTGGTCTTCACGGCCGAACATGATCGCCACGCGCCCGTGCTGGGCGTGCGCGAGCAGATCAACGGCGGCTGTCCGCGGCGTGTGGCGATCCCACTTGGCGGCACGGCGACGTCCCGAGAAGGCCACCACGTAGCGGCAGTCGGCGAGCGCCTCGTCGATCGTGTCAAAATGCTGAATGCGCTCGACCACATCGCGCGTGTCATGCGCGATCTGTTCGAGGCGGTTCTTGTCGTACGGGCAGGGACGAATGAGACGCAGGTCGACGGCACCCATGTTCTTCATGGCGCGGACGACCGCGCCGATGTTGATGGGATCCTGCGACTCATAAAGCACCACCGTGACGGCGGTCATGACAGTCTGGGACATCCGGCGGAAATTCGGGGACGGTCGCCCCCGAGATGGGAGTGACTCGGGTGCCTGGCGCAACAGCGGGCACCCTCGGTGCCCGGCGCAAGATAGCCGTTCAGCGCGCCGGGAGGTGCAGCCGGATGGCGTGTGCCGGATTCTGCCGGTCGCCGCGCAGGTAGGCATACGCCGCGTCGGACGGCGCGTCGTGCGACCGGCCACTTAAGACCAGTTGCCCACGTCGCCGCGCCCGCTCGGGGGACCGCTCATTAACGACGAGGTCGAACGCGACGGTGCCGGCGGCGCACGGCAGGTCGTCGCGGCGCCACACGAAGCGCGCGTGCCAGCCATGCCCGGGCCCGAGTTCGCGGTGTTCGGTGAGCGGTAGCGGCCAGTCTCCGGGGAGCAGCCGCGTGGTGTGCCCCACCCCGCCCTGCGGCACGAACAGCCCCGCCTGCGACCACCCCGCACCAGGGGCGGCCCAGTACCACTGCACCCCGTCGGCGTTGGTGTCGGCCCGCTCGTTGTCGAGGGGATTGTCGGGGCCGTCCGGCCCGACCACCGGGCCCGTGTGCACCTCCACCTCGACGACCACCCGATCCGCATCGGCGGTGAGGGTGACCACGGCCGTGGGGCCGCCGGCCTCCTCCCACGTGGGTTCGGTACGGAGGTAGTGTGCCGCGCCCAGCGTGCACGACCACGGGGGGGTGACCTCCAGCGGCGGGGCGGGCGCCTCGACGGGTGGCGGTGACGGTGCCTCCTCCTTGTCGTGGGAAACGACGAGCCCTTCGAGATCGACGCTGCTGCGGGCATGACGCGCCAACAGCTCGATGTGCCAGCCGTGCGGCGCGGCGCCGTGCACGGCGGTGGTGCCGTCGTCGGTGGTCACGTGCGCGACGGGCACCGCGCCACCGGTGGGATCGAGGCGCACCGCACGCACGGCGGCGACCGTCCCCGTGGGGTGCCAGCGCCAGACCGACACCAGACGACCGCACGCCCCGTCCAGTTCGATGGCATGGCGCACCGCGTCGGGGCACCCGGGTGCGCCAGGGACGCGCATCCGCAGGAGCGTGGCGCGCGCGTTGGTGGCGAGGTCGAGCCGCGCGGCGGCCGACGGCACGTCGTCACCGCGCGCCGAGACCGCGACGGCGTCGAGCGCGGCCGTCCGCAGCGCGCCCTCGGCGTCCGGCTCAAGGACGACCGATTCGACCGCGGTGAGAAAGTCGAAGCCGTCTTCGAGGCCGCCCGCACCGCGGCGCACCGCCGGGGCGAATGCGTGGGGGACCGTCTGCGTGGCCGCCCCGCAGAGCGGCAGGGTGATCGTGACCGGCGCGGACGCGTCGTCGGGAGATTGCCAGTCGAGCACGTCAACCAGATAGCCTTCGCATACCACCACCGTGCGCGTGGACTGCACGGCGCCGCCGATGTGGGCCGTCTTGCGCATCCACCCCATGCCCCCGCGATCCTCGAAGGCCTGCAGTTGCGCCGGCGACGGGGGCTGCGATGCCCCGTTCACCAGTGGTGCATGGTGCGCGAGCGTGCTACGGTACCAGTGCAGCGTGCGCTCGACGTAGCTGCCGGTGCCGGGATCCTGGAGCCAGCGTTCGGCGCCCGTCTGCAGGGTGAGCGCGAGCCGGTCGGGGTGCCCGTGGCCGGCGCCGGTGTGACCACCCTCGAGCGCCACGTAGACACGCCCGTGCTCGCGTCGCAGCACCGCGAGCCCCTGCGACGGCAACGAGACGCTGGCGGGGTGCCATGCCGTGCCCGCGACGGGATCGGGCGCCGCCATCAGCAGCGCGCGCCACGACAGGTCGGCACGCGACAGTGCCGACGGGCCATCGTCACGCTCGGCGTCGGCGGTGGACCAGACGCGGGCCTCCGCCCGCCGCGCGAGGGTGCCATCGTAGAGCTTGGAGAGCAGCGCGGCGAGCCGTGGGTCGTACCGGTGCGCGAGCCCCAATTCGCACCATTCCGCGAGGCGCCACTGCCGGACGGACACCCCGTACTTGGCATCGCGGCGAGCGGGGAGCGTGTCGTCCGGGAGCACCCCGAGGAACGGGGTGACGAATCCGGCGGCAAAACGCTCGTCGAGGGCGAGGGGCAACTGGCGGCCGCTGGCCTGCAGGAGCTGGACGCCGTACCACAGCCCGCGATGGGCGAAGAGATGATAGTTCTCGCCTTCGTACCACGTGCCGTCGGCGAGCAGCCCCTCGCCGACCATCCGGTGCAACCGCTGCTCGGCGTCGACGCGCTGTTCGAAGGCACGCGTGTCGTCGAGCAGGCGCAGGGCCGAGAGGATGGCCACTTCGTTCCAAACCTGCCGGTTGGAGAGTCCCTCGTCATACGACGCGATGAGCGCGGCCGAGGGCGCGATGAGGCGGTCACGCAGGCGCGCGCCGACCGCGTGAACGCCCGGTGCCCCAGCCGTCTCCAGCAGGTCGAGCGCATGGCAGGCGTTGAGCAACCAGATGGACTCGAGGTACGTGCTGAAGAACGGCCGCGAGGGCCCGAGCACGTTGTCCCGATTGGGCCATGTGGCGTAGCGCTCCGACAGCGCATCGAGGATCTGCGCGGCGAGCACCGCATCCCGGGGATCCCCCCGCAGTGCGAAGAGCGCGGCGGCATGTACGGCGCGTTCCACGGTGTACAGCTGGGCGCCCATGGCCCACCAGTCGTCGTGCTCCGCCCCGTGGAAAACGCCGCCGCACCGCTCGCAGCGATGCGCGTGCGGCGACCAGGGATCGAACACCAACGGAATCCCATGCTGTGGGCACCGTCCGCCCCCGCGGGTGAGGCGCGCCTTCTGCGCAGGGATGGGGAGCGGCCGGGTGCGCAACGGGTCCAGCTCGCGCGCGAGCCCGTCGAGGAGGGGCGCCAGCGATGTGCCCGGGGCAGTGTCCCGACGGCGCTGAAGCGCGTCAAGGGACAACAGCCGTGACCGCACAATGGGGGGCGTGGGCGGCGTCATGGGCGCTCCCGGCGGGACCAGCGCGCCACCGAGACCAGCTCGCCACGCAGATCCATGACGACGCCGTCGAGGCGGCGCGAGCGCCCCTGCACGCCGCGGGCGTGGTAGAGCCACGCGACGGGCATGTCGCGACCGAGTTGCGCCTCGACGGCACGCCACGCGGCTGTCGCGGCGTCGGGCGCTGCGCGGCGCGCCGCATCGAGGACGCGGTCGAGCGTGGCGGTGTGGAATCCGGTGTAGTCGAGTGCCCCGCCGCGTTGGGCGCCGTCGAAGAGCGCCGAGAGATGACCGAGGGCGATATCCCCCGGAATGCCGGTGACCACGAGATCGAACGCCTTTTGCGGCGCCCGGACGGTGGCCAGGAACGTGGCGAGCTCCATCACGCGAATGGTGAGGTCGATGCCACGGGCGGCGAGATCGGCCTGGACGAGTTGTTCGACGGCCATGTCCCCGCTCCCCACGGTGAGCAGCGTGAGACGGAGCGGCACGCCGCCGCGGGCACGGGTGGCGCCACGGCGCACCCAGCCCGCGGCGTCGAGCAGGGCGTCGGCCTGGGTGGTGTCGGGGATCGGGGCCCCACTGGAAGAGAACGGGAGTCCGGGGGGAATGGCGCCGACGGCGGGGGTGGCGAGGCCGGCGACCGCGGCGCGGACGAGGCGCGCGCGGTCGATCGAGAGCGCGACGGCACGACGGACGCGCCCATCGTTGAACGGCGCGCGGGTGGTATTGAACGCCAGCACCGTGGAGAAGAGCGCTGGCGGCGTGAGCAACTCGAGCGACGGATCCTGTTGCACGAGCCGGGCCATGGTGGGCGAGACGCCGGCAACGTCGAGCTCTCCGCTGACCAAGCCGGCGAACTTGGTGGCCGACTCATCGACCACCGCTACCACGATGACGCGCGCGCGCGGCGGCCCCCCGAGGGCGGCGGGGAACCCGTCGTTGCGCACGAATCGCCATTGTCGGCCGGCCACGCGCGACGCGAAGCGGAACGGGCCGTTGCCGACGGGCGCGGTGGCGTACGGGTGCGCGCGCCATCGTGCGCGAGGGACCGAGTCGAGCAGATGCTGCGGCACCAGCGGCAGTTCCGAAAGGATCGTGGGCAGCTCGGCGCGCGGTTCGCGAAACACCATGCGCACCGTGCGGGGATCGACGACAACGACCGAATCCATCGCCGCCACATCGGCCGCGCGCGGCGAACCGAGGGCGGTGTCGCGCGCGGCGGCGATGGTGAAGGCCACATCGGCGGCGGTGGTGGCGTGCCCGTCGTGCCAGCGCAGGCTGTCGTGCAGCGTGAAGGTGACCACGCGGTGCGCGACATCCCACGCCCACGCGCGCGCGAAATACGGCACTGGGCGGAGGGCGCTGTCGAGGCGGACGAGCGTGACGAAGAGCGCGTGCCGCTGCAGCTGCCGGGAGAGCGGATGAATAGTGACCAGCGGATTGCCCGATTCCAGATCGGTGCCCGAGGCCATGACGATGGTACCCGCCGGCCGCTCGGGGCGCGCGCACCCCGCGGCGCCAGCGAGGAGGCCCACGACGGAGAGCGCCGCGACCACACGCGGGACGGCGAACCGCGCACGGGTTGACGTGCCGGTCCCACGAGGCATCATCCTCACGTGCATCGTCTCTCGATCCGCGTGCTGGACGCGCTACTGCTGCTCTGGCTGGTCACGACGATCACCTTCGCGCTGATCCATCTGGCGCCGGGTGATCCGGCGGCGTTGCTGATCTCCCCGACGGCGAGCGCCACCGACGCGGCGCGCCAACGGGCGGCGTGGGGGCTGGATGCCCCGCTCCCGGTGCAATATGGCCGATGGCTGAGCGGTGTGCTGCGGGGGGATCTGGGCGAGAGCCTGGTGCGCGCACAGCCCGTGACCACCGTGATCGGCGAGGCGCTGCCGGTGTCGCTGTTCCTAGGTGGCGTGTCGCTGCTGGCCAGCATCGTGCTGGGGACCCTGCTGGGGGCGCTGCAGGCGCTGCGCGCGTCCCGCCGGACCGACACGGTGGTGACGATGGTCAGCACGGCGCTGTATGCGGCGCCGAGCTTCTGGCTCGCGTTGGCGATGGTGACGATGTTCACGTCGGGGGTGGCGTGGCTGGGGCTTCCCGAGTGGCTGCGACTGCCGGCATTCGGGATGCAGGATCCCGCCGCCGATCCGACGGTGATCGGGTGGAGTGACCGCTGGCGACACGCCATGTTGCCGCTGCTGGTGCTGTCCGTGCCCGGGGCGGCGGGTGTGGCGCGGTACGCACGGCGCGCGATTCGCGAGGCGGCCACCGCACCGCACGCGCGCGCGGCGCTGGCCCGCGGCCTGTCGCGCAGCGCGGCGGAGCGGCGCCACGTGTTGCGTAATGCCCTGACGCCGCTGGTGGTGCTGGTGGGGCTGACGTTACCGGGGGTGATCGCCGGCTCCGTGTTCGTGGAACAGGTGTTCGCATGGCCCGGGCTCGGGCGCACGATGCTGTCGGCCATTGCCGGGCGCGACTACCCCGTGGTGCTGGGGCTCACGCTCGTGTACACGGGCGCGGTGGTGACCGCGAATCTACTGGCCGATCTGGTGCTGCTCCGGCTCGACCCACGGCGGCGTGCATGACGGCGGCGCCCATGAATGAGCGGCGCAGGACCGAGACGCGCGTGCCCCCCGCCCTGCGGTGGTCCGGGAGCCTGCTGCTGCTGATCGTCGTGGCGGCAGTTGTCGTGCCCATGCTCGCGACGGACGGCTCGCGCGCCATCGGCGACGTGATGGCGACGCGATTGGTGCCGCCGCTGACACGCGATGTGCACGGCGTATGGCATCCGTTGGGGACGGACGCCTTTGGACGTGACCTCATGGTGCGCCTCTGGGTGGGCGCTCGGGTGTCGCTGGGGGTGGGCGCCAGCGGGGCACTGCTGAGCGGGGCGCTGGGAGTGCTGCTGGGCGCGGTGGCCGGCTGGCGCGGCGGGTTCACGGAGCGGATGATCGTGGCCGTGAGTGATGCGCTGCTGGCGATACCGCGGCTGGTGCTGTTGCTGGTGATCGCGTCGTTGTGGGGGCCGGGGCTGGGGGTGGTGGTCACGGTGCTCGGCCTGACCGGATGGATGTCGGTGATGCGGCTGGTCCGCGCCGACGTGCGCGGGGTGCGTGCGTTGGCGTTCGTGGAGGGGGCGACGGCACTGGGGGTCCCGTCGTGGCGGGTACTCCGACGCCATGTGCTGCCGAACGCGCTGGGAAGTGCGCTGGTCGCAGTGACCCTCGGCGTGGGCAACGCGATGCTGCTGGAAAGCGGCCTGTCGTTTCTGGGGCTGGGCATTCAGCCGCCGGCGTCGAGCTGGGGGAACATGATCGCGGGCGGCCGCGAGTGGCTGCTGGTGGCGCCGTGGATCGCGCTCATCCCCGGCGTGGCCCTGATTACGACCGTTGTGGCGTGCACGGTGGTGGGCGATGCGCTGGGCGATGGACGCGCGGACCGCGAGGGGCCGCGCTGATCGTTCGTCAGACGCCGACG
>JARIEV010000123.1 GCA_031127225.1 Gemmatimonadota bacterium | reverse complement strand
CACAGGCGGCCAGACCAAGAGCGGTCAGGGCGATCAGACTGTGCCGGCGGGTGGAGCGACGCATCAACATCCTTGCAAGCTAGCGCGTTCAGTTCCCGGCAGGGCGCCGCGGCGGAGCCGGCAGCGTGCCCTTGTTTGCGACGGCCTTTTCGATGGCCTCAATGGTGACCTTGGTGCGGAACTCCACGATCTGCTTCGCCCACTCCGTCGCCTTCTTGCGGTCGGCCAGCGACACCCCGTTGATCGTCAGCAGCTTCGCCTTGGCACGCTCGTCGTAGCGAATGGACTTCGGGTCGTCGATGAACATGTTCAGCGAGATTTCCGGGTCGTCGTGAAGCCCCTCGGCCACCGTCTGGTGCACGCCGAACTGCTCCATGTGCTTGGCAACGCTGGCGTAGTCGTAATACTCCTGGATGTGGGCGACGATCGGACTGCCCTGCCAGAGCTTGGTCACCGAGTCGGCCACCCAGCGCTGCCCCGCCTGATTACCGCCGCTGTCGCCGATCAGGATGATTTTCGTGAAGCCATGCACCTTGAGGCTGTGCACGAGGTCGGTCAGCACGTTGCGGAACGTCTCTTCGCGCATGCTGATCGTGCCCGGCGACGCCATGTGACCGCTGGCCGGACTGATGTTCCCCTCGGGGACGAACTTCACGATCGGTGCGCACAGGGCATTGCCCAGTTTCCGGGCGATGGCTTCACAGTTCGTATGCAGCACGTAGTTGTGCTTGCCCGTCACGAGCCACGGACCATTCGGCTCCATGCCGCCGGTGGCAATGATGGCGGTCGTCTTGCCGGCCTTCAGGGCATCGCGCACGTCCATCCACGTCATCTCCTCCATCCACACCGTGTTGGGCGCGGGCAGCGGGTTGACCGCGTCGACGCAGTTGTACGGGTTGGCTGAGCAGTTCCCACCGCCGATGCTGCGCGGATCGCGGGGCTGGCCACCCTGCGCCGACGCGGTGCTGCCAAGCGCGATAGACGCGGCGGCGGCCAGCATGGCAGGCCGGAGAAGCGTACGATAGGGAGCGCGTGGACGATTGCCTCTGGTCATGGCGAAGCCTCGGTACAGATGAACGGTGGGGGTCTTCCGGGGTGTGACGAAGGTAGAAGCGAGACGATGACGCCGAAATCGCGACTTCGCCAGAGCGGAGAACGCGGCAAATGCGTATAGTTTCGCAGTGCCCGTCCATAACGGGCCCCGATCGACTCCCACCCCCCGGACACCATGGCCTTCCCCGCCCGTCCTTCCGCCACGCTGGCACTCTCGTTGTCGGCGGCGTTGTTCAGCGCCGTGCCGTTGGCTGCCCAGAGCGCCTCCGGCGCCGCACCCGTACTCACGCTCGCCGAGGTGCGTGCTTTGGTGGAGGCGCATCTGGTGGTGTCCGCCATTCATGATTCCAGCGACAACAGGGCGGCGCAGCAGAAGAACAAGACCAATCAGGCACAGCAGGAGTTGCAGCTTCAAAAACGGGAGCTGATCTCAGCCGCGCTGGCCAAGAAGGGGCTGGCGGACTCCGTTTTCTCACGGCGTCGGTTTCTGGTCAGCAGCGACGCCACGTTGCGGGCGCAGTTCGACAGCATTCTGGCGGCCATGACCGGCGCGCCGCTTCCCGGAGTGGTAGCGGCCGCGCCGCTGGCGCCCGGTGCGGTGGCGGCTTCCTCGCTGCCGGCGGGTTTGGTTGGGACGCATATCGGCCATGTGGTCTCAAGCTTCATGGATACGCCCGACAAATCCGGGTTTCTGCCCATGGCGCTCGCTGAGGCAAAGATCGCCGCGCAGCACGCCGGCTTCGCCGCGCGCACACCCGACAACCTGCAGGCGATGCAGACGCACGCGGGGCATATTATCCACGCCATCGATCCCACCCAGGCGACGGGGGGACCGGGTAAGGGCTTCGGCATGAAGCGCGCGGCCGGTGGCATCGCACAGCACATCGAGCTCGCGGCCAAGGAGCCGACTGCCTCCCCGAATGTGAAGACGCACGCCACGCACATCGCAACCGCCGCGCGCGCCACCATGACGCGCGGCGATCAGGCCATCGCCTTGGCCAAGCAGATTCAGGCAGCGACAACCGCCGCCGCCGCCGCGTCGTTGATGTCCCAACTCGTGTCGTTGTGCGATCAGTTTATCGCGGGGACCGACGTCAACGCCGACGGACGCATCGGCTGGGCCAGTGGTGAAGGTGCGCTCCAGCAGGCGCAGGAGCACGTCACCCTGATGCTCGCGGGCGAAAAGAAGCCCTGATCGGTGTGCGGTGGCCGGCGCACCAGGGCAAAACAAACGCGGCGCCGTCACATGTGACGGCGCCGCGTTGTACATCGGTGAAGCGGATCAGCAGGCGACGCAGCGATGGCTGTTCTTGGCGCCGAGCTTCTCGAGCAACTGGATGGTATCCGGGAACGGACGGAGGCGTTGCACGGGACCGTTGGCCATGTCGACCGTGGTCATGCCATTGCGTGCCACGGCCTTGGGATCGGCCCCCTTGCTCACGAGATACTCGATCATCTCGTTATCACCGCGCGCGGCCGCGTGATGCAACGGCGTGTAGCCGTTGAGGTCACGCTGGTTCACGTCGGCGTGCAGCACTTCCACGAGATACTTCATGGCCGGCATCCACCCGTCGGTGGCATGGCGGTGCGAATTACCGGCGAAGCCATTGCCGTAGCCCACGCCTGCCGCGGCATGCACCGGATAGACACCGATGCCCGCCGGCACCGCCTTCGACGCCGAGTCGATGGCTGGACTCATGACGAAGGCCGCCGGCCCCTCACCGAAACCGCCGGGGAATCGCGCCCGGTTACCACGGGCCACCGGCGCACGGTACGAGGGAACCGTATCGATCGCGCCGTGATCCTTGAGCAGCTTCATCGCCTCGACATCCACGGCGTACGTCGCACGCCAGAACGGCGTGGTGCCGTCGAGCGCCTCGAGGCCGCAGTTCGCGTTGCCGCAGTTGTTGAAGGCGAAGAACCAGAGATTCTTCCTCAAGCGCACATTCACGTCGGCGCCCGACTTCAGCATGGCTGACATCAACTCGAGGTGGGTGACCTTCTGGGTCTGCACCGCTTGCGGCTGCGGATAGCGTGACCGCGGCGCCCACATCGTATTGAGCGCCGCGTACAGCGGGGTGAGGCCGGCGCTGCTCGCGATCTTCACATCGGCCCCACGCTTCACGAGCGCCATCGCCAGATCAAAGTGCCCGTTGATGGCGGCCATCAGGACCGCGGTCGTGCTGTCACTGGTGGTGACCTCGTTGATCTTGCCACCCCCGTCGAGGATGGCCAGCGCCGCATCGATGTTCCCCTGACGGGACGCGTGATGTAACGCCGTCATGCCACCCATGCTACCCACCGTGGCCTCGTAGCCCGCCACCTGCCCTTCGAACAGCTCGGCCGACTCCGTGGTCTTCGCGACCGGCCCGCTCGCGAAGAGCGTCCGTCCGGCTTCGATCGCTTCCTGGATTTGCGTCGGCGTGAGCTCCTGCGTGGGCGGCGCGGCCACGCCGATCTTGTAGCCCCGCAGCGCGGGATTCGCGGCCGGCGCGGCGGCGGCGGCCGGCGCGGCAGCGGGAGCCGCTGGAGCGGCAGCCGCCGGAGCTGCTGCGATCGGAGCTGGGGCAGCAGCCGACACAGCGGCCGGCGCGGCGGCGGCCGGAGCCGCCATGCCCGCCGAGGCGGCCGCACGATTGCGCGCCGCAGCCGCGTCAGCGGCCAGCTTCTCCGCGGCCTTGGCGGCCGCGTCGATGATGGAGTCACGCGTCTTCTGCGGCAGATACGAGAAAAGCACCTCGTTGCGCTTCTTCGCCGCCGCCTGCTGACGCGCCAGCTCTTCGGTCAGGTCCACGCTGCGCGTGCGGATCGACGCATCGGCGCCGCCGGCCAGCAGAGCGCGCGCCGCATCGCCGCGATTCTCAGCGGCCGCGAACATGAGGGGCGTCTGGCCCCACGCCGATTCGCGTGCATTCGGATCGGCTTTCTTCGCCAGCAACGCCTTCACCGACGCCGCATCACCCGCGCCCGCTGCGAGGTGCATCGCCGTGGCACCGGTCGCCGTCAACGTCGCCGCGTCAGCACCGGCCGCGAGCAACGCCTGCACGACCGTACCATGGCCGGCGCGCGCCGCCACATGCAGGGGCGTGTAGGCGCCGTTCCGGGTGGTCCCGGTGAGTTTTGCACCCGAACGCAAGAGGAGCGTCGCCATCGCGACATCACCGTGATCGGCAGCCCAATGCAACGCCGTCATGCCATCGCCCTGCGCCACGTTTACATCGTTCTGCTGGGCAATCAGCGCGCGCACCTTTGCCAGATCGCCTTGCATCGCCGCCTGGGCGACGGCCGGTACCACACGGGTATCGCGTACGGCCGGCTTCGCCGTGGCGACGCGCACCACCGACTTGGCATCCTGCGCCGTTGTCTGCGCCGTGACCGGGCACAGCGCGCCCGAGACCAGCAGGAGCGCGCCAGCGAGGCCGACGCGCACTCCGTTGCGATCGATCATGATCCGCCTCAGGTGTAGAGGGCGAACGGCGACACGCTGTCACCGAAGCTGGGAACGTCGATATCGTACTTGTGCAGCAGCGACAGCATGACGTCGGCCATCGGCGTGCCGTCGGGCGCCTTGAGGTGCGTGCCGCCCGGCACGAACTGGCTGTCGCCGCCCATCAGGAGCAGCGGGCAGCGGCGATGGTTGTGGATGTTGCCGTCGGCCATCGGCGAGCCGTACACAATCGTGGTGTTGTCCAGCATCGAGCCGTCGCCTTCCTTGGTCTCCTGCAGTCGCTGCAGGAAGTAGGGCAGCATCGACATGTGGTAGCGGTTGATCTGATTGAACTCGAGGATCGCCGACTCGCGTCCGCCATGGTGCGACGCCGGGTGGAAGCCCTTGTTCGTCCCCGACTCCGGGAAGGTACGGCTCGACGCGTCACGACCGGTCTTGAACGAGAACACGCGCGTCATGTCCGACTGGAACGCCAGCACCTGAATGTCGAACATCAGCTTCATGTGCTCCTCGAACGAGTCCGGCACGCCGGCCGGCGCCTCCGGGAGCAGGCGCTCGTCGCCACTCGCGTTCTTGGCTTCGACCTTCTGGATGCGACGCTCGAGTTCGCGCACGTTCTCCACGTACTGGTCGATGCGGCGGCGATCGGTGGCCCCGAGCTGACGCTTGAGCGACGACATCTCACCCACGACCCAGTCGAGGATGCTGCCGTTGTCCTTGCGGCGCGCGGAGCGATCGGCGTTGTCGGTGCCAGCGCCGAACAGCAGATCGAACGCCGCGCGCGGATTCCGGATCATCGGCAGCGGCTCGGTCGGCGAGGCCCAGCTGATGGTGTCCGTGTACGCGCAGGCGTAGTTGTAGTAGCAGCCGCCAGCCTGGTCGAGATTCTCGATGCACAGCTGCATCGACGGGATCGGCGTATCCTGACCGATCTTGCGCGCCACGATCTGATCGAACGACGTGCCGACGTACAGATCGGACCCCTGCGTCTGCTTGGGGTGCGACTGGGTCAGGAACACCGCGCTGGAACGGAAGTGGTCACCGCCGATTTCCGGCGCGTCGAACGCTTCGGCCATGCGCACATCGGTGTTGCTGATGATCGACATCTTGTGCTTCCACGCGTCCATCGGCGCGAGCGCACCGTCCGGATTCAGCGTGAAGTTGCGCCCCACACCCTGCGGCGCCCACAGATACTTCGAGGCGCCCCACGTATTGGAGCCGGCGGCACCGTGCACCGACTCGATGGTCACGAGCCGCTTGTGTCCGGTCAGCGGCGCCCCGGCGCCGCCGACTTTGGCGAGGAACCGGCCGGCCGGCTCCATCGCATCGAGATACGGCAGCGCAATCACCGCGCTCATGTTGCGCAGGAACGTGCGGCGCGGGAGGGCTTTTTGCGTCATAAACGACATGGGACAGTCTCCTTGGTGGTCTGGTCAGTTCTGTGACGCATCAGCCGAGACCGGCTCGGCGCGCTTGCTGTGGAAGGCCTTGCTGTTCACGACACCCATCACGAACGAGGAAAACTTGTACTTGTTGCGCTCGGCGTCCCGCGTAATCGTGCGCACCGTGCTCTGGTCGTAATCCTCGACGCGACGGCCGAGGGCGTACGCCATCAGGTTTTCGGTGAAGTTGCGCATGAGCGGCACCGGACGCTTGAGCAGGGCGGCCGTCAGATCGCTCGTGGTCACCAGCGCGGTGCCGTCGTACAGCTGGCCGCGGGTGTCGAGCAGGGCGCCGTTTTCGCGATACCGCAGCTTCCCGGTCACGTCGAAGTTGTCGAGCGCGAGACCGATCGGATCCATGAAGTTGTGGCACGACCGGCACGTGGGATTGGCGCGGTGCAACTCCATGCGCTCGCGCGTCGTGAGCACCTTGCCTTCCTTCGATCCGACGGTCTGTTCGAGATCGGGCACGTTGGGCGGCGGCGGCGGCGGCGGCGTGCCGAGCAGCACTTCCATCACCCACTTGCCGCGCAGTACCGGCGAGGTGCGGTTGCCCAGCGACGTCTGCACCAGCACGCTGCCGTGGCCCAGCACACCGCGGCGCTGATCATCGGTGTAGGCCACCTTCCGGAAGCCTTCCCCGGTCACGTTCGGTATACCGTAATGTTGTGCCAGACGCTCGTTCACGAACGTCGAATCCGCGGTGAACATCGTGAGCACACTGCGGTCCTTGCGCACCATATCCTCGAAGAACAGCTCGGTCTCCCTCTGCATGGAGAGGGCGAGCTTGAGATCGAAGTCCGGGAACAGGAACGCATCGGGATGCACCTTCTCGAGGTCCTGCAAACGCAGCCACTGCGCCGCAAAGCGCGTGGCCAGGGCCTCCGCACGCGGATCAGCGAGCATGCGCTTCACCTGCGCGGAGAAGACAGCTGGGGTGTGCAGGGTCTTCTGGCGCGCCAGCGTCAGCAGGCGGTCGTCGGGAATCGTGCTCCAAAGGAAGAACGACAGCCGCGTCGCCAATTCGAGATCGTCGATGGTGTAGTCGGTACCCGCCGCCGTGGTGGTGGGCTCGCGCTCGAACCGGAACAGGAAGTGCGGGCTCGCCAGCATCGCCTGCACGCCCAGGCGCACCCCCTCTTCGAACGCGTTGTCGCCGCCGGCCTTGGCTCCCTGATCGTAGAACTTCATCAGGCTGGCCTTGTCGGTCGCGGTGAGCGGACGACGGTAGGCGCGCGTGCCCAGACGCGTCAGAATCGACTCGGCGCAGCCACGCTGCAGCGCGGCCGCCGTGGGTGCGCAGGTGAAGATCCGCTGGCGGCTGGGCGAAGCCGACACACCCGTCACGCGATACGGACCGGCCACGAACACTTCCATGAGCGGCGGCGGTTCGGTGGTACCGGCGGCGCCGGTGCCGCTCGAGGCGCGCGACCACTCATGCGGCTTGATCAGATCTTCATAGGGCCCTTCCGCCGACTTCGCGAACGCCACCGAGATCCGGCGCTGCCCCGCCTTCACCTTGATCGGCTCGCTGCGGATAAAGTCGGCGCCCAACGGCGCGTCGGCCGATTCGCCGTTGCGCGCAATGCCGCGGTCATAGCGCAGCAGCGCCACGCGCTCGCCGTCGATGGAGATGTCGAGATCTTCCACCGGGCGACCGACGCCGCCACCGACGTTCAGCCGGAACTCGTACTCGCCGTCGGCCGGGAAGGTGTGCAGCACCACGAGGCCGCCACGCGTGCCGTACGGTGTGCCGTCGACATGATCCCACGGATGCTGCGATGCGAAGGGGGACGTCTTGTACGTGGCCTGTCCCACCGGCGCCTTGCGATCGCCGATGGCCATGCGACTCACGGCCGCAGCGGCGTTCAGGTACCCCTCGAGCAACGTGGGCGACAACGACTGCACATCGGAGATGTTGTCGAAGTTCGCGCTCTTCGTGTCGAGCGGGAGCCAGTCACCCGCCGTGACTTCGAGCCCGAGCAGGTCGCGCACCACGCGCTCGTACTCCGGGCGGTTGAGTCGCTGGAAAGTGCGCGTGCCGGGATTCACCGGTGCCGCCCCGTCCACCACGCGCTCGAGCGTTTCCACGAGCGCCTCGAGGGTATCCCCCGTGGGGCGCTTAGAGCCGGGCGGCGGCATCATCTGTGCACGCAGCTTCCGGATCATCTTCTCGGTCACCGGCAGATCCGCAGTCGGATTCGTGACCGTGTACTGCTTGAGATCGAGGTTGCCACGCCGCTGCGTGGGGTTGTGACAGCCGGCGCAGTAGCGCTGCACGACATCGTCGAGCGCGCCCATCGTGATACCGCGCGCGCCCACCGACGCGCGCGTCAGCGCACGGCCCGTCCCGTTGCTCGCCCGCATCGGGCGCAGCACCGGATGGGTAGCCGGCAACGCGGTCCCCGGCACGGACGGCGCACGAAGTGTGCGGCGTGCGGTGGATGTCGATGTGGATGTTGTGGCGACGGCATCATGCACGGCCGACGATGAGACCATCATCGACAGCGACGTGATGATTCCGGACAACGCGAGCAGAAGCTTCATGCCGGCTACTCCTGAGGCGTGCGACGCGCGAGGGCGTCACACACCTGACTCATGTGATGACTCCGGCGGGAAGGAGGCCGGATGTGCATCAAATTTACGTCGATGGAGTCGTAAGCGCTGCAAGTTCCGGACACGAAGTCCCTCGTATCCCGGTGCGCCCGCACACCCTTGTCTGCACACACGAATCGCGGACGTATCGACGTCCGATCAACGCGTGGTCACTGCGCGGCCGGCTGCGCGGTGGGCAGCAACAGCGCATACAGCGCATCGTGGACCGGCGTAGCCACGCCGTGCAGGCGCCCCAGTCGCGCCACGGCACCGGTCTGCGCCTCGAACTCTGAGGGGCGCCCAGCCATCAAATCGCGCTGCAACGAGGTGGTACCGTCCGCCGGCAAACTGTCATAACGCGCCCACACACGCTCAATGGAATCGACTGGCCACTCCACACCCACGGCCCGACCCACATCGCAGACTTCGTGCAAGGCACGATCGAGCAGCGCACGGGTTTCCGGAATCGATCGTACGACACCGAACGGTGCGCGTGCGGCGGCGCCGACCGCGCCGATTGGCTCAATGAACAGGAACTTCTCCCAGTACGCGACCCCCATATCAGGCGGCAGGACGGCGTGCAGTCCGGACTCACGGATCGCCGACGCAAAGCGGGCGATCTGTACGTAGGCCGGCGACTCGGCCGGTGCACCTGCCCGGAGGCCGAACTCGACGATCGGGGTCACGGCAGTATGGCGGATCCGCCCGGGGCCATCCAACTCCACCAGCACCCGTGCCAGCCCCTCGAGCACGTGCGGACCGCCGAGGGCGGCCGCGAGGTGGCTGCTGCTCTCGACCCCGTTCTGGAGCGGAATGACCGCGGTGACAGGCCCCACCAGAGAGCGCAACGTCGGTGCGATGGCCGCCACCTGAGTGGCCTTCACGCACACGAGGACCACATCGACAATGCCGATACTGGATGCATCATCGGTCACCTGCACACTCGGCAACCACAGGTTGCCGTCGATGCTCTCCAGGGACAATCCGTCGCGTCGCAATACGTCGAGAGTGGCGCCGCGAGCCACGAACACCACCTCGTGGCCGGCGTGCTGCAGCCGGGCGCCGAAGACGCCCCCCACAGCGCCGGCCCCGATCACGGCGATGCGCAGCGGATCTGCGCTGCGCACCGCCGTGTCGGTCACACTCACGGCTTGCCGATCATGAAGCCCGAGATGTGCGCGTCGGTGTTGTGGCCCATACGGAAGCCCACCACCCCGTCCGTGCTCTTCAGCTTGCCCGCCGCAACCAGCTCGGCCTTGCTGTAGCTCGCCACTTCGGTGCCGTTGATGAGGCACGACACCTTGTCGCCCTTCACCTGCAGCGCGATTTCCTGCGTCACCGGCTTGCCCTTCGCCTCGGCCTTGTGCACGGCGTCATTCATGCCGCCGCGCGGACCGTTCATCTGGAACGGCGCCGGACCCATGCCTCGCACAATAAAGTTGCCGTTGCCGTACGCCGCGCAATACAGGTAGCTCTCGTTATCGGTACCCATGTCGTTGCCACCCAGCACCACGCCGTACGGGTGCGGATGGTTGTTGAGGCCCATGTACTCACGTTCGGCGAACGTGGCCTTCACCATGTAGTCACCCTTACCCTTCATCTCGGGGTTCCAGTAGGTGATGGCCGGGCCGGTCGTGGCATGCATCCCGGGGCCCATGCCCACGAACTTCGCGCTGTCCACCGTGAGGCCGGCCTTCGCTTCCTTGGCGTCGACCTTGCCCATCCATCCCTTCATCTGAATACCGCCCTTCACGGCCATCGACTTCTCGCTCTCCTGCGCCTGCACCAGCTGCGGCACGAAGGCGAGAGCTGCGGTCGCGAGCGCGACCTGCATCGTACGCTTCATCGAATTGCTCCTGATGTGATTCGGTGGGACCGACCGCGCATGGCGGCGAGCCGGCAGAGCTGAATGTTTGCGTCGGAATTCGATTGGCGATAGGGTGGAAGGCGTTTCGATGCGCCACGGCACCATTTTTCCCGGAAAGTCCGATGCCTGTTGTGACTGCGCGCCACGTCAACCGACCGGTCTGGTTCGACCTGTCGACCTCCGATCTGACCGCCGCGAAGGCGTTGTATGGCGACTTGTTTGGCTGGACCTTCGGCGACTCGCCAGCCGAACTGGGCTTCTACACCATGGCCTTCGCGAAGGGTATGCCGGCGGCGGCGGTCGCCCCGAAGATGCCCGGACAGGAGGCCGAGCCGGTGACCTGGACGGTGTATTTCGGCGTCACCGACGCCGATGGCACCGCGGACCGCATCGTGGCCGGCGGCGGGTCCATGATGGTCCCGCCCATGCCGATCCCGCCCGATCTGGGGCGCATGGCCGTCGCCATCGACCCTGACGGCGCCGTGTTCGGCCTCTGGGAGCACGGCAGTTTTGCCGGTGCCGGCATCGAAGGGGAGCACGGGGCGATGTGCTGGACGGAGGTTACCTGCCGCAACGCCGCAGCCAACGTGGCGTTCTACACCGCGGTCTTCAGCCTGTCGTCGCATCGCCTCGCGACCGAGGGCGTGGAGTACTACACGCTCCATGATGGCGAACCCGCCGTGGCCGGGGTGATGCAAATGGACGCCGCCTGGAACGGCATTCCGCCCCACTGGATGCCGTACTTTGCCGTGGATTCCCTCGCCGCCGC
>JARIEV010000122.1 GCA_031127225.1 Gemmatimonadota bacterium | reverse complement strand
TGGCCACGTCACCAACGGCGTGCACCTGGCCACGTGGATGGCCAATCCCATGATGAAGCTGCTCGACGATCACCTCGGACCGGCGTGGGGGCACAGCAGTGACCCGGCGCTGTGGGAACAGGTGTTGTCGCTCGACGACGAAACCCTGTGGCACACCCACACGCGGCTCAAGAACACCCTCATGCGCCTCGTCCGCGAGGAGGCGCGCAGTGCGTTCGCCAAGCGCACCATCGAAGCCACGCAGCTCGTCGGCGCCGGCACGTTGCTCGATCCGAAGACGCTCACCATCGGCTTCGCGCGCCGCTTTGCGACGTACAAGCGCGCCGATCTGATCTTCCGTGACGTCGAGCGGCTGCGGAAGCTCGTCACCAACGTGCAGCGCCCCGTACAGATCGTGTTCGCCGGCAAGGCCCACCCCGCGGACAACCCGGGCAAGCAGGTGCTACAGAACGTCTATCACTTCACGCGCGATCCGCAGTTCGAAGGGCGCGTGGCGTTTGTGGAAGACTACGGCATGCACCTCGCGCACCTGCTCGTGCAGGGCGTGGATCTGTGGATGAATCTGCCGCGCGTGCCGCTCGAAGCGTCGGGCACGAGCGGGATGAAGGCCGCCCTCAACGGCGTGCCGCAGATCTCCACGATCGACGGCTGGTGGGAGGAAGGGTACGAAGGGAACAACGGCTGGGCGATCACGCCGGAGGAAGACGACGACGCCGGGATCAGTACGTCGAACCGTCTCTACGAGCTCCTCGAACAGGAAGTGGTGCCGCGCTTCTACGACGTGGACAAGAACGATCTGCCGCGCCGTTGGCTGGCCACCATGAAGCATTCGATCCGCGTGGCGGGCCAGCAGTTCACCGCACGCCGCATGGTGGAGCAGTACGCGCGGGCCTACTACGCACCGTCGATTCTCGGCGACTCGCTGCCCGACGATCCACCAATCGCCTGACGCGGGGCATCGACATGACCGCGCCCGCCATGCCCACTCCCGGCTTCGGGGCACCCGTGATCCGGGTGCCCGATGGCGGGGCGCCGACGATCGTGCACCTCACGTCGGAGTACAGTCCGTTCGCCCGGACGGGGGGGCTCGCGGAAGCGGTGATGGGGCTGGCCAACCAGCAAGTGAAGGACGGCGCGAACGTGGTGGTGTTCGTGCCGTTGTACCGATCGGTGCGCGACTTCGCCCCCGACCTCGCCCCCCTCGGGCGACCGATCCGGGTGGACCTCGGCTTTCGCAGCGAGGAGGTGCGCTTCTTCCGTGAAGTGCAGCCCCCCGCGGGACCGAAGGTGGTGTTCGTGGACATCCCCACAGCGTTCAGTCGCGCCGGGCTGTACGGCGAAGGCGGGACGGACTACGCCGACAATGCGCGGCGGTTTGCACTGTTCTCGCGCGCGGTGCTCGATGGCATCCCGCGCCTGATCGTGGGGCCCGTGCTCGTCCACGCGCACGACTGGCACGCGTCGCTGGCGCTGATGTACATGCGCACGTACGACGACCTCCGCGAGCGTTACGCCACCACGCCGACGGTGCTCTCGGTGCACAACGCCGGCTATCAGGGGCACTTCCCCGCCTCCATGCTCAACGAGTGCGGCATTCCCCCCGAGGTGTATAACTTCCGGCAGCTCGAGTGGTACGACCGCATTAACTTCCTCAAGGGCGGGCTGACGTTCGCCGATATGGTCGTCACCGTCAGCCCCACGCACGCGCAGGAGTTGCGCACCGCGGGCGGTGGCTTCGGTCTGCATGACGTGTTTCAGTGGCTCGACGGCCGGTTCTCCGGCATCACGAACGGCATTGATCAGACGTGCTGGGATCCCACCACCGACGAGCAGATCACGGCGCCGTATTCCCGCAGCGACCTCGCCAACAAAGCGCGCTGCAAGGCGGCGCTCCAGCGATCGTTTGGGTTGCCGCAGCGCCGGCGGACGCCGCTGTTCGGGATGGCCGGCCGCATGGTGGGCCAGAAAGGACTCGACCTCATCCTCAACTCGCAGCTCGTCTGGAATCTGGACGCGCAGTTCGTGTTTCTGGGCGCCGGTGAGGCCAAGTACGAACGCGCACTGCTCGCGCTGGCCAGGGCACGGCCGCGTCACGTGGGCGTGCAGCTCGACTTCACCGACCGGCTCGAACACCGGCTCATGGCGGGCGCGGACATGTTTCTGATGCCGTCGCAATACGAACCGTGCGGGCTCACACAGATGCGCGCGCAACGCTACGGCTCCCTGCCTGTGGGACGCCGCGTCGGTGGCATCGCCGACACGGTGCAGGACGACACCACGGGCTTCCTGTTCGACGCGTTCCTGCCGGGTGCGCTGGACTGGGCCATCTCGCGAGCCCTCGCGCGCTTCGCCGATCCGGCGGCGTGGGAGCTCCGGATGGACGCCGCGATGCAGCAGGACTTCTCGTGGGAACGGTCCGCCGCCGCGTACGCGCAGGTGTACGCGCGCGCCATCGACACCTGCCACGCGCGCGCCTGATGCATTCCGTCATCGTGCATCATCATCTGTACCAGCCGCCACGCGAGGATCCGTGGCTCGAGGTGGTCCCGACGGAACCCTCCGCCGCGCCGGACCACGACTGGAACGCGCGCATCAACCGGGAGTGCTACGCGCGTCTCGCGGCGGCCGAGGCGCATCTGCGCGACCCGCGCGCCGCCGAGCGTGATCCCGATGCGCGGGCCGGCATCGCGCGCGTGGTCAACCTGTATGCGTGGTGCTCGTTCGACGTGGGCGCGACGCTCTGTGAATGGCTCGACGCCGAAGCGCCGGACACGATGGCGGCCATGCAGGCCGGCGACGCGGCGAGCGTGCGCCGCTGGGGCGTGGGCAACGCCATCGCGGCACCGTATCACCACGTGATTCTCCCGCTCGCCTCGCCGCGGGAACGACGCACCGAAATCCGCTGGGGCATCCGCGACTTCCGCCGCCGGTTCGGCCGGGAACCGCAGGGGATGTGGCTCCCCGAGTGTGCCGCCGACGAGGAGACGCTCGACGCAGTGGCCTCTGAAGGCATTGCGTTTACGATTCTCGCGCCGTACCAGGTGCACGGGCATCACGGCGGTGGCATGCCGGTGCGCTGGCGCGGCACGGCCGGCCGTTCGCTCACCATCGTGCCGTACGACGGCTCGCTCGCTGGCGACGTGGCGTTCGGTGGCCTGCTGCGCGACGCGCGGGCGCTGGCGCAGCGGCTCTCGCCCGCCGCAGACCCGCGCGATCCGCATCCACGCTGCACCATGCTGGCCACGGACGGCGAAACGTTCGGGCATCACCACAAAGGCGGCGACTCCACGCTCACCGAAGCGCTGGCCATGGTAATGCAGCAGGCGCGCTCGCGGGTCACCAACGTGGCTGCCCTGGTGGCGCGCTACCCGGCTACGACCAACGTGCAGCTCGTCTCGCCTAGTGCGTGGAGTTGCGCGCACGGCGTGGAACGGTGGCGCAGCAACTGCGGCTGCCGGCTGAATGGCCACAAAGCACCGGCGCAGCAGTG
The DNA here is from genome assembly GCA_031127225.1 of Gemmatimonadota bacterium. Classification (GTDB taxonomy): domain Bacteria; phylum Gemmatimonadota; class Gemmatimonadetes; order Gemmatimonadales; family Gemmatimonadaceae; genus Gemmatimonas. Next base: position 7,717 of record JARIEV010000122.1, on the reverse strand, counting down.
GCGTGGTCCGCTGCGTGCCGCGCTCCAACGGCTGGCCAATCACGCGCACGATGTGTTCGAACGCGAAGGCGCAACGCTCTTCGTGGATGATCCGTGGCTCGTACGCGACCGCTACGGCGACGTGGTCACGCAGGACGGCCCGTCGCTCGAGCAGTTCGCGCGACGCGAACTCCCGGCCGATGCCACGGATCAACAGGTACGTCGTGCTCGCGAACTGCTCGAACTCCAACGAGCCACGATGCGCACCTTCACCTCGTGCGCATGGTTCTTCGACGAGGTCGATCGCATCGAAGTGCGGCAGGTGCTGCGCTACGCCGCGCGCGCGATTGAACTCACCGGCTACGCGTCACGACTTACGCCCGAACTGGTGCAATGGTTGGCGCCCGCCACGAGCGGAGCCCCTGACGCCGGCAGCGCCAGCGAACTGTTCGTGCGTGAAGCGCTGCCGCACCGCGACGCCACCACCTGCGTCGCCGCCGGCGCGATCGCTTGCGCGGCGATGGGCATCACCGCGCCCCGCATCGCCATCTTCGACGTGGCCACCGTCCGGGACGCCGCAATGGAGCCCGAGGGGAACGCCGAAGGGCACCGCGTAGGTGACACGTCTGTGCAAGCCGCCGCACCCGTGGCCACCACCGTTCCCGTGCGCTGGCACGTGTCGCTCAGTCACCGACGCACCGGTGTGATCCGGGCGTTCACGGGTCACCTCCACGGCACAGGCCCCGGGCTCACCGTGCATCTGGTGGAAGGGAACACAGAGCCGCACGCGGCCACCGTGCCCGCCGGTGCCGCGCTCGAGGTGAACATTCACGAATTCCCCGAGGCCATCGCCCGGCAGATCCTGCGGCCGATGGCGCTCTCGGAGTCGGCGCTGCTGGACGAGGTCGGGACGCGCTGATCGCCGCCCCGGCGCGGGGATGCGACGGCGATAGCGCTGGCAGCCGTTACGGCTGCTGCACCCAGCGCCAGCGCAGCCCCGCGTAGAACTGCCGAGCGAACGCCGGCGTCCACAGCACCGGCTGCTGCCCCAACAGATTATTCACTCCCCCCGAGAGCTCCAGCTCACGGGTGACGGCCAGCCGTAGCTGCGCATCCACCGACAGCAGCGCCCCCTGTCGGCCGATGATGCCACTCTCAGTGGAGAACGGCCCCGTGATCGGCGCGCCGCTCGGAATCCCGATCAACGGCGCGTTGCCGGTGTAGCGCACGGACAGATCGGTCGAGAGTCCCGCCTGCACCGCCCACTCGCGCGCCAACCGCGCGCGCGCCGTGTGGGTCGCACGACGGCTCAGGGGGAGCCCGGCGTTGAGATCACGCGCGCGCAGAAAATCGTAGCCCAGCGACAGGTCGGTGCCACCGGCCACCACGCGCACGTTCGTCTCCACGCCCTGCGTGCGCGCCCGCGCGACGTTGACATACCGATACGTCTGGAAGCCGGCGGCGTTGTCACCCTGGTAGCGCCAGTCCACCAGACCGGACACGTCGTTGCGGTACGCTTCCGCATCGAACGACCACCGCGGACTCGGCGCCCACGTGCCGCCCACACTGGTGCTCCACGAGGATTCGGGGAGCAGGTCAGGATTGCCTTCGAGCGTGTAGCCACCCGCCGGATTCGTGAAGGTGTACCGGATCTCCTTGAACCCCGGGGCGCGGAAACCGCGCGCGACGTTGCCGCGTAACCGCACGGCCGGCACCGTCTGCCACGCCACACCGAACGACGGATTCGTGCTGCTTCCCCAGAGGGTGCTCGCCGTGTGCCGCGCTCCGAGGGTCAGGAGTACCGTGCTGAACGTCCACGAGTCACGCGCGAACACTTCGGTGATCTGCTCGTCAGCACTGTCGCCCGTCACCTTATTCGGGGCCACCAGCGTGCGATGCGATCGCTGCGCGCCCAGGTCAACGGCGTGCGCGCCCAGCACGCGGGTGTACGACAACAGATAGCGCCCCTGCCGCTCGCGCTGTTCCAGCGAGTCGGCCGAGCCACGGATCGGCAACAGGCCGCGGGACTGACGGTACTGATACACGAAGCGCTGCTCGAACGCGCGGAGCCGCACGTCGCCACCGAACACCGGCCCGCGCACTTCGGCGAACCCCTGCCCGCCGCGGTTATCGATGAAGCCATTGAACGCAGCATCGAGCGGAAAGCGCTGCCGTTCCTGCGACCCCTGCACATCGAGCCGCAACGCCCAGCGATCGGTGAGGGCATACCGCAGGTCGGTGCGCACATCGTAAATGCGATTGAAGGTGGAGCCGGCGGCGTTGTAGCCGGTCACGCGATCGGACTGCCGCCACCCGCCGTTCAGGCGATACCCGAACTTGCCGATACGCTGACTCACCCCGACCGACGACTCCTGCCGCCCCAATCCGCCTTCGCGCGCCAAGGCGTCGAGCGTAAGCCGCTCCGTGGGCGCCGCCTGCACGATGTTGATCACGCCCCCCAGCGCATCGCTGCCGAACTCCACACTCGACGGCCCCTTGGTGACCTCGATGCGCTCGGTGGCGATGGTGCTGAGCCGTCCGATGTCGCGGCTCTCGATCAGCGCCCCCGCCATGGGTTCGCCGTCCACGAGCACGAGCACCCGCGAATCATCAAAGCCACGAATGGAAATCGACGTCTTCGAGGGCGGCGAGGGGAGTTCCTGCAGCCCCGGCAACTGCCGCAGCAGCTGATTCGCCGACACCGCGGCCACGGCATCCAGCTCCTCACGGCCGATGACGGTCACACTGCGCGGCGATTCGCTCGCGCGGATCACGCGCTGGCCCATCGTGGTCGTGAACACCGGCAGCACCGTGGCCAACGCCACCAGTCGCACCACCGGCGTACTGCTCTGCACCACCGTCCGCAGTTCGGCGAAGCCGAGCGCCCGCACGATCAGCGAATCACCAACGGCCGCCGCCACGCGAAACTGGCCGCGTTCGTCGGTGCGCGCGCGCGCACCGCTGCGCGGCACGCGCACTTCGGCCGACAACACCGGCGCCCCGTCAGTCTTGCCCACCACCGTGCCGTTTACCACACTCTGCGCGCGTGCCGGTCCGCCAGACACGACGGCCAGCAGCAGCGCGCCGCAGAGCGGCACGAGACGATACGACATCACCGTGCGCCGGCCATCGCTCATCGAATGCGCGCGTAGCGGATCGTCGGGAAGCCGGCTGCGCCGGTGTTGCTGTAGTAGTCGGTCACCTGCAGCTTGTACACGCGCGTCCCCGACTTCACGAGGTACGTGTTGAACGCCGCGTGCAACCGGTCATTGCCCTGCAGGTTGTACCGGAACGGCGCGCTCTTGTCGAGCACCGAATTCGGGATCGGCCCCACGAGCGTGGACAGGAACGTGGCGTACTGCGGGGCGTCGTTGGCCGCCGTGGCGTTCGCGAACGTCGGCGACGTGGGGCCGGGATACGTGCCACCGGTGCAGGCCACATTCGGCACCAGCGACAGCTGGTTGGGCGCCGGGTTGAACTCGAGGTCCCAGTTGCAGCCGGCACCGGCCACCACCGTGTTCGTGGCCAGATTGATCTGCCGCACCTGGTTGGTCGGCGTAATCGCCAACGTCCGCACCGCGCCCAATGTGGTGCCCGTCTGGAGGCGCGACTCGAGATACAGCGTATCCACCGCAAACGTTTGCGTGAACTTGATGCGCGTGGCGCGGAACACGGCAAAGCTGCCATTGGCCAGACGCAGCTTCCAATAGTTGGCCGGGTTGGCCGTGGGGATGCCGCTCAGATTGAGATAGCCCTGCTTGTTCTCCGTGAGGCGATCAGTCTGGAACTGGTCGTCGGCGGGAATCTGCGCCGCGCGCACGGCGTCGAAGTCCGCCAGCGTGGCGGGCGCCGTGAAGGCCAGCACCTGTGCGTCGGTGGCACTCTTATTGTTGTCGAGCGCGAAGCCCAGCACGTTGCGCGACGTCGCGCCGCCCACGGCGGGCGAGTTGAGACGCACCTCGTAGCGGCGCAACGCCAGGTCCCAGTCGCCGGTGCGCGGCACGAGGGCCCCGCTCGTGAAACTGAAATACACCAGCGTGTCGGTGCTGCTGGCGTTCAGCGGACCGACGGTCACCACCTGGTTGATGGGGGCTTCGGGGGTACCGGTGCCCGGGCCGGTGGCGTCAGCCTCTCCTTCGCAGGCACCCAGCGTGGCCAGCGCCACCAACGGGAACAACGACCGCATCATGATCGACTTCATAATTATGTAGGCACGTATCAGGGGGACGACATCCGAGCGGTGCTCCGGCCTGTTCCGGCCGTGGAGCCCGAGCGTGCATCCTACCCGCAGACATCGCCCCGCTGCATTCGTACTTCTTACAGGGTCACCCGGGTAATCACCGCGATGCCGAGGGCGGCAGCACCGGCGTCGCCATCGTGCCCGGCACCGCCGCTTCCAACGACCCGTTCTCGCCCAGGGGCGGCCCGAGAAACGGGTCGCACACCCCTTCGGCCGTCTCGCGGATCAACTGATCGACCACCGCGCGCAGGTCACCCGTGCGGGCGTAGGTGGCCAGCTGACGCTGCGCACTCGACCCTTCATCAAGAATCCGGAACGCGTACTCGACTTCCTTCCGGGTGCCGAGTTCGTCGAGCACGTCGTCAAGGAACCACTCCACGAGTTCGCGGATGAGCACCGGCGCCGGCAGCTCCTCCTTCTTGCCGAAGTCGATCAGCTTGCCGCCCAGTCCCCACCGCACCGCGCGCCACTTGTTCTCTTCAATGAGATCCTGCGCGTACACCCGGAACGTCATGTTGTCGCGGCGCAGCTTCCACATCTTGGCCACCACCGCCTGCAGAATGGCGGCGATGCACACGGCTTCGTCCACCTTCGTGTTCACGTCGCAGGCACGGAACTCGAGCGTGGGGTAGATGTGGTGCGGGCGCACGTCCCACCAGATCTTGGAGCCGTCGGGGATGCTGCGGGTTTTCACGAGCGTGTCCACGAGGTCCGCGTAGTCGCCCCACCCGTTCAGGATGCGGGGCACCCCGGTGCGCGGGAAGTTCTTGAACACGATGCTGCGATACGAATGCAGCCCCGTGTTCCGCCCAAACCAGAAGGGCGATGATGTGGACAGACACAAAATGTGAGGCAGGATGTAGCGGGCGGCATTCAGGCAATCGATGCGGAATTCCGGATCTTCAATGCCCACATGGACATGCGTCCCAAAGATGAGCAGGCGGTGCGCCAGATCCTGCAGCTCCGCCTGCACGCCCAGATATCGCTCCTTGGGCGTCATCTCCTGATTCATCCAGTTCGAAAAGGGGTGCGTGCCGGCCGACGCAATGGTCAGACCGTGCTGGCCGGCCGCCTTGATCACCAGTCCGCGCAGCTTCACCAGCTCCGAGCGCAACTCGGCAATCGACCCGCACACCTTGGTGCCGATTTCCACCTGGCACTGGTGTAGCTCGGCTTTGACGTCGGCCAGCTGTGCGAAGTCGCTCGTCACGAGCGCGTCGAAGCCGGGAGTGAGGTCACGGGTGACCGGGTCGATAATCTGGTACTCTTCCTCGATTCCGACCGTCAGGCTTGGTGCGCGCATCTATGCTCCCACGCCCACACGGGGCGTGCCGTTCGCGGTGGACCAATCCATGGCAGCCCGAATGAAGCCGCCGAACAGGTGACGGGTGTGCGGATCCGCCATTTCGAACACCTCGGGGTGCCATTGCACGCCCACGAGGAACGCGTCGCCGTTGCCTTCCACGGCTTCGATCAGCCCGTCGCCCGCCGTGGCCGACGCGATGAGATCGCGCCCCAGCTGCTTCACGCCCTGATGGTGCATGCTGTTCACCGGCGACCGTGTGGATTCCAGCAACCGCGCCAACTTTGTGTCCGGGACGATATCCACATCGTGCGCGAGGTGGTCGCGCTCGAACCCCGCGGTTGGAAAAAAGTCGTGTTTGTTGAACGCCGGATTTTGTGATGCCAGGTCCTGCCAGAGGGTACCGCCCGACGCCACGTTGATCACCTGCAACCCGCGGCACAACCCCAGCACCGGCTTGCCGTCGGCGATCGCCCAGCGCACCAGCTGCAGTTCCACGCGGTCGCGGGCGGGGTCGAGATTTCCACATTCCGGGAGGACCGCCTCGCCGTACTCGGCAGGATTCATGTCCACCCCGCCCGGAATCAGCAGCCCATCCAGTCGCTCGTAGATCTCCCGGAGCGTCAGCAGATCGTCGTCGAGCAAGGGGATCATCCACGGCACAGCGCCCACCATGGTGGCGGCCAGGAAGTAGCGCTGGTTCATCACCCACGAGGACGGCAGCCCCGGCGGGATGCCGTCGATCGAGTGCAGCGTCTGGGTGGTCAGCCCGATCACCGGGCGCGTAAACGAAGACATCAGCGTGCTTCCACGAGAAAAGTTGGGACGTTCGAGCCACCACCGGCGGTGACATTGAGCAGCGGATCGGTCGCGATCCGGGTCAGACAGCCAGACATGGTGACGCCGTCGGCCAGAAATGGGGCGGTATCCAGCATCCGGTCGCCGATGTGCAACGCGCCGCCGGACCATTCGGGCCACGGCTCACTGGGCACGACGACGCGCTCCTGCACGATATACGGCTCGCCAAGGGCGGTCTGGATCGCCGCCGCCCACGTGGCATCGTCCACCGTCCACCCCAGCACGATCCCCTTGCCACCGTATTCGTCGTTGGGCTTGAGCACCAGCGACGCCCGGTTGGCCGCGGTGAATTCGAGCAGATCGACACGACTGGCGCCATGCTGCGTATGTCGCGCCTCCACCACCCGTGTCCACGGAATGTGCGCCGATACGGCAGCCCGCTCCTCGGCCGACAGTAACGGGGCTTGCCGCTCATCACTTAACACGGCAAGTGAGGCCTTCTTGTGCAACATCTTGCAGCGCAGGGGATTAACCATACACACCGCACCTTCCCGCACAGCCCGGATCACCGGCGAATCCACCCCCGCTCGGCTTACCAGCTCATCGATCAGCACCCGCTTGTAGATCAGCGTGACATGCCGACCGCCGATCAGGAGCCGGCCGTCGATGTACTCCGCATCGCGCGGATCACCGATGAACGCATCGATCCCCAGCGCCCGGAACTCCCGCTCGAAGAGCACGAACTCGCTGTAGGTGGGCACCTCTGTCCAATCGAGGATGCAGACGGTGGGCGCCTCGCGGACGCCACGCCAACGGTAGTAGGCGTTGAGCAGCACGTGCACGACCGACGGCGCCGCGGGCAGCGGCACCGCGATGTGCGTCCGGCTGAACTCGTGCATCACCGGCAACGACAGGAAGGCGCGTGACAGGGCGTCGTTGTACGCCGCGCCCGCCGGCGTCTCCGCGTTGTACTCGGTGAACTTGAGCCCGCCCTCCCCTTCCGCGAAAAAGGCATCGAGGCGCGAGGTGGGGCTGGCGACATCGAAGCCGGGGGCGGCGTGGATCAGCTGCTCTTCCCAGGCCGTCAGCCCGAACTGGGCGCGTAAGGCCGAGTCCGCCATGGCGGCCACGCGGACCTTTTCGAAGGCCGAACCGACCAGGGCGCAGGCGGCGGCCAGCTGCTTGTACTGGCCGAGGCTGAGGAAGCGCGGGCGCAGGACGCTGCACAACGGGCGCTCCCCAAAGAAGAGCCCGTCATGCCGGAGCTGTCGATCCAGGACCTCGGCGCTGGCCTGCGCGATGGCGCGGTCCTGCAACGCTTCGTGATACCGCGCGATCGCGGATGTGGACATAAAACGTAGGTAAAATTTGTGACCAATGAGAGAGCCGTCGTGTAC
>JARIEV010000121.1 GCA_031127225.1 Gemmatimonadota bacterium | reverse complement strand
AGGCGGAGGTGCGCGACCGCTTCGGCCCGATGCCGGCCGCGGCGCAGGCGCTGGTCGGGAGTGCCCTGCTGCGGGTGCTGGGGGCCGCGCTGGGGGTGGAGGGGGTGCTTGTGCGGGCCTCTGAAGCCCGTGTTAGTTTCAGGTCTGATGCAGTTACCCGCCTCAAGGGTCTGTCGGCGGCATTCCACGGCGTCCAGTTCCAGGTGGATGTCCGTCGGACACAGCCGTTGGCGCTCAAGCTGACGCGGTTGGGCGGGGCGGAAATGCTCGAGGGCCTGGTGCGCGCGTTGCGTGCCCTCGCTCCCTGATGACAACCGACCGGTTGTCGCCGGGGTCACACCACCACTTCTCTTCACTCCGGTGCCGGAGTTCCACCTGATGAAATCGTATCGTTTGTCCGTGCTCGCTGCTGTCGCGTTCGCCGTGGCCTGTGGCGCCGCCTCCAACCCGGATGTGGCCGCCACGGCCGGTGACCAGCAGCTCTCCGTGACGCGTCTGGCGGACATCCTGGGCACCTCGCAGGCGCCGCTCGAAAAGGATGTCGCGCGCTCCATCGCCGAGCTCTGGGTCAACTACCAGCTCGTGGGACTCTCGGCGGCCAAGGGGGATTCCATGGCCGACAAGAAGACCATGGACGAGGCGCTGTGGTCGAACATCGACAACATCCGCGTCAAGAAGTTCTATGACAACGTCTCGAAGGGGTGGGACACGCTCACGCCCGGACCGGACGAGCAGCGCTACATGAACGGCGAAGCGTTCGCCGCCCGCCACATTCTGGTGAAGGTCGAGGCCAACGCCACGCCGGAGCAGAAGGCGGCCGCCATGAAGAAGGCCGAAGGCATCCGTGCCGAGGCCACGCCGGCCAACTTCGCCAAGCTGGCCGCCAAGAGCGACGAGCCGGGCGCGGGCGAGCGCGGCGGTGACCTCGGCCTGTTCGGCCGCGGCATGATGGTGCCGGAGTTCGAGAAGTGCGTGATCGCGATCAAGCCGGGCGAGATCTCGCCGGTGTGCGCCACGTCGTTCGGCTACCACGTGATCTACCGCTCGCCGTATGCCGACGTCGCCGAGAAGTTCGCGCCGATGGCCAAGCAGCGGAACGTGCAGATCGCCGAGAGCACCTATCTGGCCAAGGTCGAGTCGTCGAACAAGGTCGAGTTGGTGTCGGGCGTGGCGGTGAAGGCCAAGGCCATTGCGCGCAACCCGCTGGGCTACGCGAAGGACAATGACAAGCTGGCCACGTACAAGAGCGGCTCGCTCACGGCGGCCGAGTTCGCTGACTGGGTGGCGGCGTACCCGCCCAACTCGCAGATCCGTCCGCAGCTCCTGAACGCGCCGGATACGCTGGTGGAGAAGTTCGTGCGCCAGATCGTGCGGAACGAGCTGGTGCTGGGACAGGCCGACAGCGCCAAGGCGCAGCTCGACACCGCTGAACTGTCCAACCTGTACCTGAACTTCAAGAACGCCGTCACGCAGACGTGGACGTCGCTGGCCGTGGAGCCGAACAAGCTCGCCGACAGCGCGAAGGCCGGTGGTGACAAGGCCAAGATCGCGGCGGCCCGGATCGAGGCGTTCTTCGACAAGCTGATCAAGAACGAAGTGCCGTTCGTGGACGTGCCGTACCCGGTGGCCCGAGCGCTGCAGAAGAAATACGACTTCGGCATCAACGACGCCGGACTCGACAAGGTGATCGAGAAGGCGAAGACCGTGCGCGCCACGGCCGATTCGCTCAAGGCTGGTCAGGGTGCGCCGGCGGCGCCGGGCGCGGCTGCCCCGGTTCCCGACACGACCAAGAAGTAAGCCCGCCCTCTTTTACCGAACCCCGGGTCGTTGAACCGGGTACTTTACGGGATGATGCCCAGACTGCTTCCTCTCCTGACCGGCGCCGCGATCTTCGCGGCGCCGTTGTCGGTTTCGCTGGCGCAGGACGCGCCCAAGCCCGCGCCGAAGGTTGCCGCCGACAGCGTGCAGCCTCCCAAGGGGGTGCCCGTCGACGCCATCGCGGCGGTAGTCGGTGATCAGGTCGTTCTCGTGTCTGAGGTGCTGGCGGCGGTGAACTCGGCCCGTTCCGCGGGCGCCAAGGTCAACTCCGCCGAGGAGCTCGCCAAGCTCGAGACCGAGATTCTGCAGCAGCTGGTCGAGGCCGAGCTGTTGGTGCAGAAGGCCAAGGAGCTTAAAGTCGAGGCCAACGAGAACGAGCTGCAGCGTTCGGTGGACGACAACGAGAAGCAGATCCGCTCGCAGTTCAAGACCGAAAGCGAGTTCAAGAACGCGCTCAAGGATGCCGGCTTCGGGTCGATTGACGAGTGGCGCAAGTTGCAGTCCGATCAGCTCAAGCGGCGCAACCTGCAGCAGGAAGTGGTGGGCAAGCTCAAGCGCGACGGCAAGATGACCGCGATCAACGTGACCGAAGCGGAGATCACCGAAGCGTTCGAGGCCAACCGCGCCAAGCTGCCGCGCAAGGAAGCGCGCGTGGGGCTGCGGCAGGTGGTCATCGCCACCAAGCCGTCGGAGGCGTCGAAGAAGCGCGCGCGGGCCAAGATCGACTCGCTGCGCGCCGCGCTCGACGTGCACCCGGAGGACTTCGAGAACATCGCGAAGAAGGAGTCGATGGACGGCACCAAGGAGCTTGGTGGTGACCTCGGCTGGAATCGTCGCGGACGTATGGTGCCCGAGTTCGACCGCATGATGTTCGCACTCAACCCCGGCATCATCAGCCCAGTCGTAGAAACCGCGTTCGGCTTCCACATCATTCGGGTGGACCGGGTGCAGCCGGCTGAAGTGAAAGCGCGGCACATCCTGATCCGTCCCACCGTGGATACCAGCGACGAAACGCGGGCGCGACTGCTGGCCGACAGCGTGGCGGCGGCGTGGCGTGCGGGTGGCAGCTTCGATTCACTCAGCGTGAAGTTCCACGATGATGCGGGCGGCGAGGACAAGACCATTCCGGAGTACCCGCGCAGCGAACTGCCGGAGCCGTACCGGAACGCGTTGGAAGGGAAGACGCTCAACGACATCATCGATCCCTTCCCGATGCCCGATCCAGCGGCCGGGGTGAGCAAGTTCATCGTGGCCCAGGTCACGTTCCTTGATGAAGCCGGAGAGTACACGCTCAAGGAAGTGCGCGAGCGGCTGCGCTCGCAGCTGTCGGAGGAGCGCAGCATGCGGCGCCTCATCGACTCGCTCAAGAAGCAGACCTACGTGTCGGTGCGCTACGATCCCGTGAAGCAGTCGGTCACGCCGTAAGGCGGCGGTCGTGATCCGTCTCGCGCTTACTCTGGGCGATCCCCGCGGCATTGGCCCGGAGATCGCCGCCAAGGCGCTCAGTGACCCGCGGATCGCGGCACTGGGCGCTTCGTGGTATGTGATCGGCCCCAGCGGCACTTCGGTGCCGGTGGATGAGTCGGTGGGCGACTGGGCACCGACGGGGGCGCCGGCCGCCGACGCGGCCCGTGCCGGACAGCTGGCCGGGCTGGCCGTGGAGCGGGGCGCCCGGATGGCGCTGGCGGGCGAGGTGGACGGCCTCGTGACGGCGCCGCTCGACAAAGCCGCGCTGCAGGCAGGCGGCTTTGATTTCCCGGGGCACACCGAGATGCTGGCCGACCTGGCGGGCGTGCCGGCCACGATGATGCTGGCCTCCGACCGGTTGCGCGTGGTGCTGGCCACGACGCACATCCCGCTGCGTGATGTCCCTGCGGCGGTCACCCGCGAGGCGCTGTTGCAAGCGGCTCATGCCACCCGTGCGGGGTTGCAGCGCGATTTCGGGATCGCGGCGCCCCGGCTGGCGCTGTGCGCCCTGAATCCGCACGCTGGGGACAGCGGACGGTTCGGCCGTGAGGACGACGACCTGCTGGCGCCGGTGGCCCGTGAGGCCGGCGTGGCGGGGCCATATCCGGCCGACACCGTGTTCGTGCGCGCCATGCGGGGCGAATTCGACGCGGTGATCGCGCCGTACCACGATGTGGGGATGACGGCGATCAAGGTCGCGAGCTTCGGGAGCGCCGTGAACGTCACGCTGGGGCTGCCCTTCGTGCGCACCAGCCCCGATCACGGCACCGCGCTGGATATCGCGGGGCAGGGAGTGGCCAGCGCCGAGAGTCTGGTGGCGGCCATGCGGTTGGCGGTGGAGCTGGTGGCGCGCCGGGTGACGCGCACCGGCTGAGTCACGCCCGCGTCACAGGCGGGGGGGGCGACGCCGCCCCCATTGTCTGTAAGTGCATGGCCCCACTAACTTTTAAGGCTATGCAGATTCGCAACGTCGCCATCATCGCGCACGTCGACCACGGGAAGACCACCCTCGTCGACAAGATGCTCCGCCAGGCTGGAGCCTTCCGCGAAAATCAGGTCGTCGAAGAACGCGTGATGGATTCCAACCCGCTCGAAAAAGAGCGCGGCATCACCATCCTCGCCAAAAATACGTCGATCCGCTGGAACGACACGAAGATCAACATCGTCGACACGCCGGGCCACGCCGATTTCGGTGGCGAGGTGGAGCGCATCCTGCGCATGGTCGAAGGCGTGTTGCTCGTCGTGGACGCGTTCGACGGGCCGATGCCGCAGACCCGCTTCGTGCTCCGCAAGGCGCTCGAACTCGGTCGCACCCCGATCATCGTCATCAACAAGATCGACCGCCCCGGCGCCGATCCGCTGCGCGTGCACGACGAAGTGCTGTCGCTGTTCATTGAACTCGAAGCCACGGAAGAGCAGCTGAATGCGCCGGTGGTGTATGCCAGCGCTAAGCAGGGCTACGCCACGATGGACATGGATGTCACCCCGGTCGATCTGCAGCCGTTGTACCAGACGATCGTGGACACCGTGCCGCCGCCGCCGTCCGACTCCGAAGGCAAGTTCCAGATGCTCGTGTCCACGATCGAGTACTCGGCCTATCTGGGCCGGATGGCGATCGGCCGCGTCGAGCGCGGTGTCGTTCACCTCGGTGATTCGGTCACGCTGCTGCCGTTCGAGAGCGACAAGCCGATTCAGCGCGGGCGCGTGTCCAAGCTGTACGGTTACGAAGGGCTCGAGCGCGTGGAAATCCCGGAAGCCTCGGCGGGCGAGATCGTGCTGCTGGCCGGCTTCGAAGATGTCGATATCGGCAGCACGCTGACCGATCCCGACCATCAGGAGCCGCTCCCCGGCATCAGCGTGGAATCGCCCACGATCAGCGTGGACTTCGTGGTGAACAACTCACCGTTCGCCGGCAAGGACGGCAAGTTCGTCACGTCGCGCCAGCTGCGTGAGCGCCTGTATAAGGAGCTCGAGCGCAACGTGGCCCTGCGGGTCGAAGACAGCGACACCACCGACGCGTGGAGCGTGTCCGGCCGCGGTGAATTGCACCTCTCCATTCTCATGGAGACGATGCGTCGCGAAGGCTTCGAGTTTCAGGTGTCGCGTCCCAAGGTCATTCTGCGCACCGACGAGAACGGCCAGAAGCTCGAGCCGTTCGAAGAGCTCGCGATCGACGTGCCCGAGGAATACCTCGGCACCGTGATCGAGAAGCTCGGCCCCCGTAAAGCCGAAATGATCGAGATGAAGAACCCGGGTCAGGGGTTGGTGCGCCTGCTGTATCGCGTGCCGGCGCGTGGCCTGTTCGGCTACCGCAGCGAGTTCCTCACGGACACGCGCGGCACGGGCATCATGCACCACCGGTTCCTCGAGTACGGGCCGTGGGCGGGTCCGCTGTCGGGCCGTTCGCGCGGCGTGCTGGTGTCCATGGAAAACGGCACCATCATTGCGTTCGCGCTGTTCAGCCTGCAGGAGCGCTCCACGCTGTTCGTGACGCCGGGCGACGCGGTGTACGAGGGCATGCTGATCGGTGAGAACTCGCGTCCGGGCGACATGGACGTGAACCCGACCAAGGAAAAGAAGCTCTCGAACATCCGTACCAAGTCGACCGACGAAAACATCACGCTCGAGCCGCCCCGGGAAATCACCCTCGAAAGCGCGCTCGAGTACATCGAAGACGACGAACTCATCGAGATCACCCCGCTCAACATCCGGCTGCGTAAGCGGTTGCTGTCCACCAGCGATCGCAAGCGCACCAGCCGCGAAATCAAGCGGGAACGCACCTCGGCCTGAGCCATCAGGACATGCACGGTCGGGGCAGCTGGTCCACACGGTGGACCGCCTGCTCCGACCGTGCATTTTTTTGTCACGACCGGCGCATTTTCGGGTTGCGCGACAGCGCGCCCCTGCTGATACTCCCCGTCCTCGGCGTCACCCACTCCGCGTTGTCGTTCGGCGGTTCGCTGAAGGCACGCGGAACACCATCACCACTCGCAGGAGAATCGTCCCATGTTGGAGCTGTTCGGGTCGTCGTCGCTGGACGCGCTCGAAGAGAAGGTGCCGTTGTCGGTTTTCGCGCTCGCTGCCGACGATGATGATTTCGACGACGAAGATCTCGACGACGATCTCGACGACGACGACGATGAGGACGAGGATGATCTCGACTTCGACGACGACGATGACGAGGATGACGATGATGATGACGACGACGATGATGACGAAGACGACGATGATGACGAGGACGACGACGAGGATCTGGACTACGACGTCGACTCGCTGGACGATGACGAGTCGGACGCCTGACGGCGTCTGCACTTGCCCCCGGTAGATAGCCGGGATACATTATGCGGCTCTGGAGGAGTCGTCGCAGTCGCTCGTGTTACGGGCGTCGGTTGGCTTCTCCAACGGGCCTTTAGCTCAGGTGGTTAGAGCGCACGCCTGATAAGCGTGAGGTCGTAGGTTCAACTCCTACAAGGCCCACTACAACAACGGCGACCGCATCGGAGCAACGATGCGGTCGCCGTTTGTGTATGCGGTTGCTGCGTCGTGACTTACGATGCGGCAACCGTTTTGTATTGTGCACCACGTGTGCGTCCGCGATGGAGCATTTCCCTGCTCGTTTGCATTTCAGTAACACAACGGGTAACACAAAACGGGTGAGGTGCTGGTCTGCACCCCAACGACTGACAGAATGGTTGGATCAGGGTTCGGGGTCACGCCAATCCAATTGTGGGAACGTGGATAGCGGGTGAGCATTTGCGATGGCCAGTGGAATGGCCGCTGGGGTAGACTTACTCGCCGCCTGTCACGCTTTACTGCATTCCCGGCGTTTGCGCTTTTTCGGGAACTCCGCCGCGGTCGCCGAGGGCGGCGGTTCGGCGGGCGGAGTCCCGGGCCGCGTCACTCACCGTCGAGCGACTCGATATCGGCGAGATCCTTGAGGCGGCCACTCGCTCGCTTGTTGCGGACGAAGGCGGCGCGACCGATGAACGGGACCGACACGTCTTCGAAGTCAGCTTCGATCCGCTCAGGCCACGCCTCGTCGAAGGTCACACCGCTGATCCCCGTCAGGATGTCGATGCGCCACGGGGGGAGCCCAAACTGCGCGACGGTATCTGGGCGTGTAAGATCGGCCTCTGTGATCTTCAGTGCGGAAAGCGGTGCACCGAACGCGGCCAGCGCCGCCCAGACGCGACGCACATTCTCCGGGGACGCGTCGATCCACACGTCGAGGTCGACCGTCGCTCGTGGTATGCCATGGGCCGCGAGGGCGTGCGCGCCCACCACGAGGAAACGCGCCTCGGCGCGACGCAACTCGGCGAGCAAATCCCGGAAGTCCTCGACCACGCCCGGCTACCGGCGGTTCGCCGAGCGCGTCACGACCGTCACCGGCATCGCGGCCCGTTCATAAACGGGCAGCGGCGCGCGCGTGTGAGCCCAGAGATCGGCGCTGAGCACCGCCACCAATGCCACACGCTCGGACGGCGTACCAGCCACCACGCTATCACCTGCTTCCGGACTGTGGAGCGACACCACACGAATGGTCATGTTGCGGCGAGCGGTCGACATGTGAACAATCTACCGCCGTGGCGCGATCGTCGGCAGGCGAGATGTCCCTCTGCACACGGAACTTGCCCCGTTTCGGTGGAGCCGCCATCGCCGTGTGACAAGAGGAGTCCCTGATGCCCCGTCGTCCCGCTGCCTATCCGGCGGCCTCGACTAGGCCCCGTACCGGTAGCGGCGCAGCGTGAACGTGTGGCGCCAGGTTTCGGCCGCGTGCCGCTGGATCGACGAAGACATCAAACAAGTACACTTCGAGATCGGATTCCGTGGCCCACCGCGCGCGCATGGTCGCAGACACAGTGACCCTTTGAAACTGACCCCGGCGGAGGAGGCCAGACTCTGGCCGGCTGAACGGCCGCAGAATTTCCCGACGCCGCAAGTCGCATTCGTCCTCTTGGTGAGGACGGACATAATACAAGGATCAGGTTTCGGGGGTCACGTCAGCGCAGCAAGCGTTGTAAGAAATCAAAAACCACCACAACTGGGCCTGATAAGCGTGAGGTCGTAGGTTCAACTCCTACAAGGCCCACTACAACAACGGCGACCGCATCGGAAGGACGATGCGGTCGCCGTTTGTGTTTTCGCACCGGATAGACGGAAGCGTTTGACATATCATATGCGGATAGGCATTTATCATGTGCCTATCCGCATATGATGTTGCTCACACCTTCCGCTGCGTGCCGCATGACTGCCTGCGCCATCTCGCTGGACGATCCGCTGTCCCAGACTCCGCCCGTTGAGCTCGATGACCTCGACGCCCTGTTCAAGGGGTTCGCCGACCCCACGCGACTTCGTGTCCTGAACGCCCTGGCGGCTGGGGAGCTCTGCGTGTGCGACTTGGTGGAGTTGCTCGGGATCGCCCAGCCGGCCGTGTCGCGGCACCTCGCCTACCTGCGCCGGATGCGCCTGGTGGAGGCCACGCGCGAGTGGAAATTCGCGCACTATCGACTGGCCGAACCGGCCAATGCGGTGCATCGCAACCTGATCGCCTGCGTGCGGGGGTGCTTCACGGGCGTCCCCTCACTGGATGCGGAACGCGCGTCCGCCACGATTCGCGTGCGCGAGCGGGCACAGGTGCCGTGCTGATGCCGTCCTCGTCGAGAACTCCCGCCGCGGCTGCCCCCCTGCAAACCGCCGATGCGCCCATCCTCACCCGCCTCTCCACGCTGGATCGCTTCCTGCCAGTGTGGATCTTCGCCGCGATGGCGATCGGACTGCTGCTCGGACGCCTCTATCCCGATCTGGGCGCCGCGCTCGACCGTGTGAAGTTGGCCGGTGTGTCGGTGCCGATCGCGGTCGGCCTGCTGTGGATGATGTACCCGGTGCTGGCCAAGGTGAAATACGAAACCATCGGCGCGCATCTCGGTGACACCAAACTGCTCGGCACGTCCCTGCTGTTGAATTGGGTGATCGGCCCGATCCTCATGCTGGCATTGGCGTGGATCTTTCTCCCCGACTTGCCGGCGTATCGCAACGGGCTCGTGCTGATCGGGCTCGCCCGCTGTATCGCGATGGTGTTGATCTGGAACTCGCTCGCCTGCGGATCTGGTGAACTCGCCGCGGTGCTCGTGGCACTCAACTCGGTCTTCCAGATTCTCACGTACTCCGTACTCGGCTGGCTCTTCCTCACCGTGGTGCCGGGATGGTTCGGCGCCGATACCACGGCGCTGAATGTGTCGATGAGCCAGATCGCCACGAGTGTCGCGATCTTCCTCGGCGTGCCGCTGGTGGCGGGGTATCTCACGCGAAAGACGCTCGTGGCGCGGAAGGGCAGCGTGTGGTACGACACGGTGTTCATGCCAAAGTTCGGACCCACCGCGTTGCTGGGCTTGCTCTACACGATCGTGCTGATGTTCGCGATGCAGGGCAATCGCATTTTGTCGTTGCCGCTCGATGTGGTGCGCATTGCGATTCCGATGCTGGTGTACTTCGCGGTCATGTTCGGCGTCGCGTTCTGGCTCTCACGCCGTCTGGGCTTCGATTACGAGTCCACGGCGTCGCTGTCGTTCACGGCGGCGGGCAACAACTTCGAACTGGCCATCGCGGTGGCGGTGGCCACGTTCGGTATTGCGTCGGGTGAGGCGCTGGCGGCGGTGATCGGTCCACTCATCGAAGTGCCGGCCTTGGTGGGACTGGTGTATGCCTCGTTGTGGGCGCGGCGCCGTTACTTCCCTGAGGTGACGTCGTGATGCGCTACGCCCTGATCTCCGACATTCACGCCAATCTCCACGCGCTCGATGCCGTACTGGCCGATATCCATGCGCGTGGCGACGTGGATGCGATCTACCACGCGGGTGATCTGGTGGGGTATTCGGCGTTTCCCAACGAGGTCGTGGCGCGACTTTGCGAACGTGGCATCATGGGCATCGCGGGGAACTACGACTCCACCGTAGCCACCGCGTACAAGCATTGCGGCTGCAAGAGTGAAACGCCGAGGCAGGAAGAGCTGGCGCACATCAGCTACACGTACACGCTCGGCGCGGTATCGGCCGAGACCGTGCGCGATCTAGCGGCCTTACCCTTCTCGCTCGACGTGCGCCCGCTCGGAGGGCACGCGAGTGGCCCGCGGCTGGTGCTCGTGCACGGGACGCCGACGCTCAATACGGTGTATTGGACCGAAGACCGCAGCGACGAGTTCTGCGTCAAGATGGCGGCCATGGTGGGGCTCAAGTCCGGTGACGCCATCGCGTTCGGTCACACGCACAAGCCGTGGCATCGGGTGGTGGATGGGATGCACTTCATCAACACCGGCAGCGTGGGACGCCCGAAAGACGGTGATTGGCGCGCGGGCTATGTGCGGCTCGAACTCGGAGAGGTCGAACCCCGTGTGGAGTTCGTGCGTGTTGCGTATGATGTGGAGGCGGCCGCGCGGTGTGTGATCGACGCGGGGCTGCCCGAGGAGTTCGCCGAGTTCCTGCGCACGGGCGGGAGGCCGGCCGCCTCGTAGCCATCCATCAGCCCACAAGCCCATGCGCATTTGCCCCATCATTGTCGGGAAGCGCGTGGCCGTTGGTGCCATGACCGCCGGGTTGCTCGCGGCGGGCTCGCTGCAGGCGCAGGCACCGCCGACGCTACGGTCGGCACCACTCATGAGTGGGTTCCGCCTCGATGGGCGCATAGATGAAGCGATGTGGGCGGCGGCCGACTCCATCGGCGCGCTCACCGAGATCGAACCAGTGGCCGGCCGTGCGCCAGCGGGACGCACCGTGGTACGCGTGCTCGCCGATGCCGACCGCCTCGTGATCGGGGTGCGGGCCGACGATCCCAATCCCGACGGCATCGTGAGCTTCGCGCGCGAGCGGGACAACTCGCTCGCCAACGAAGATCATGTGAAGCTCGTGCTCGACACCTACCTGGATGGTCGTTCGGGCTATGTGTTCGCCGTGAATCCGAACGGTGCGCGCTACGATGCGTTGGTGGCGGGCGACGGCGAGAACGCCAACTGGGACGCCGTGTGGGATGCGGCCACGGTGCGCACGGCCACCGGGTGGTCGGTCGAAATCGTGATCCCCATTCGCAGCCTGCAGTTCGCGAGCGGCCTCACCTCGTGGGGCTTCAACGTGCAGCGCCGCGTCCAGCGC
>JARIEV010000120.1 GCA_031127225.1 Gemmatimonadota bacterium | reverse complement strand
CGTACGGAACGCGGCCACAATCCGTTCAATGACGAGCGAGAGGTCAGCAGGATCTGCAGTCACAGGCTGTCACAACCCATGTGGGACCGCCGATGCTTCGGCCGCCGCAGCGAGCACGCGTGGCGGCACCACGACGTCCGGCCCATAGAGCTGAAGGAAAAACCGCTCCACCACCTTCGGCCGACCCAAGTGCCCCACCGCGCGCTCGGCTCCCGCCCACGCGAGATTTCGGGCAAGGCACGTCAGCGATAACATGCGCTGCAGCCGCTCGGCCGGCGTCATGCCGGCAAGCAGTGCATCGTATGCGCGCTGAGTCGTCGCGGTGGTGTCGTTCACGGTTCGCCTACGCGCCGTAAATACCGACAAGGCGCTCCACGACCCGCTGGGCGATCGCTTCCAGTTCCTTCGCGGCGCGCGACGTCGGCTCGGCGTCGACGATCGGACGACCGGTGTCGCCACCCTCCTGAATGCGCGGATCGAGGGGCACCTGTCCGATGAGCGGCAGGTTGCACACTTCGGCCAACCGCGCGCCGCCACCGGTGCCGAACACGGCGATCGGCTTGCCGGTCTCGGGGTTCTCGAAGTACGACATGTTTTCCACGATACCGAGCACAGGCACGGCGGTGCGCTCGAACATCTTCACGCCGCGGAGCGCGTCACCCACCGACACCTGCTGCGGCGTGGTTACGATCACGGCGCCATGCACCTGAGTCGCCTGCACCAGCGAGAGCTGCGCGTCGCCGGTGCCGGGCGGCATGTCGACCAGGAAGTAGTCGAGCTGTCCCCACGCCACGTCTTTCAGGAACTGCGTGAGGATCTTCATCACGATCGGGCCGCGCCAGATGGCCGGCTGTTCCTTTTCGATCAGGAAGCCGATCGACATCACTTTGATGCCGTAGGCCTCGAGCGGGATGATTTTTTCATCCTTCACCGCGGGCGCGGCATCGACGCCGAGCATGAGCGGCAGATTGGGGCCGTAGATGTCGGCGTCCATGATGCCGACGCGCTTGCCCATCTTGGCGAGTGCCACGGCGATGTTCACGGCCACGGTGCTCTTGCCCACGCCGCCCTTGCCCGACGACACGGCAATGATGCGCCCGAGCTGCGGATAGGCTACCGGCTCCGGGACCTTGGGCGGCGCCTTGGGGGCGGCATCCATGACGGGGAGGGCGCGTCCCATCCCCCCGGTGGCAGGAGCTTGCGGCGGGTTCATGGGTTGCGGTGCAGCCGTCGGCGCGCGGCGCGCCGGCGTGGGTTCGGTTTGCGCGGGGTCGCGCACATCAACGCGGACATCGGAGACGCCCGCGAGCGCCTCGATGGCCTGGCGGACGTCACGCACGAGGGTGGCGTCGTCATCGGCGGCGAGCAGGAGCGTGAGACGCACCTTGCCGTCCACGGTGGTGGCGATATCCCGCACCATGTCGGCGGCCAGGACATCGGCGCCGGTACGGGAGTTGCGGACCGCGGCGAGGGCGCCGGTGATCCGCTCCATGAGAGGCTGCATTGGAGAGTCGGGTTGTCGGGGTGACTACGTCCCGAAAAGTAGGCGCCTTGGCGGAGCGCACCAAGCGGGGCTGCCGGCTTCCGGCGGTGGAATGGTCATGCCGGCAGCAATCGGATGACAGTGCGCTGACGCGGGAGCGATATGGTGGCTCCGTCGCGCGGATCCGGGCCGCGGCGACCGGTGCGACGCACTCCGCGGCGCGCCACTTCACGGATAGATCCCGAGGTTTGTCATGATGATGACCATTCCCCGCGCCGCCTTCGGCGTGTTCGCGTTGCTGTTCACCGTGGCCACGGTCGATGTGGCGCGCGCACGGGCGCAGACCACGACGGTCACGGCCACCAGCTGTGGCATGGGCGTACTGACGCCCTGCGGCTCCGAGCCGATCACCAAGTGCGAGACGACGATCAGCTTCAACCTGAACCTGCTGCTGCAGAACGGTGGCTTCACGTTCACCTCGACGAACTGCACCACGGGATACAAGACGCTGTACAAGGACCGGAATACCACCACGACCACGGCGCCCGCGGGACCGTACCCCACCTGCAGCGAGACCAAGAGCGGGACGTCGAGTGACGCCGACGAGGAGATCGCGCTCTGCGAGACGTGAGTACGCGTGCCCCGAGCGTGTGGCATTGGGTCAGCGCGGGGCTGGTGGTGTCGCTCGCCGGCGTCGGGTACGACGCCGTGCGGGCGCATCCGTCGCGCACCCTGCCGGAGGCGCTCCGCCCCTATGCCGCGTCATTCGCGCAGGGGTCCCCCAAACAACCCTCGGCGCAGCCAGCCAGACCGCCAGCCGTGCAGGCCGCCGTGCTGCTGCAACTGCGCGATTGCTCCGGCAACCTGCGCATGCTGCACCTGCTGCACCGTGGATCCACGCGGGCACGGCTCCGCCTGGCTGTCATGTGGTACGTCGGCCCGCTCGCCGACTCCACGGCCATCCGGTCGGCGCTACCGGCTTGGACGTCCATGATTCCCCTGCGCCCCGCACCGCGCCACGTGGTGCAGCAGTTCGCGGCGCTGGGCCACACCAGTACGCCAGCGCTGCTCGTGCTGGATCTGGAAGGGCGGGTGCGACTCGCCACACAAAGCCCCCGCTCATCACGCGAAGTCGCCGGCCTCCGCCGGATCGTCGAAGGTCTCACCTGGATCGAGGAACTGTAAATGCGTCTCCCCGCCCGCGTGTCGCAGGTTGCCGTTGCCGCGCTGCTGTCGGCCTCCCTTTCCGCCGCACCGCCGCTGTCGGCGCAACGCGGTCCCGTGGCGCGCCACTTCCCCACCGACTCGTTTTACATCCGGGACTGGATCCGAGGCAGCGCCAAGGAACCGGACCTCTTTGTCGAGCCGCGGGAAGTGGCGGTCACGCGGACGCTGGCGGTCGTGTTCGACGCCGGTACGCGTGAGGTGCACGCCCTCGATCTCAATACAGGGGCAAAGCGCTTCGTCCTGTCGGCCACCGGCGAAGGCCCCGGCGAGTTCAAGCGCCCAATTCACATCGCCACCACCCCCGATCTGATCGGGGTGCTGGACGCGGCGACCAGCCGTGTCACTGTCTACTCGGACGCCGGACGTTTTCTCTGGACCACGCGCATCCCGGACGGCGGCGCCGTGGAGGCGATGTGCCTGCTGCCACGGGGGCGCGTGCGGGTGAAATTGCTCGGGGCGGTGAACGCGATCGCCACCATCGACAGCAGTGGGCGCACCCTCACGCGCACCTCGCTCCCCGTGCCGGCACCGCTCCGGCAGGCGCCCAGTTTTGCGAACGCGGCCTACATCGCCGACGGGTGCGACGACGCCGCGATGATGGTGATCCCGTACTTCGGACCCGCCTGGTACCGCGTGTCTGACGGCGGCGCGGCGCGGCGTTTCCTGTACGCAGAGCCGGGGCTGGAAGCGGTGGTCACGAGCACCGTCCGTCGGCTCGAGAAATCACCCGGATCGGAAACGCGCCAGGAGCGGATGACCACCGACGTCTCCCCCATCGCACGCGGAGCGATGCAACGGGGCGACACCGTCATCATCGAGGCCGGCGCCACGAAACGCCTGCCGTATGAGCTGCTCGATTACTACCGGGCCGGTGACGGCACCTATCTGTATTCGCGGCACCTGCCGTTCACGCCGAATGCCCTCGCGATCACGCCGGACGGACGGCTCATCGCGACCTTCATCGGAGAGGAGTCGTCGTCGGTGCTTCGCCTCTCCACCACCACGCGGTCGCCGCGCGAGGTCGCCAAACAGCGGCGGCGACAGTAGGTGATGTAGGTAAGCTCCCGCCCCACACGTCGTTACGCGGTCGCGCCGGCCGCGGCGGCCACCAGCGGGGTGTGCTCGTCGTGCAGAAAGGCCCGCGCGTCCGCCACCACCTGCGCCTGCACCTCAGCCAGCGCGCCAGTGAGCAGCGCCCCCGACGCCTTGGCGTGCCCACCGCCCCCGTACCGGCGGGCGAACTGCTGCACGTCCACGGTGCCCGTGCTCCGGAACGACACCTTTACCTTGCCGTGCCCAAGGTCACGGAAGAACATCGCCATCCGCGTGCCCGAGATCGAGCGGGGATGCTCCACGATGCCGTCGAGCTCCTCGCTCGTAATGTCGAAGCGCTCCATAGCCCCCGCGGCCACCGAGATATACGACAAGCCGAGTTCGGGTTCAGACTGCAACGAAGCCAGCGCTTCGCGCAGCAGTTGCAGGCGCCCCACGCTGACCTGCGCGTAGATGCGGCGGTACATCTCCTCCGGGTTCACACCGGCGGCCAGCAATGCCGCCGCGATCGCGTGCGCCCGCGGCGACGTGTTACTGAAACGGAAGCTTCCCGTGTCGGTCAGGATCGCCGCGTACAGCGACTGTGCGACGGCCGGGGTGATGTCGAGGCCGAGCGTGATGGCGATGTCGAACACCAGCTCGCCGGTGGCACAGGCGGCCGTGTCGGCCACCGCGATGTGGCCGATCGGTTCATCGCCGGCCACATGGTGATCGATCACCGAGATCGGTATGGTCAGCGACCGGACGGTGTCCGCCAAGTGTCCGAGTCGGCGGATGTCGTTGATGTCCAGCACGATCAGCGCATCGACCCCCTCGAGGGCCGCGGCGCCGCGGGCACTGGCCTCCTCGACATCGTCACCGAGCAGAAACGCGAACATCGCGGGCCATGGGGTCGGGTTCACGATCCGCGCGTGAATCCCACGCTGCGCGAGCAGACGCGCCAGCGCCGTCTCCGACCCGCATCCGTCACCGTCGGAATTGATATGCGTCGACAGCGCCACCGTCATCCCGGGGCGCAAGGTGCCGAACCACGCGTCGATCTCGCGGCGTCGCGTCGACGACGCCGTCATCACACCGTCGCTCATCGGGAACCGCTGGACTTGTCCTGCTTTCCGATCGTCGAATTGCCCATGCCGTACACGAAGTAGATCGTCATGCCGATCGCGGTCCAGACACCGAGCAGCGTCCAGGTGAGCGTGGGCAACTGATACATCATGTACAGCGTCGCGCCGGCACCCATGATCGGTACAAGTGGCACCCAAGGGGTACGGAACGGACGATCGAGTTCCGGCGAGCGCTTCCGCAGCACCAGCACGCCAATGCAGACCGTGGCAAAGGCCGCCAGTGTACCACCCGAGACGAGCTCACCGAGGAGTCCGAGCGGAAAGAAGCCGGCGATGAGGATGGCGATGATCCCGACGATCCACGTGGAGGCGGCCGGCGTCTGATACTTGGGGTGCACCTTCGCAAAAATCTTGGGCAGCAGACCGTCGCGCGACATCGTGTAGAAGATGCGCGGCTGGCCCATGAGCATCACCAACACGACCGACGACAAGCCGGCCACGGCGCCGATGTTCACGAGGTACTCGAGCCACTTGAGCTGCGGCACCGCTTCCAGCGCGGCCGACACCGGATGCGCCACACCGAGCGCTTGGTAGGGGGCCAGACCGGTCATCACCAGTGACATCAGGATGTACAGCACCGTACAGATGAGCAGCGAAGCGATCATGCCGATGGGCAGGTCGCGCTGCGGATTCTTCGCTTCCTGCGCGGCCGTGGAGACAGCGTCGAAGCCGATGTACGAGAAGAACACTACCGGCGCGGCGCGTAGCACGCCGGACATGCCGTACCTGGTGCTGCCATCGGTGTTCGTGACCAGCTCGGGGATGAACGGATGCCAGTTCTCGGTGTTCACGTACATGAAGCCAAAGCCGATCACGAGCAGCACGATCACCATCTTGATCGCCACCACGATGTTGTTGAACGTCGCCGACTCCTGCACGCCACGCACCAGCAGCATGGTCAGCGCCAGGATGAGCAGGATGGCCGGCAGGTTAATGAGCCCGTTCACGACCTCACCGCCCGCCGCGGTGCAGGCGTCGCGCGTGGCGAAGGCCACCGTCGTGGCCGCGTCCGCCAATACCCCGCCCGTCGTCGTGTCCACGCAGGTGAAGGCGCGGACCACCTGATGCCCGTTCTCCACCGTGAGCGGCGCCGATGCAAAGGCCGCCGGCACGTGGATCCCGACCGCGCTCAGCATCGCGCTGAAATACCCCGACCAGCCCACCGCCACCGTGGCGGCGGCAAACAGGTACTCGAGCACCAGGTTCCAGCCGATGAACCAGGCCACGCCTTCACCCATCGTGGCGTAGCTATAGGTATAGGCCGAGCCGGCGATCGGGATCATCGACGCGAACTCGGCGTAGCAGAGCCCCGCAAAGAGGCAGGCAAGGCCGGCCAGCACGAACGACAGCGACACCGCCGGCCCCGCGAAGTTGGCGGCGGCGGTTCCCGTGAGCACGAAGATACCGGCGCCAATGATGGCACCGATGCCGAGCATCGTCAGGTTGAGCGCACCCAAGGTGCGCTTCAAACCACCGTCGGTGCTCGCAGCTTCCGCGCGCAGAGCGGTGATTGACTTCTTGGACCAGATGCCCATGAGTAGCGATGGAGCGGGAGGGGGGAGCGTGGCCAGGCTGTCTGCCGTGGGCCGTGAGTCAGAGCGAGTAGTTCGGGGCTTCGCGGGTGATGGTCACGTCGTGCGGGTGCGACTCGCGTAGCCCGGCGGTGGTGATCCGCACGAACTCCGCCTCGGTGCGCAACTGCTCGATCGTGGCACACCCCACGTAGCCCATGCCGCTGCGGAGCCCGCCAATCATCTGGAAGATCACGTCGCCCACCGCACCCTTGTACGGTACGCGTCCTTCGATGCCTTCCGGCACCAGCTTCTTCGGTGACATCTCGCCGTCCTGGAAATACCGGTCGGCCGATCCGTCCTGCATGGCCGAGAGCGAGCCCATGCCGCGGATCATCTTGAAACGGCGCCCCTCCAGCAGGAACGACTCCCCCGGGCTCTCCTCGGTGCCGGCGAGCATCGAACCCATCATCACACTCGACGCACCGGCGGCGAGCGCCTTCACGATGTCCCCCGAATACTTCACGCCACCGTCGGCGATCACGGGCACGTCACCGGCCCCTTCGACCGCATCCATCACGGCGGTCAGCTGCGGAACACCGACCCCCGTGACCACGCGCGTGGTGCAGATCGAGCCCGGACCGACGCCTACCTTCACGGCATCGACCCCGCGTTCCACCAGCGCGGCGGCACCGGCGCGTGTGGCCACGTTGCCGGCCACCAGCTGCACCTCAGGGAAGGCGTCGCGCACCTTGGCCGTGGCCTGCAGCACCCCTTCGCTGTGTCCGTGCGCCGTATCGATGATCAGCACATCCACGCCCGCCTGAATCAGCGCGCGGGCGCGATCGAGGTAATCGCCGCCGGCCCCGAGGGCGGCTGCCACCCGCAGGCGACCGTGAATGTCCTTGTTGGCGTCGGGATACTGGCGGCGCTTGTGGATGTCCTTCACGGTGATAAGCCCCTTGAGCACGCCGTGCTCATCGACCACGGGCAGCTTCTCAATGCGATGCTTCCCGAGAATACGCTCCGCTTCGTCGAGCGTGGTGCCGACGGGGGCGATCACCAGATCCTCGGATGTCATCACGTCACGCAGCGGGCGGTCGAGGTCGCGCTCGAACTGCAAGTCGCGGTTGGTGAGGATTCCCACCAAGAGTCCGGTGGCATCAACGATCGGCACACCCGAAATCTTGAAGCGCATCATGAGCGCCACGGCTTCGCGGAGCGATGCGGTGGGCGAGAGGGTGATCGGGTTGAGGATCATCCCGCTTTCGCTGCGCTTGACGCGGTCCACTTCGGCGGCCTGCCGGTCGATCGACATGTTCTTGTGCAGCACCCCGATGGCCCCGAAACGGGCCATGGCGATCGCCATCTCGCTCTCGGTCACGGTGTCCATCGCCGCCGAGGCGAGGGGCACATTCAGCGTGATCCCGCGCGTGAAGCGTGAGGCTATGCTGACTTCCCGCGGATGCGTCGTGGAATGGCGCGGCGCGAGCAGGACGTCGTCGAACGTCAGGGCGAGGTCTTCGCGCACGCGCGCGGAGGACCGTGGGCCGGGATTCGCGGGAGTACGCGAAAGCCCGCCGGCCGACGAGGGGTCGGCTGCGGGCTCATGCTGCATCGGGTGGTGTGTCGTCGAGGGTGCCATCTTGAAGAGTAGACGACCCCGCCAGCGCTGTCCAGCGGTTTGGCGAACGGGACGGGCGCGCTACCGCCGTCCCGCCATCCGCCGCAACCGCCGCCGCAGCCGCGCCGGCAGGAAGAACCCAGCGGCCCGCAGGAGCGTCGACAAACTGGTCGCCTCGAGGTCGTCAGGGTCCCCGCGCCAGTGATCGAGCAACACGTGCCGACCGGCGTTCTCGAGCAGCCGCTGCAGCGCGACCACCAGCAGGTACACGTCGTCGACCTCACCCAGAAACGGGATCAGATCGGGGATAAAGTCCAGCGGGGACACCATATACGCCGCAGCGGCCACCACCAGCAAGCGGTCGACTTTCGAGACGCGCCCGTCCAGCAGCAGTCCGAACATCAGCCGCAGATACGAGGGGATCTGCCGGATCGCCCGCATCACGCTCCGTTTCATCCCCGTCTGCGGGCGGCTGGGCGGAGTGTCGTCCTCATCCCATCCTTGGTCGCGCCGTGCGTCGTCCGCCATGGCCTCGTCCTCCAGCGCCTCATCGGCGGCCTGGTCGGGCGCTGCCTCGTCCCGGTCATCAGCGGTCCGCGAACGGCGGCCGCGACCGGTAAACAGGCCACGTTCCGGTCGTCCGGCGGCCCGGTCGGCCTTCCGCTCGCGCGCCATGCGTGCGAAACGGCTCTCCCGCGGAGCAACCGGTGAGTTCTCCTGTGGATCGTCGCCTGCCTCGGTCATTGCATTTCCTCAAGAGCGCGCGACCAGTGGCGCTCGGTTCAGGATCTCACGTCGGACAATGTGGCCACCACGCTGCCGTCAGGGCGCTGCCGTCGGCGGCGGAGTCGTCGGCGGCGGGGCCGGCGCGGTCGATGGCGCAGGTGGCGTGCTAGAGGGTGCCGGCGGCGCTCCTGGCGGCGCACCAACCTGATCAGCCGCGGTTTTGGCCGCGGTCACGACCTCGCCGGCCACGGTCATCGTGGTCTGCGCCACGCCGTTCAGCACACCCATCGCCTTGTTCAGAAAACCCATCGTTTCGGCGACGGTGCCCACGGCCACCCCACCGGCACGCAAGCGGTCTTCGACCCCCTCGGCGAACCGCGTGAAAACATTGGCCACGGGTGCCGACTTTTCCGCGTACTTGGACTCGAGGAACTCGACGTAGTCGAGCACCTGATACAGGCGCTCATCAGAGAGCGTATCGAGCTTGCGATTGATGCGATCGCGGACGTACGGATTCATGCAACCTCCGGCGTCGCGTGGACGCCCATGCGGGCAGGGCTGGATCGGGGCCGCGGTCCCCTACGGCTCAGCCGCGCCAGCGTTTCCGCTCGCCGCGCGCGTCGATGTGGCAATATGGCGTCGCAAAGCGTCGGCTGCTGTACACGCCCAACCCGCCGGCGAGCTCTGGGTGCAGCCGTTCCACCCAATCCACGGCCTGCTCCACCCGGTACGCGTCGAAGATCGTGAGGGTACCGTCCCCGTCGGCGTCGATCGCGATATCCGCGGCGTCCCCGTACAAATGGCGCGAATCGCGCGCCGATCCTTCTACGCCGGCGTTGTGGATCGGGGTGCGGAAGCCGCTGTGCACCTCGACCTCGAAGTCCATCCGCTCTTCGCCGCGCCGGCGCGCCAGTTCGCGCAGCACGAGCTCGACTTTGTCGAGCACGCGCGGATCGACGGCCACGTAGCGCGGCCACACGGTCTGACGGTCGTGCGTCACGAAGTCGCGGACCTTCATGTGCCGCGTGAGCGGGAGGTCGAGGTCGTCTTCACGCACTTCCACGAAACCGGCCGGACGCTCCGCTTGCTCGTCGTGCCCCCACTCGGCGGGATAGCGGCCGATCTGGTAGCCGTTCAGCGTACTGCCCAGCTTAAGCTCGAATGGCACCAGCACCGCGAGACGCGGCTCGGTGATCCGCTGGACCACGCCGGAGCGGCTTACCGCGAGTTCATAAAAACCAGGCGTGAGCGGAGCCAGCAGCGTGTCGCCGATCAGCGGCCGTTCCACATCGGCCGAGCTGTTGCCGCCCACTTCGATCCACTGATAGCGGAACCCCTGCGCGCTCCCCTTCACGTGCACCGGGAACGCCACGCGCTCACCGGCCCGCACGAACCGCATCTGCACGTCGCCGCTCACCCCGCGCGTGTCCGGACCGGCCTCGACGACCGGCACCGCCAACCGCGAGCTCTCCGCCGACGATCCGGCGAGCAGTTCGCGGGGCGGCTGATAGAGCACGACCGCGGTGATCGCGGCACACCCGCTCAGCAAAATCGCGGTGCGGCGACGGATCACAGCGCGCCCCAGCGTGCGCGCGTCCCGCGCACATCGATGTGGACGAAGGGACCGTGGGCCGAGTTGGCCTTGTACACGCCCACGCCACCGACCAGGTCGGGGTGCGCCTGCTCGACGCGCTCGGCCGCCAGCGCCAGCACCTTCGCGTCGCCCGTGTCCACGCGCCCGTCGCGATTGAGGTCGCTCATCCAGTCGCGCTCGCCGTTCACGACATACACATCAGCGGCGTCGCCATACTGGTGGCGGCTGTCCTGCACACGTCCGCCCGCCCCCACGCCCTGCTGGTTGTACTGCGGGGTGCGGAAACCCGACATGACCCGCAGCCGACTGGCCGGGATACCCATCTGCCGCAACTCCGCGAGGACGAGTTCGAGTTTGTCCACCAACGGCTCGCGCAGCACCAGATACTTTGGCCACACCGACGCCTGATCGTGCGTGAGGAAGTCCCGGAGCCGGAAATTCTCGGAGATCGGCGTGTCCTGATTGGACGCGGTGACTTCCAGAAATCCGTCGGGATTGCGGTAGGCCGCGGAGCGGACCGCGCGCCGCTCACTCGGGAAGAAGCCGATCCGGTAGCTGCCGATCCGCCCCTGCACCTTGTCGGCGAACGGGCGCATCGTAATGACACTGAAGCGCTCGGCCGCATCCGCGACGGGATACACGCCGGCGCGGGAGAGCACGGAGTCCCCGAACATTTCACGTAGCAGCGGAATACCGGCGTCCCGGGCGGGGCTCACGAACCGGGCGCGCAGCTTGCGGCTGCGCCCTTTCAGGGAATCAAGCCACGGCAGTCGACCCGCGGTGCTGGCGGGACGGGACGCCGTCGTCGCATGCGACGCCGCGGGGCGCGCGAGCGCGACGGGTGCGGCGCACAGCACAAGCCCGGCCGCCATGACGGCGATCCGGGCGAGACGACGATCGGGGCGGCGCCGCACGGAGGGGGGAGCCTCCCGGGCAGCATGGGCAAGATTGGATGTCTGGGTCACGTTTTCTGGAAAGGCGCTCAACCCAAGGACGATTGAGCGACAGACAGGAAATATAGCCGACCCGGTCTGGTCAGTAGACGGAGACAGGCGTGCCGACCGCGAGCGGGAGCAACCGCGAGCA